>JAQAZP010000001.1:0-8598 GCA_032127265.1 Acidobacteriota bacterium
GCTGGACCGGATGATGAGCCGGATCCGCTGGCCCGATTCCTCTGGCGGGGCTGTCTGCCCGGCCTGCTGGACCTGCCGGACAGCGCCGTTCCGGACTATTTCCTTTCCTACATTCAAACGTATGTGGAGCGGGATGTGCGCTCGATGGAGAACATCAGGGAACTGGCCAATTTTGATCGTTTTCTCGGTCTTTCCGCGGCCCTCACCGCCCAGGAAGTCAACGCGAGCCAGCTCGGGCGAGACATCGACATCTCGCCGAACACGGCCCGGAAATGGCTCGACCTGCTCAGCAATACATACCAGTGGCGGGAGCTGTTCCCGTACCAGGGCAACGCGGTCAAGCGACTCAGTGGAAAACGGAAAGGGTTCTTGAGGGACACCGGTCTGGCCAGCTACCTGCAGCGCATTTCCTCACCAGAAGCGCTGGCCGTGAACCCCCTGATTGGAGCATTGTTCGAAACCTGGGCCGTGAATGACGTGTACCGGCAATTCGTCGATCTCGGCGTCCCGCCGCAGGCCTGGCACTGGCGGTCACATGGAGGAGGCGAAGTGGACCTCGTCCTGGAACGAGACGGCCGTTTCCACCCCATTGCAATCAAGTGCAAGACACAGCTGAGCGGACATGACACCCGCGGCCTGCGAGCGTTCAAGGAGACATATCCCCGGAACCGGGTGATGACAGGGCTGGTGATCTACGCCGGCCGTCAATGCTACCGCCTCGCCCCCGATATCATCGCGCTCCCCTGGACGGCCACCCTGGCGGAATAACCTGGTGAGTCTTGACCCGATGCCCATTTCTCTCGGGTCGTCTGGACAACCTGCAGCCGCCAATAATCCATCCAATTACATCCAATTGTCTTGACAAAACATCACAAAATGGATAAATATGGGTGTAAATATGGAGGTCGATCATGGATCCACTGGCAAACACCATGCTGTCACCCGAACTGGTCAAGACCATCGGGGAGATCGATGAGTTCAAGGGCCGTTGGCAGGCCCTCGGTAATCTTGCGCCAGAGCGGTTGTCGGCGCTGAAACGCATCGCCACCATCGAGTCAGTCGGGTCCTCGACCAGGATCGAGGGTGTCAAACTCAACGATGACGAGATCGAGCGACTCCTGGCCGGGCTTGACGTGACATCCTTCCGCTCTCGAGACGAGGAGGAAGTGGCGGGCTATGCCGAGTCGATGGAGCTGATTTTCGATTCCTGGCCCGACATTCCGTTCAGCGAGAATTCGATCCGCCAGCTTCATGGCGTCCTGCTGAAATACTCCCGAAAGGATGAGCGGCATCGTGGCAGCTACAAAACACTGCCCAACCACGTCGAGGCGTTCGATGCAGACGGCCGAAGCGTGGGCGTGATCTTCGAAACGGCGACGCCCTTCGACACACCGCAATTGATGGAAGGTCTCGTCACCTCGATCGACCGCTGCGTCGAAGAAGAGAAGCACCACCCCCTGTTGGTCATTGCTGTCTTTGTATTGCGATTCCTGGCGATTCACCCGTTCCAGGACGGCAACGGCCGGCTGTCGAGAGCGCTGACCACATTGCTTCTGCTGCAGGCCGGCTACAGTTACGTCCCATACAGCTCCCTCGAGCGAATCGTCGAGGAGAACAAGGAAGAGTACTACAGAGCGCTGCGAAGCGCTAAGACGACGATGGACACAGGCGAGTCCCGGCTTGCTGATTGGCTGGCGTTTTTCATCAGCGCCCTGGGCCGGCAAAAGGATGTTCTGGAGCGAAGGGTGGAACAGGAGCGGTTGATGGCTCCGCTGTCGCCGTTGTCAGAAAAACTGCTCGGCATCGTGCGCGAACATGGGCGGGTAACGGTGCGTGAAGCAGCCGCCGTCACCGGGGCCAACAGGAATACCATCAAGGACCACCTGACAAGACTTGTCGAGGTCGGGCAACTGGCACGGCGGGGACGGGGCCGGGGGACCTGGTACGAAAAAATGGGCGGTCGTTCCTGAGAAGCCCACAGGACGCCATCCTGATCCCCAAGGAAAACGCCGACCTGGCCATTGACGCCGCCCAAGTGCATCGGCGGCGGGGCCAGCGTGGCCCAGTGCCCAACGCCTCGTCCGCGCTATTTGTATCGGCCAAAATCTCGCAGCTGGCGCTCTTACCCCAGGGCCAGCCCGAGCACCACACTTGGGGTGCGGAAGATGATCGAGCAGATGGGTGGTGGCGAGTGCGAAGCCGCCTGTCCCAAGGAGATCAGCCTCAACAACATCGCGAGGATGAGCCGGGACCAGATCGTGGCGAAGGTTACCAAGGCATCGTAGGCAGATGTCCCGGCCGATGGTCAATTGCGGTTAAGGAACAGTCGCAGCACGTACCAGAACATCATCGCGACGGAGGCGAACAGTTCGAGCGCCGCCCCGACGTAGCGGTCTTCCGGGTAATGGTGCAGGACATTGCTCGTGTCGTAGAGGATCGCCGCTCCCGCCAGGCCGACCATGGCCACCGAGAACCAGGTGCCCAGCTGGAAACCGAAGATCACGCCGCCGACGATGGCCACGAGGGCCAGGACGAAGGCCCAGCGCAGAACGCCCCCGAGGAAGGAGAAGTCCTTGCGCGTCCAGACCGCGATACCGGTCAACGCGGCGAAGGCCAGGAGCGTGACCATCGCCGCGCTGGAGATGGTGCCCGGTGCGTAGTGGTCGGCGATGTAGAGCAGCGGCACAAAGATGATCGCCTCGGCAACGACGAAACCGCACAGCGCCAGGTACTGCGTTCCCAGCGAGATCGAGCGATGCGCGGCGTGGCTGGCCAACCAGCTGACCAGGATAAACCCGCCCAGCACGAAGAGCCAGCTGACCGAGAGCATGGCGCGGGCTATCGTCTCGGCCGCCCCGCTGGTGAACAACAGGAACTCGATCAGGATAAAGCCGAGAATGGCGCCAAACAGATGCGTGTATGTGCGGATGATGAAGCGTGCACGCGCGTCCACGTCGATTGCCGCGACGGGTATGACCTGGGTCGGATTCGCATAGGACTGGTCCATGGGTCCACCTCCGTGGGGTTCCGAGGCTCCTGAGCATCAACCCCGATGATAGAACCATTGCAACGGGATGCGCCTCGGGAAAATCATCCGTTGAGACGGGGTTGATTTCCTTCAAGATTAGGTGCTTCCATCTCCTTCGTCAAGAAATGCCTGGTGATTGGCTTGCGTTTTTCACCAACGCCCTGGGCCGGCAAAAGGCGCGATCAGTTGATTGTGCCTTCAACCCAACCGCGAAAAAAAGCCTCAGCGCCCTGCCGCAGGTTGCGCAGGTTATAGCCACCTTCCTGCACCACCAGTGTCGGGTAGCGCAGGGCGGCCAGCAGGCGGCCGGCCTCCTGAAGCGCCGCGGGGGTCAGAGAGAAGAACCCGGTGGGGTCACCGCGCAGGGTATCGAAACCGAGGCTGACCACGAGATAGGCCGGCCGGAAACGCCGTGTGCGGTTCACGGCGCGTTTCACTGCGGCAAGATAGGCACGGTTTTCCGTGCCTTCCGGCAGGGGAATGTTCAGGTTGTAGCCGCGGCCATCGCCGTCGCCGGTCTCGTCAGCGTAGCCGGCGAAATAGGGGTAGGCCCGTCCGGGGTGACCGTGCAGTGATACGGTCAGCACATCGCCACGCTGGTAGAAGATGTCCTGGGTGCCGTTGCCGTGATGGAAGTCGAGGTCCAGGATGGCCGTCTTGCCCTGGCTGCTGAAGAACTGGGCGGCGATCGCGGCATTGTTGAAGTAGCAGAACCCGCCGTAGAGGGCCCGCTCGGCATGGTGCCCGGGGGGCCGGCAAAGAGCATAGGCCAGGGGCACTCCGGTCAGCACCTCCTCCGCACCGGTCAGGGCGGCGTCGACGGCCGCCCTGGCGGCCCGGTAGGCACCGTCGTCCAACGGTGTAAATGAATCGAGGCAGTAAAAGCCGGCGAGATCAGGGTGTGGCCGGCGCGGTACCCTGGAGGGCTGCCGGCGGGGGAAGGTGTCGGCGTAAACGGGAGTACCCGAAACCAGTGTCCGGCAAATCTGCTTGAGGAAGCGAACGTAGGCCCGGTCGTGAACGGTTGTGATGTGCGATTCGGCAAAACGCTTGGGACGCACCGCAGTAAACAGCCCGGTGCGTTCCATGGCCTCCATCAGGGCCCCCACCCGTGCAGGGCGTTCCTCGTAGCCGCGATCCTGGACGTGGTGGATCACGTGCTTGTGATTGACCACCAGGGCGTAGGCCTTTTCAAGACGGCCGGCGGTGGGCGGGCGGGGTGTTCGACGCTTCACGTAGAGGGGCGGTCGGAACTGGACCGGATCATCACGGAAGGAGCGAACGACGCGGCGGATGTAGGTCGGGGTGGTCAGGTCGGCGAACCGCGTGTCGAGGATCAGTCGCACGGCCCGTCGTGCGTCCGACAGGGCGAGCCTGGCCGGTCGGCCCAGCGAGTCGTAGAGCAGGCAGGCGCTGCTCGGATCCTTGCCCAGGGGCAGGTGATACTCGGTGTTGGCGACGGGGAACACGCCATAGTACTCGTAAAAACGCAGGCGCTGCCGGTTCTGCTCGAGGGTGCGCTCGTCCTCCGCCAGCCGGGGGTCGTCGGACTCCGCCTCGAGAAACAGCCCGCGCGCACCGGTGGCCAGGCAATGCTCACGGACGGCTTCGTAGAGCGCACCGCCGAGCCCGCGCCCTCGAATCCCCTTGCGCACGGCAATGTAATCGAGGAACGAGTAGCCGATACGCGCGAAGTGCAGGACCAGCGCGAACCCGTTGACCCGTCCCAGCCGCGTCTCCGCCACCAGCAGCGAGGCGCGCCAGCCGCTTTTCACCGGATCACGCAGCCACTGCTGCATCCGGTCGGCGTCATGCTCCCAACCGGGAAAGTTTTCGCGCAGGATCTGCTGGGCCGCGGCGATTCGCTGGGAGGCCAGCGGCGCTTCCGGCCCCAGTATGGTGCGTATGCGAAGCATTCGGTTCCCCCGGGCTGCCGCGAGCAGATGGACAGGGCGCGTCCCCGGCGCCGAAGATGCTGAACAACACCGTTCAGTTCTTCTCCGGAAGCAGCCAGACGGAAGTTTACACGTAGAGCCCGGAGAATCACAGCCTCAAGACGAACCTGGATTGATCTTTTTCGGCCGCCGTAACGGGCTTCGGCAACGGCACCAACCATGGCGAGTGCGAAGCGGCCTGTCCCAAGGAAATCAGCCTGAACAACATCGCGAGGATGAACCGGGATCAGATCTGCGCCAAGGTGACGGCGGGGTCGTAGGCCGGCAATTGAGACTGACGTAGTAAAGGGGATACCACCGAGAGGTGGTCTCCCCTTTTTTTCTTTCTGGTGCTTTTGAGCTCATTCCCTGTGCGCCGAGGAAATCATCGCAGCCAGTTCTATTTGAGGCGTTTCAGCTGCTTGATCCTGTCGAAGTGTGCGTCGAGGGAGAAGAGGTAAAAGTCGTGACGGAGGCACAGCTGGGCGATCAGGCAATCGGTGGGGGGACCCGTATCCCCCTCCTTCCGGAGGCTCGGCCACAGGGTTCCGGCGGCAATACAGTCTTCCCGTGTGGTTTCGACATACGGAATCAGTTCGAAGGCCGCCTCCACCTCCCGCCGTTCACTGCTTCTCAGCCCCTGGAAGATTTCCATCTCGACGATGCCGCAGAGCAGAGCCCGATCTTCCTCGAGCAAGCTGTCCAGCGAATCACCGGGTCGGCTCGTGTCGTTGCGAAAGAAATCGATCCAGACCGAGGTGTCGACAAGCACGTCAGCCATGGGTCTGCTCACTTTCCTTGACCTCAGCCGCACGCATCTCCTCGAGGTCGCCCTCCCAGGCGATCTTCCCCCGCCTGGCCCGGAACAGAAGAATCCGCTTGCGACGCACCCATTCGACGATAGCACGGTTGACGGCGTCCGTTCTGGTCTTCGCGTCCGTGAAGCGCATCCGATCCTCAAAAATGTCATCTTCCACGTTGATGGTCGTTCTCATGGCGTTCTCCATCATAAATATATGACAATATATATGATCTATTAGATCACGCGACAAGCGTTATATTGGTGATAATTCTGTTGCCGGGATCTCTTCGCATGAACAGAATCATCAGTTTCGGGTGAACTGCCGGTCACCTTCGTGACTTCCGCCCCAGCCGCTCCGCGGCAGCCTGCAGGGTTTCCATGCCCTTGCAAAAGACGAAGCGCACCAGCTTTTGCCCTGCTTCAGGATGGGCCTTGTAGAACACGCTGGGCGGAATGGCCGCCACCCCCTTCTCTTCGATGAGGGAGCGCACAAAAGCACGATCATCCCCCGGGTGAATCCGGGTGAAGTCGGCCAGCACGAAGTACGTGCCCTGGGGTGGTGCCGGTTTCATCCCCGCCGCCTCCAGAGCCGCCAGCAGAAACCGCCGCTTCTCGCTGTAGTCAGCGATGAACGCCTTGTAGTAGTCATCCCCCAGATGATCCAGCGCATGGGCCACCGCCACCTGCAGCGGCGTGGCCGTGGCAAAGGTGACGAACTGGTGTGCGGCCTGGGCGGCGGCCACCTGCTTCGCCGGCCAGGGCCACGCAGGCGGGATAGCTGTCATAGAAAGGCTCGAACAGGATCACCTCGTCACCCGGGTTGAGCAGACCCAGCAGCGATGACGCGATCCCTTCCGTGGCCCCGCTGAACACGGAGACCTCGGAATACGGATCCAGTTTCATCCCGTAATGCCGCTCCTGGTGCCGGGCAACGGCCTCAACCAGCCTCGGGTGGCCCATGGACCTGGCATACTGGTTGTCCCCGGAGCGCAGTGCCGTCACGGCCGCGTCCAGCACCTCGGGCGGGCCTTCAAAATCGGGAAATCCCTGGGAAAGGTTGATGGCCCCGTGCTGCTGGGCCAGGGCGGTCATCTCACTGAAGATGGTGGTTCCGAACGGTTTGAGCTTGTCTGAAATCAAGAGTGCGTCTCCTCCATGTTGGCGAAAGTCAATTTCCTGGATGATATCAGAATGATAATCAGAGCGGCCGGGAGTGCAAGGGCCAATGCTACATCGGGCTAACGATGGCCGGGGACGTACTTGCGTTCTTGCGTTTCCGGGTCTTTAAGCTCATATCCCAACCAGAAACGCAATAACACAAGTACGTCCCCAATGGTCCATTTCGCACGCAAAAATCACCCACTCCGCACCTCCTTCGCGCCTCACTCTGCCCCTGTTCCGGTAAAAAAATTAATAAAACCTATTGACATGGTATAGATTACGGATTATATTTCCTTTATGAATGTTGACTGCTTTCGCAGATCATTGGTGTAAGCAACTTAATATCAATGAGATGCAACTTTTAATACTTCGGGTCGTTCGAAGGCCACAGTCAGTTAGGCCATGCTAACTATCCAGGAGCCACATCAAGCGCTTCCGCAGTGAGGGTAAAAATACAATGAAAACATCCACCGCCACGGCGACAAAGAAAAAGACCACCAAAACCGCGAAGAAAACCACAAAAACGACGCTGACCAGTGAAGCCCTGGTCAACCCGGCGCAGAAGCTCGCCCTGCAGGTGGAGCTGATCCTTCGCGACTGCTGCTGCACCCTCCCCGAGGACAGCAGGCAGATCCTCTCATTCCTCAAGGAAAGTTATTACACAAAGATCAATGCCGTATTGCCGGAAATGATCACCGACCTCAAGCAGCGGGACACGCTGCTCGAAGTCTCCCGCGAGGTGGGCCAGCGGATCGTCAGCGAAGAGGGCACATCATGCTGCTGCACCCCCGACCGGCTGCGCCGGGTGGCCCGGAAGTTCGAGGAATTGCTGGACGAGGTCTTGCTGGACAACCACCACCGCTTTCTCAACGATGCCCTGCGCAAGGGGACCCTGCTGCTGGGCCCGGCGGGCAAGCAGGTGCCGCTGACCCCGAAGTTCGAGAAGCTGATCAACGCTGTGCTGGACAACAACTACTATTTCATGCAGAGCTACTACCATCGAGCGCTCTCCAGCGTGCTGAAGAACCTCAACAGCTCCCGGGGCCGCAAGACCCAGGAGAAGGTCCGGCGGCTGAAGACCCAGATTTTCGAGGCTAACAGTTTCCCGGAAAAGATGATCGAGTATTACCTCGACCGGGAAACCATCTCCTACGAAGAGCTGAAAGACCTCCACGAATACGCAAAGAAGACCGGCGTCTCGCTGGTGCCCCGCGACATCGGCCGGGCGCGCAAGAGCATCGTCGCCGCCCGGACCTCGATCCTGCGCCGCGCCGGCGGGATGACTCCGGCGAAAAAGAATAACCTCGAGCGTTTGCTCCACGCCGGCTTCAGCCAGGACCTGGCCCAGAAAATCGCCGACAACCCGAGGCTCACCTCGGTGGACAAGATGCTCAAGACCTACGCCCAGGCCTGCGTGCAGACCGACAAGAACGTGCACCTCTTCCGGGTCAGCTCCCACTCCCGGGCGTTCAAGAAGACGTTGCAGTCCGAATTCGTCCGCTACCTCAACGGGACACACTACTACCTCTTCAACCGCAACCGGCTGACCAGCCTGCTCAAGGACCTCAACGCCGAGTACATCCGGGGTGAATTGAACAGGATATTCAAACGCAAGATCGAGAGCGAGCGGTTTCTCAAACGGCTGACCACCATGCGCACTTTCCGCAAGATGA
>JAQAZP010000002.1:0-13488 GCA_032127265.1 Acidobacteriota bacterium
ACCATCAGCCAACTGAACAAGGAGGTGGGCGAGATCGCCGTGGGTTCGCAGTTCCAGTCCGACGTGATCATGGTTCTCTCCAATCTTTCGGGGATGGAAGCACTGGTTGACGTGGACGAAAACGACATCGTTTCCGTATCCCTTGCTGACACGGCAACCATCGAGGTGGACGCCCTGCCCGACACCGAGGCCAAAGGCGTGGTGACCGAGATCGCCAACAGCGCCAAGATCTCCGGTCAGGGAACCACCGATCAGCGGACCGACTTCGAGGTGAAGATCACCGTGATCGACCCGGTCACCGAGCTGCGTCCAGGGATGACCTGCTCCTGTGACGTGGTCACCGAGACGCGTGAGGACGCGCTGGGTGTGCCGATCCAGTGCGTGGCGGTACGGACGCCGGAGCAATTGGAAGCAGTCACGACGGAAACGGGCGGCGACGGTGACAGTGCGGTCGAGGCGAAGTGGACACCGGACAAGGACGGTTTCGTTGAGATCGTCTGGGTGGTCACCGACGGCAAGGCCCTGGCCCGGCAGGTAAAGACCGGAATCCAGAGCGACACGCACATCGAAATTATCGAAGGCCTTGATCAGGGCGACGAAGTGGTCACCGGGAGCTACCGGGCGATCAGCCGCGACCTGCAGCACGGGGCCGAGGTGGTGCTGAGCGAACCGGACGCGCCGGCCGGCGAGGAAACGACCGAAGAATAAGCGAGGCGGAGACCGATGACAGTTCAAGTGAAGCAGCTGGTCAAGACCTACCGCATGGGCAGCGTCGAAGTGCCGGCTCTCAAGGGTGTTTCCTTCGATATCGAAAAGAACGAATACGTGGCGATCATGGGGCCATCCGGATCGGGCAAGTCCACGATGATGAACCTCCTCGGTTGCCTCGACACACCCACTTCGGGCAGTTATCTTCTCGACGGGGAGGACGTGAGCAAACTCAAGGAAGACCAGTTGGCCGAAATCCGCAACCGGATGATCGGCTTCGTTTTCCAGACCTTCAACCTCATCCCGCGTACCGACGTTTTCTACAATGTCGAATTGCCCCTGATCTACGGCGGCATCTCCCGCAACAAGCGGAAGAAACTGGCGGAGGATGCCATCGAGGCGGTGGGGCTCAGCGCCCGAATGCACCACAAACCGAGTGAACTCTCCGGCGGCGAACGCCAGCGGGTGGCCATTGCCCGGGCACTGGTCAACAAACCCTCGATGATCCTGGCCGACGAACCCACCGGCAATCTGGACAGCGTCACCGGCGAGGAGATTATGGCCATCTTCAGTGAGCTTCACCAGCAGGGAAACACCATCCTGCTGGTGACCCACGAAGATGCCATGGCCCGCCACACCAGGCGGGTAATCCGGCTGCGGGACGGCCTGATCGAGGATGACTCCGCAGTGCACCGGCCCGCCATGCAGGTCGCGATGTGAGCATTTTCCATGAAGCCACCGAGTCGCTGAGGATCGCCTTCGGGGCGGTGCGGGCCAACAAGTCCCGCGGCATTCTCACCACCCTGGGGATCATCATCGGCATCGTCGGTGTGGTGACCACCATGACTGCGGCCAACGGCCTCTCCAACTCGTTCAAGGAGAGCGTCTCGGTGCTCGGATCGGACGTGCTCTACATCTCGCGAATGCCCTGGATCTTCACCGGCAGTTTTTTCGATTTCCGCAACCGGCCCAACATCGACCTCAAGGAGTCGGCAAAACTCGACCTGGTGCTTCAGCACGCGGTGGCCGTAAACCCCACCGCCAGCACCCGCCGGGCGATGAAATACCGCGCGAACAAGATGGACAACGTGGACGTGATCGGCACGACCCACAAGCAGATGCAGGTCTCCAGCGCGGTGCCCGAGTACGGGCGGTTTCTCAATTCATACGACGTGCAGTACAAAAAACGGGTCTGCGTCATCGGCTGCACCGTTCGTGAGAAGCTGTTCGAGAACGCCGACCCGTTGAACAAGACAATCAAGGTGGGCCGCAACAATTTCCGGGTGGTGGGCGTGATGGAGAAACAGGGCAGCGCCAGCTTTTTCGGCGGCCCTGATTTCGACTCCCAGATCTTCATCCCCATCACCAGTTTCGCCGGCTGCTTCGGCATGGCCAACCGCGACCTCGATATCGCGATCAAGGCCCCGCCCGGTGAGCGTCTGGAGGATTTCGAATACGAGGTGATCGGCGAGATGCGCAAGATCCGCCGCCTGCGCCCCACCGAGGATGACAATTTCTCGATCAACAAGATGGACGCCCTGGTGGCAATGTTCAACAACGTGATGGGGGTGGTGGTGCTGATCGGCATGCTGATCACCGGCATTTCGCTCTTTGTCGGCGGTATCGGCGTGACCAACATCATGTTCGTTTCGGTCACCGAGCGGACAAAGGAGATCGGCATCCGCAAGGCCATCGGCGCCAAACGGAGGGCGATCCTCTCCCAGTTTCTTATCGAAAGTTCGGCGATCTGTCTCGCCGGCTGCCTTGTCGGCCTGGGTCTGGCCTACGGGGCCACCGCGCTGATCGACCGGCTGGTGATGCCGGCCAGCATCTCGGTGGGGATCGTGGTGCTGGCCATCGCCGTTTCCCTCTTCGTCGGTCTGGTCTCCGGCCTGATTCCGGCGTTCAAGGCCTCGCGGCTCAAGCCCCTGGAGGCGCTGAGGTATGAATAACCGCGCGAACAGCGGAAAGGAAATCTGAGCCATGCAGTGGATCGAAGCCCTCAGAATGGCCCTCTCCGCAATTCGGGCTCATAAACTGCGTTCGTCCCTCACGCTGGTGGGCATCATTGCCGGTGTGGCATCGATCATCGCGGTGATGACCGGGATCTCGGTGATCCAGAGCACCATGGAACAGGAGATGAGCGTTCTGGGTACCACCACTTTCCAGGTGCAGAAGTGGCCCGCCGGAAACTTCCACAACGATGTGGACTGGGCCGCGATCCAGCGCCGCCGGCCGGTGACCGTGGCCAACTGCGACGCCGTACGGGAAAACGTCAAGACCGTGGACCTGGTGGGTGCCGAGCTGTGGCAGATCGGTCAGGTGACCGTCAAATACGGCAGCGAGTCCACCGAGCCATTCATGACGGTTTGCGGAGGAACTCCTGAATATCCGCCGAACAACACTCACTACGTGGAGTTGGGACGGAACATCAGCAACGAAGACGTCAAGGTGGGCCGGCCGGTGGCCGTTATCGGCTTCGAGATCGCCAACAGCCTCTTTCCCTTCACCGACCCCATCGACAAGACGATCAAGGTGGACGGTCACAAGTTCACGGTAGTGGGCGTATTCGAGGAGAAGAAATCGGCCATGGGCGGCGGCTTTGACAACTACGTACTGATGCCGGTGACCGTGTTCCAGAAGTTCTACGGCATGCGGGACGGCCATGGCGGCGAGCGGTCGGTGAACATGACGGTCAGGGCCCGGTCCCCCGAGCTGCTGGACGATGCAATAGAAGAGACCCGGGCAGTGCTGCGGATGGACCGCGGGGTGGACCCGCGGGACGACGACGACTTCGACATCTTCACCAACGACAGCAACATCCGGCAGTTCAACGACGCCACCGCCGGGGTCAAGGCCGGGGCCTTTGTCATCGGCATCATCGCCCTGGTGGTGGCCGGCATCGGCATCATGAACATCATGCTTGTTTCGGTGACCGAACGCACCCGGGAGATCGGCATTCGCAAGGCCCTGGGCGCCAAACGGCGGCAGATCCTCTGGCAGTTCCTGCTGGAAGCGGTGATCCTCTGCAACCTCGGCGGGATCGTCGGGGTGGCCCTGGGCTTCGGCCTGGGCAACATCGTCACCCTGTTCACCGAGTTCCCGGTTAACATCCCCCTGCCCTGGGCGATTCGCGGTCTGCTCTTCTGCTCCACCGTGGGCCTCACCTTCGGCCTCTGGCCGGCGATGAAGGCCTCCAGGCTGGTGCCGGTGGAAGCCCTGGGCTACGAGTAGTCGCCCCTCATCGAGTCATCGTGCAGTCGAGCGCCGGGCTCCTCCAGCACATCCTTGACCAGTTCCCTGACTCTCTTGTCGTTGTCGATGAGAAACACGCGAAGTCTCATTTTTTTCACCCCGCCGCTTTTCAAAGCCGATAACACCCACCCAGACCGCCGCGCCCCCCCCGGATATCGCCGTGGTGCACGGTGACGACCGTCACGGCCAAACCATGGAGGCCCTCTGCGCCTGATGCGTGGGATGGAGCGCTTCGTGCCGCAGGGGTCGAAAGTCTGCCTGCTGCCCAATGCCCAGCGGAGCAACCCGGGAAGGTTCACCAAACCCGAGATCGTCCAGGCCGTGACCGCCATGTGCCGCGCGGCCGGGGCAAAATAGGTGGCTTGCCGGCAATCCCCACCATCTTTGCCGGATGGATGGCCGCCCTGGCCGAGGTAGTGGAGCCCCTGCTCAACTATCGGCCGCATGGATAATCCCATCTGCAGAGTACAAAAAAACGGGATGAAACCCGAAGGCTCCATCCCGCTTTTTTATGAACGAACTACCAACGGGGACGACGCTCTTCCCGGGGCCGAGCTTCGTTGACCTTGAGGTTGCGACCGCCGAGGTCGGAACCGTCGAGGGCGCGGATGGCTTCGTCGCCACCGGAGGACATTACGACAAAACCGAAGCCGCGGGGACGGCCGGTGTCACGGTCGGTGATCAGCTTGACTTCGTCCACGGTGCCGTACTCTTCGAACATCTGACGGACATCGCTCTCGGTGGAGTCAAAGGACAGGTTGCCAACATAGATATTCTTACTCATTGTCTCTCTCTCAATTCCTTTTCAAATTGATTGTCGGATCGTCCCCGGCAACTCTTTGCCGGTGCCATTAACACCCGATCAATCATCCTCACGGCACAGCACATTCAGCTGAAAGCTCGGAGGACCCCATCTGGGGCATGTGTTCTCGTGACCTTACGCCGACCAGCACTGTGGGCTTTCGGCGTTCTCCAACCCTCTGTTACTCTGTCGTCGCCGCGCTCCTTTCTGAGCGTTCAAACCTTGCTGCCCCATGAAACCAACAGTAGCCTCCACGACGGTTTTACCGGAGCGGCAGTCTGAAATGGGCACCGCCCCGGCCGCCGACGTGGCCGCGGGCTTCCGATCCACATCCCTCGAAGAAAAAGGACGGTCTCGAGACCGTCCTTCCACTATCGTGCGACACGTCCGAAAACTTGGGCGCAACATACCACTTTCGCAGGAAAAAGTATAGTCTAATTCAACAATTTTGTGCGACGCATGATTTCACCGGAAATCACACAATTAACCTCCCCGTTCGCTGCAGGGCCTCTGGATTTATGGCACCACCCCGGTTACCGTGCAACCGGCCGTGGCGGTGTCGCCAGCAGGCGGATAGGGCGGCTGGTTATACGGCGCAGGTGTCACGTCCTCAGCCGCCAGGGTGAAGACATTGTTTCCCACCAGGGTGCCCCGCAACGGCAGGAACTGGTTCCAGGTAGTGCTGTAGCTGTCACCACCCCCCACGTTGGTCCAGCCCGCCCGCCAGTTGGAAAAGAACGTCCCGCCTCCAAGCGTGATGTCGATATGTGCGGCCAGGCGTCTGCTCATAACTGGATAGAGATTGGTCATGGCCGCCGTCATGTTCGTCGTGAAGGGCAATGTGCCCGAAGCCGGGACACAGGTCAGGGCAGCGGACACGGTCTGGTTGCTGTTGATGGTGTAGAGGTTCGAGCCGGTCCGGCCGAAGATATCAGTGGCGATGATGCTGATGTCAACACTTCCGGCCGAGTCCCGGGCCGCGATGTCGAAGGTGCCGCCCACCAGCGGCAGGGTGTCGTCACCCGCTTCGCCGAACACGCCGTTCACGTCCCCGTCAAAGAGCATCGACGGCGAGTCGGAGCTCATGGTCACGTCGGTGGAGACCAGCCGGACCCAGGCCCAGCCGAAGAAGGGGTAGGTGCCGCCCAGCAACTCGGCGTCCTGCACGTAAAGGTCCAGGGTGCCGTCGGTGATCTCCACCAGGCCCAGGCTGTATTCCTCGTGCTGGTCGACGCCGCCGTCGCCGCCCACGGTGTCCACGGAGTATTCCCGGGGGTCACCCGGAGTGAAACCGTAGAAGTAGCGCATGTCGCGGCCGGCGCTGGAGGTGTAGAGGTTGGCGAAGAGCTCGTATTCACCGTTTGGGATGCCGCTGCCGTAATAGCGCATCACCGGCAGGCCCAGCAGGTCCTCGTCCACCGCGGCCAGAATGGTGGGGTAGTCACGGACCGGCGTGTAGAGGAACTCGGTCCAGAGGCCGTCGGTCGCCGACAGGTCGCCCACCACCTCGGTGGTGGCCAGCACCGGGTCCTGGTGCGCGTCGTCCCAGCAGTCGATCTGCTCCTCGGCCTCCAGCGGCTCCAGCCTGACCCAGGCCCAGCCGTAGTAGGGGAAGTTTCCAACGTCGAGAATGACATCGGCATGGTCGACATAGATGGCGAAGATGTTGTCGGTCACCGTCACCGTCCCCAGGTCGAACTCGGTGAAGTCGCCCACCGTGCCACTGGCCACATCCACCGAATAGTCCCGCGGGGTGGATGTATCGAAACCATAGTAGTAACGGAAATCGTTAAAACGATAGAGATTGGCATACATGCGGTACGGCCCGTTGGGCACCACCCCGTAGAATTTCATCACCGGCGGGTTCTCTGTCTGGCCGGCGAAAACGGCTGGATAGGGCCTCATGCTGTAGTGGAACTCGTCCCACTGGTCATCGCCGGGCACGAAGAGCGCCGGGTCATAGAAGGTGACCAGCACCGGGTCCTGGTGATCGTCCTCCCAGCAGTTGACCGTGGTGCCCTCAAAGGCGGTGACCGTCACGGTGAAGGGCTGACCGGCCTGCTGAAAGTAGGAACTGGATGTGACCTGGTAGAAGGAAGGCAGGGCCTGCACCTCAAACCCGGAACTCGTACCCTGTGCCGCACCATCCTGAGCGGTGATCGTCACCCCCGGAGCCGTCTGGTGTACGGTCACCTGACCGGTCCACATACCGCCGCTGAACGCACCGCTGGTGGCGGGAGTCATGGTGCCGGTCGTGTCGGTGAGTGAAGCCGTGCCGCTGTACCCGGTGAGCACTCCACCGGAGAAGTCCCGGGCGGTGATGGTGATGGTGAAGGGTAGCCCCACGTACTGCGGGCTGCTCACCGGCTCGACAGTGAAGTGGTCCAGTGTGGGCTCCACCACTTCCACAGTGGCATGGCCGCTGACGGCGTTGATGGCCGCCTGCACGGTGTCGGTGTAAACACCGCCCGCCATTCCGGCGGTGAACACCCCCCCCTGGTCGATGGTGCCGCCGCCGCTGACCACGCTCCAGGAGAAATCGAGGTTGGGTATCAGGTTGCTGTCCGCGTCAAAGCCCTGGGCGGAGAACGCCTGGCTCGCCCCGGTGACCACCGTGGCCGGATTGGGGGTGACCACGATGTGGTCCAGCGGACCGGGAACCGTGTAGAGCACATCCGCCGTTCCGCTGAACAGCGGCACGTCCACCAGGATGTGCTGGATCGTGCTTCCCTGGTCGGTGAAGAGGTAGAACATGGTCGCCATGTCGGTGTCGCCGCTGAAACTGGTGTTCAGCTCACGGGTGTCCGGGTCGTAGATGCTGGCAGCGATGTCCGAGGTGTGCATGGCCCGTACATACTGGCAGGCATGGTCCAGGGTGACCATCATCGGATCGTAGGCCTGCAGGTTGTTGGTAATTCCCTGGAGAATGTCCCGCCAGCTCTGGGCCGGTATGCCGATGACATGCTGGCCGTGGGTGAAGAGGGTGGTCAGGGCCATGCCGTCCAGCGACCTTCTGCTCTGCCGCGTGCCGCGGTCGATGCTCAACTGGACGTCACTGCTGGGATACCACTCGTAGCCGGCATCGTCACGGATCTCGGTGACACAGTTGAAAAACTGCCCGTCGAATTCCGGATGCCCGGGCACAGCGAGGAAATCGGCATAGTACTGCGGTGTGACCGCGGAGCTGCTCCCCGTCTCGAAGAGGCGGAAGGGCCCGTTCATCACCCAGGGCGACCCGTAATTTGTGCCAGGGTTCATCTGGATACCGACGAACTCCACGCCCCAGTCGCTGAGACCCTGGAAGACGTTGGTGCCGAACTCGTAGTAGTGGGGCAGAATATACTTGGAAATGGGGATGTTGTTATCGAGGTGCCACTGGGTCCCCTCGGCGAAGTTGGCATCCACCGTCGCCTGGGGGAAGTCGCCGACACCGTGGTCGTAGTAGAAGAACTGGCTGCTTTTTGCGTGGATCGCGGCGGTGGCCAGACCGGCATTGACCAGCGTCGAGAGGTGGGCCGCCTCGGCAGCGTCGACATTGTGGAAGAAGAGGCCGGCCCAGGGTTTGATGCCGAACTCGTTGGCGATCTCGATCCAGTTGAAGGGGCCCGACTCGTCGTCCACGCGCATGGTGAGGAAGGGCGGCAGGCCCTGCATCACGAACGGCTTCCGCGCCGCCCAGACAATGCTGCGCCAGACCAGGTCGTCGAGGCTGTAGACCGGTCCCTTCACCGAGTGGGACATCCAGTCACAGCTGCCCCACTGCACCGCCCGGCCCAGGCCGCTGTCATTCACCACCAGGAAGGGATGGCTTCCCGCAATGGCCACCGTGGTCGGGCCGCTGGGCAGGGTGATGCCGGCCATGGTCATGCTGCCGGTGCTGATGGTTTCACCGTCGGTGTGCCGCGCGGTGATGTAGTGCAGATCGCTCGAGCCGCCGGCCCCCACCAGCCGGATCCAGGCCCAGCCGAAAAAGGGGTAGGTCCCGGCCAGCAGCTCGGCGTCCTGCACGTAGAGGTCAAAGGTGCCGTCTGTGATGCTCACCATGCCCAGGCTGTATTCCGCGTGCTGGTCCGAACCGCCGGCCCCGCCAACGGTGTCCACCGAGAATTCACGGGGATCGCCCGGGGTGTAGCCGTAGAAGTAGCGCATGTCCCGGCCGGTTCCGGAGGTGTAGAGGTTGGCAAAGACCTCGTAGTCGCCGTTGGGCAGGCCGCTGTCAAAGAAGTGCAAGACCGGCAGGCCCAGGGTGTCCTCGTCCACCGCGGCCAGAATGGTGGGGTAATCGCGAGCGGGCAGGTAGAGGAACTCGGTCCAGAGGCCGTCGGTCTCCGACAGGTCGCCCACCACCTCGGTGGTGGTCAGCACCGGGTCCTGGTGCGCGTCGTCCCAGCAGTCGATGCGAAATCCGAGATAGCTCTCCGAAGTGATGGTGATGCCGGAGGCGCTGGGCGGCGCCGTATAGCCAAAGCCGAACAGGTCGTCGATGAACTGGTAGGCGGGTGTGCTGTCGTCATCGGAGAGCAGGTTGTCGAAGTTCACCAGACCGGTCCCACCGGCCACTGCGTTGGATATATGGGCCTGCTCGGTGGGGCTCAGCAGCGTTCCGTGGGGTTCAAACCGACGGTGACCAACGATGATCACCGCATAATCCTCGATGTCGGCCGGGACGGGGGTGGTGAAAATATCGAGGATCGTGCAGGGCACCCCAAAATGATCCAGGTACGGCTTCACGTAGTTTTCGAACTGCGGATAATCAGCGCTGGCGGAATTCACCAGCACCAGGGCATCGGCCCGCGGCGTGTCCGATTGGGCCAGGGCCGGACTGCCGGCGAGGGCTGCCAACCCGGCAACAAGAATGATGACCATTACTCGGGATAAAACTGTCGTGCTTCTCATCTTGACGAACCTCACTGTTTGAGTCCTCGATCAACAGGCGTTTACCTGAGATACTCATCGCCGCGGGGCCCTGGCCATTTGTAGATATCGCCTCCCGCCATACCAGGTCCGCTGAAATAAGATTGAAAATCTGTTTCTGAAAAGAGAGTCCCACCGGAAACAAAGTGGTTAACTCATAAGAATGCAACAGATGTGCCACTAAAGTACAAAAAATAGGGAATGCCGTTCTCCTGCTTTTGGGCTGAAACGACCAGAAAGATAAGTATCCCAGCCATGCTGCATAATTAATGTTAATTAGTTCCCGTCCATAAAGCCCTGTATTGAGCAGTGCTGCGGCCCACACAGGGCGGGGCGACATCTCAGTAGACCGACAACGGCCATGGCGCGAGAGCCGATGATGCTATTTCCTGCAGCCAGCACTTCCTCGAGAGACACTCCTCCGAGGGTGTCGTTGAGCGGTCCCTCGTTTCCCTCCTTTGGTTCAGCTCATCATGTGGCGGGCAAGGATCAGCAGGTTGAAGGTCACGACACCGCTCTGGACGTAGCCCCTGAAGCCATCGAAGGTTTTCCACGTGCAGCGTCCGAGACTGCAGATCCTCTTCAAGGCCGAGATGCAGCCCTCCACGCCGGCACGGAAGTCCCTCAGCTTGCGGTAGACCCACTCGCTCTTGACCATGTCGAGGATGTTGAGACTGCGTTTCTTGGCGAAGGCGACGTCCTTGACGCCCTTGCTCTTGGCGGAGACGAGGTTGTCCTTCGAGGTGAAGCCGCCGTCGAGGGCGATCCAACGAGGATAACGGCCGTAGATCTCCTTCTGACGCACCAGGCTCTTTTCGAACAGTGTGGCGTCGGCAGGGTTTCCCCTCTCCACCACACTGTCGATAATCAGCGAGGAGCGGCCGGTGGTCAGCAGGATCTTGTGTCCGTAATAGGTGTCCCGTCGGTCCTTGACGATGATGTCGGTGTGGGGCTCGAAGATCGAAACGATCTTCTCCGCGGCGGACACCTGCTCGCCGATGATCACCCGGCGTGTGGTCTGGCTCATAACCCGGGTGGCCAGGGGCAGGTGCTTGTTCATCTCGCTGACCAGCCAACAGGCTTCCAGCGTGTCGTGCTGACACAACGCCGTGCCCACCCGGATGGTGTCGGACACTGTCTCCTGGCACAGCGCCAGCAGCTTCCGGTAGACCTTCCGGTGTTTCTTCCGCGGAAGGTTGCGGATCTCCATCATCCGTCGCTTGGCCGCTCTCGTATGATCGACGAAGCGGTGATCGTCCACCAGACCACTCTTCCTGGCCCTGACCAGCAGACGGGTCAACACACGAACGCAGTCCCACAGGAGACCCGAGTCGGTTGGATGGTGGATGGCATTGGTCACCACGGTCGTATCGGTTCTCGTCTTCCGACCCTTCTCGACCTTCTCCCGGGCGGCATAGCGGACGATGATCAGATTGATCGCCTCCCACGTGTCCGGCCTGATCTTGCTGATGTTGTTCTGGAGACTGCTGGCCGATGGTTTGCTGCCGAAGGGAAGCCTGGAGAACCAGCGTGCCGTGTCGGAGTCCATCAGATGATAGGACAGCTCCCGGTACGTGCAATCGTAAACGCGAAGCAAGACCGCACAGCGAAGGACCTGCTCGCCGGTCATCCCCGGGCAACCTGTGTCGGTATGAACATCGCAGGTCAGATCTTTGAAGACGAGGTCGTTGATGGTAGGATTGGCATCGAGGATCGCCGACATGGCCACCAGTTCCTTGGACCGAGGATGGTCGGGAAGACCGGTGTTCAAAGGCATCTGTTTTTGACTGTTTTGGCGCATCTTGTCTCCTGCGTTTCGCGTTTATGTCCTGTGTTATCATTGGTTTGGTCACTTTTGATTTTACAGGAACACTCGCAAAGTCGCAAGAGCTGGATGCGCTTTTCTTATTTGGATTCAACAACATAGCCGTTTATGGACAGGAACTAATTAAACGTGGAAGCCCAAAATTCGTAGATTTCCTGCAACAGTAAAGATGTTCGTACTGTGGAGATAATATTGCCCAATATCACAAAGCTGGATCCAGCTGACAACTCGAGACTGCAGTCGGTAAATCAAACGTGTCAGGGCGACTCCATTTTTTGCGAAATCCTCTTTGCCCTGCCATGCACTCATGCATGGCGAGGCATGGAACGGACTTTGCTACACATCAGGTTCCAGGTTCAAAAGAGCCTGCCTGCTGACGGGCGCCGAACAGAAACCCGCCGGGAGCGAGGACAGAAGTCCATGTCCCGAACCTCACGATCGACGGAGGCCTTTGCTCGCACGCGTAGTTACAGCCAGTCTTCTCGGAGTGGAAGCCCTCAGGGTCCAGGTGGAGGTGGACCTGCTGCTGGGGCTCCCCGGGGTGTTCATCGCCGGTCTGCCCGACGCCGCGGTCAGGGAGAGCCAGCTGCGGGTCAAGTCCGCCATCATCAACTCCGGTTTCGAATTCCCCAACCGCCGGCTGGTGGTCAACATGGCCCCGGCCGACCTGCGAAAGGAAGGCAGCGCCCTCGACCTGCCCATCGCCCTGGGCGTGCTCAGCGCCACCGGGGCCGTTCCACCGGCCCGCCTGGGAACACTGCTCGCCCTGGGCGAGCTGGGCCTCGACGGGACGCTGCGGCCGGTGCGCGGCGCGCTGCCGGCGGCGATTCTGGCAAAACGCCTGGGGCTTGGCCTGCTGCTGCCCCGGGATAACGCCCGCGAGGTGGGGTTGGTGGAAGGTCTGGAGCTTCTGCCGGTGGACTCGCTGGACGAGGTCGTGGCCATCCTCCGAGGTCAGATCGAACCCACTCCCCCGCCGGCGCCCACCCCCGATCCCGGGGCCACGAGAAATACCCGCGCGTGCCGTAAAGACGATGAGGACTATGCCGACGTAAAAGGCCAGGGGCAGGCCAAACGGGCCATCGAGGCGGCGGTGGCCGGAGGTCACAACCTGCTGCTCATCGGGCCGCCCGGTTCGGGCAAAACCATGCTGGCCAGCCGGATCCGCACCATTCTACCGGCGATGACCGGTGAGGAGGCACTTGAGGCCTGCTGCATCTACAGTGCCGCGGGCCTGGCGCGAAACGGCCACCTGCCGCTGCACAGCCGCCCCTTCCGCTCACCACACCATACCATCAGCGCCCCGGGCCTGATCGGCGGGGGCCAGGTACCCACTCCCGGCGAAGCCACCCTGGCCCACAACGGCATCCTCTTCCTCGACGAGTTCCCCGAGTTCCGCCGCCACGTGCTTGAAGCACTGCGCCAGCCCCTGGAATCACGGGTGATCCACGTCACCCGGGGCAACCGCACCGCCCGCTTCCCCGCCGACTTCATGCTGGCCGCGGCGATGAACCCCTGCCCTTGCGGATTTCTGGGAGATACCCGCCGCGAGTGCAACTGTACGCCGCCCCAGATCCAGCGCTACCTCTCACGCATCTCCGGGCCCCTGCTCGACCGCATCGACATCCAGGTGGAGGTGCCGGCGGTGAAGCTGGAAGACCTGGAGTCGGTTGACCGGGGAGAGGGGTCGGATGAGATGGCCCGCCGGGTATCCGCGGCCCGGGCGGTGCAGACACGGCGTTACGGCAGGGCCGTGACCAACGCCGCCCTCTCCCCCAGGGATCTTGAAACCGTCTGTGCCCTGCCCGGAGATGCCGCGCTCCTGCTCCACCGGGCGATGAAGCAACTGGGGCTCAGCGCCCGCAGCCGGGCCCGGGTCCTCAAGCTGGGGCGTACCCTGGCCGACCTGGCCGGGTCGGAGAGCGTCCAGGCCGAGCACGTGGCCGAGGCGGTCCAGTACCGGGTGCTGGACCGCAAGCTCTGG
>JAQAZP010000003.1:0-12090 GCA_032127265.1 Acidobacteriota bacterium
CCCGGCCGATGACCAGGCCGATCTGCGCGCGGTCGCCCTCCAGCCATGGTTCCAGCGCACCGGTGCTCTCCTCGGATCCCACCAGCTCGAAATAGCCCGACCCGGTAAAATCCCGGGCCAGTTGGCGGCTTTCGGCCGAGCGGTCCTGATCCACCAGCACCATGGGGATGCTGGTGACGTCGAGATTGGCCGCGTAACCCAGGGCCAGCAGCTGCACCGCCGGGGCGATCAGCGCCATGCGCAGCATCACCGGGTCGCGCAGCAGCTGCTGGAACTCCTTGCGGATCATGGCCAGGAGCACGCGCACCCTCACACCCCCTTTCTGGCGAAGCGGAGCGCGGCCAGGGACAGCAGCGCCAGGGACAGCAGGACCAGGGTGCCGACCTGGTGCCAGTAGGGAGCCAGCGTCGTCCCCTTGAGCATGATGCCGCGCAGGATCTCGAGGTAGTAACGGGCGGGCACCAGGTGGGAAAGGGCCTGGAGAAACAGCGGCATGTTACGGATCGGGAAGACGAAACCAGAAAGGAGCAGCGTGGGCAGCATGGAGGCGAGGATGCCCAGCTGGAAGGCCACCGCCTGGGTGCGGGCGATGGTGGAGATGAGCAGCCCCATGCAGAACCCGCCGAGCAGGTAGAGCACGGTGGCCAGAAAGAGGTCGAGATACGAGCCGCGGACCGAGACCCCGAAGAGCAGTCGGGCCGAGGCGAGGATGATGGCGGTGGCGGCCAGCGAAATGCCGAGGTAGGGCAAGGTCTTGCCCGCCAGGATCTGCACCGTGCCCAGCGGGGCCACGCCCAGCTGCTCCATGGTGCCCCGCTCCTTCTCGCGGACCACCGAAAGGGCGGTGGAGAGCACGGCGGTGATCATCAGGATGAAGCCGATGAGGCCCGGAACGAGGAAGTGCGACGAGCGCAGCTCGGGGTTGTACCAGACCCGGGGCTCCACGGTGATCATGGCGTCGAGGACCCTGTCGCCGCCGGCCTTGCGCAGGGTGCGGGCCAGGCGCTCGGCATTCCAGGTCTGGAGCAGCGCGTTGGCGTAGCCGATGGCGGTGTTGGCGGTGTTGGCGTCGGTACCGTCGAAGAGGAACTGCACCTGGGCGGTTCGCCCGGCGGCCAGGTCGGTTCCGAACGTCTGGGGGATGATCAGCGCCGCCCGCGCACCGCCGCTCTGGAACAAACGGTGGAAATCTCCCGGATCGGCCGGCGCCGCGGCACGGGCAAAACGTCCGGAGTTGAAGAACGCCGCCTGCAGCTCGCGGCTGGCCGGCGTCAGATCCCGGTCCTCCACGGTCAGCGGCAGATCCCAGACATCGAAATTCACGGCAAAACCGAAAACCACCAGCATGAAGGCCGGCAGGCCGAGCAGCATCAGCAAAAAGAGCGGGTCACGGCTGATCTGCCGCATTTCCTTGACCGCGATGGCCCAGATCTTCCTCATCGCCCCGTCCCTTCAGCGGTCTCGATGGCCCGGATGAAAACGTCCTCCAGCGAGGGTACGATCCGCTGGGCCTCGGCGGCCGGCAGGCCGCCCTGCTGCAGCAGCTCCGTCACCCGCCGTTCCAGCCCGGGCTCGTCCCCGGCCACCAGGTGCAGCTGGGTGCCGAAGGGGGTTACCTCGCGGGCCCACGGCTGGTTCTCCAGCAGTTCGATGGCGGCCCGGATGTCCGGGCAGGTGACCTCGATCACCGCCTGGCCGGCGAAGATGTCTTTCATCTCGCTCACCGTGCCCAGCGAGATCAGGCGGCCGGCATGCATCAGGGCCAGCCGGTGGCAGTGCTCCGCCTCGTCCATGTAGTGGGTGGTGACGAAGACCGTGGTCCCGCCGGCGGCCAGTTCGTCGATCAGCCCCCAGAACTCGCGGCGGGAAATGGGGTCCACGCCGCCGGTGGGTTCGTCGAGAAAGACGATCTCCGGCTCGTGCAGCAAGGCACAGGCCAGGGCCAGCCGCTGCTTCCAGCCCCCGGGAAGCTCGCGGGTGACCAGCCGCTCCTTTCCCTCGAGCCCGGCCATGCCCAGGGCCCAGGCTTCCCGCCGGCGCTGGCGGTCCCCGCTCAGCCCGTAGACCCCTCCGAAGAAACGGATGTTCTGCCCCACGCTGAGATCCTCGTAGAGGCTGAACCGCTGGCTCATGTAACCGATACGCCGTTTGACCTCCTCGGGCCGGGCCGCCACGTCGATCCCCAGCACCTGGACGGCGCCCTCGCTGGGCGCCAGCAGACCACAGAGGATGCGGATCACCGTGGTCTTGCCCGCACCGTTGGAGCCGAGAAATCCGAATATTTCGCCGCGCCGGACCGAGAAGTCCACCTTGTCCACCGCGGTGAAGCTGCCGAAGCGGCGGGTCAAGTTCTTCACCGCCACGACAGTGTCGGCGATGCCCCCCGCCCTGGTCGGCTGATCGTCCCGGCTGGCTGTCATCATCTCCCCCTCCAGCGGTCCACGGATCAACGGGCCAACGCCCGGTCCAGGCGGGCCTGGCCGAGCCGGACCCGGACCTCGGCCACGGTACGGGACAATCCGGCCTCGAGCCGCGCCACTTCGGCGTCGAGCAGCTCGGAAGAAGCGAGCAACCCCTCACGAAACAGGTCCCCGGCGACTTTCAGGTGCTCTTCGGCCGAAGCCAGACCGGCGCCGGCCACCGGCACCGAGGCCCGGAAAACCTCCAGTTCGCGCCAGGCCGCGGTGACCTGCTCACGGATGGTACGGTCCAGCGATTCCAGGCGCTGCGCCATAGCGAAGGCCTCGCTTTCCGCCCGCTCGATCCGCGCCCGCCGCTTGCCGCCGTCCCAGAAGCGGTAGGTCAGGTTCAGCGACACGTCCCAGGTGTCGTTGAACTCGTCCGTCGGCGGGACGATCAGCTGGTTCGGCCGGGAATAATCGTACCCGGCCCCGGCGCTGATCACCGGCTTCCGTTCGGCGCGCTCGCGTTGAACCGCGGCCCGGGCCGCCTCGACCCGCGCCGCCAGGGCCGCCCGCTCGGAGCGGGCTTCCAGCGCTTCGCCGATCAGGTCCGAGAGCGACGCCGCATCCTCGGCCCCCGGGGCCGGGCCGCCCACAACCTCGATCACCGCTTCCGGTTCCAGCCCCAGCAGGCGGACCAGGGCAGCGGAAGCTACCGCACGATCGCGTTCCGCCTCCAGCCGGGAAAGGCAGGCCTTGTCACGCTGTACCTGGACGGCGAGCAGATCGCTTTTTGCCGCCAGGCCGTAGCGGATGCGGTTTTCCACGTCGGCCAGGTGCGCCTCGAAGGCCTCGATGCCATGCTGGTAGACGCCGGCCTCTTCCCCGGCCAGCAGCACCCGGAAGAAGGCATCGGTGACCCACAGCCGGAGATCCGCCTCGGCCGTGGCCAGGTCGCCGCCCGCGGCCGCGGTGAGCCATTCAGCAGCGGCCTGCTCCCAGCGGATGCGGCCGCCGGTGTAGAGCGGCACCCGCAGGTCCAGCGCCGCCGCGTAGCGGTTGGGAATGTTGGGGAAGATCACGTTGCGCGACCCGTCAGGCTGGGTGATGGCATATTCGGGGACGTCGGAGAGGCGCGAGACCCGCGCCGACGCCTCCAGGTCGGGCATGCGGGCCGACCTGGCCAACCGCTCGGACGCTTCTCCGGCCCTTTGCAGCGCGCGCTTTTCTTCGAGCAACGGCGAGCGCTCCGCGGCCAGGGCCTGGGCCTGCTCGAGGGTCAGACGGACGACGTTCCCGTCCAGGGCCGCCGGCGGCACCCGGTTCTCCTCCGCCCCGAACGAGGCAGCGGCCAGCGCCAGGCAGGCCGCCGCAGACAAGAGCACCCGGCTCCCAATACTCTTCCTGGCTGACATCAGTGAACCTCCGTTTCCGCAGTGCCCGTCCTGTCCCCGCGCCGGTCCTCGTTTTCACCCGCCTCGGCGGCGCGGATCCGGCTGATGAAGAGATCCTCCAGGGTCGGGGAAACCGCCCGGCTGGAAAGCACCTCCAGGCCCTGGCGGCGAAGCGATTCAGCCAGGGCGCCGGCGGCCTTCCCGGCACCTCCAGCCTCGGGCCTGAGCGACACGTGGACCCGCTCCCCGAAAAGCTCCGCCCGCGCCACTGCCGGGTGGGCGCGCAACGCCCCGGCGGCCTCGCGCAGCGGGCGAGCGATGACTTCAACCATCTCCACGGCCGACTGCCGCCGGATCTCGCGCGGGTCTCCCTGGGTCAGCAGGCGGCCCCGGTGCATCAGCCCGACCCGCTGGCAGCGCTCCGCCTCATCGAGGTACGGCGTGGTCATCACCACTGTCAGCCCCTCGCCCTGCAGCCGGGCCAGCAGGCGCCAGAAGTCGCGGCGCGACACCGGGTCCACCCCGGTGGTCGGCTCATCGAGCACCAGCAGCTCCGGCTGGTGAATCAGCGTGCAGGCCAGGGCCAGCTTCTGTTTCATCCCGCCGGAGAGCCGCTGGGCCAGCCGCTTGCGGAAGGGGGTCAGCCGCACCAGCTCGAGCAGTTCGTCACGCCGCTTCCTCCACTGCCGCACCCCGTGGATCGCGGCGAAGAAGGCCACGTTTTCGTCCACCGACAGGTCGCCGTAGAGCGAAAACCGCTGGGAGAGATACCCCACCCGGTGGGCCAGCTTCCGCCGCCGGCGGTGGGGTGTCAGCCCGCAGGTGGTAACCGACCCGCTGTCCGGCCTGAGCAGGCCCAGGCCCACGCGGAGACTGGTGGTCTTGCCCGCACCGTCGGGGCCGATCAGGCCGAACATCTCCCCGCACTCCACGGAAAGATCGAGCCCCTCCACGGCGGTGACCGGGCCGTAGGTTTTTTTCATCCCCTGGTAGGTGAGAATCGCCTCGCCGTCTTTCACTGTCCGGCCCCCGGTGCCCCCGCCGCGGCCTGCAACCTGGCCCGGGACGGCATGCCGGGTTTGAACAATCCGTCAGCGTTGTCCAGGCGCACCTTGATGCGGTAGACCAGTTTCACCCGCTCGTCCCGGGTCTGCACGTTTTTCGGCGTGAATTCCGCCCGGGGATTGATCCAGGAAACCGTGCCTTTCCGCTGCTGCCCGTCATCGGTGATCACCTCCGCCTGCTGGCCGAGCCGGATGCGGCCCAGGTCTGTCTCGGCCACGTACGCGGTGAGCCAGGTGTCGGAGAGGTCGGTGACCACGGCCAGCACGGTTCCCGGAGAGACCAGTTCGCCCTGTTCCGCCAGCGATTCGGTGACCACTCCCGAGACGGGGCTGGTCACCGCGGCGTCGCTGATCTGCTGTTCGAGGATGGCGATGGCCGCCTCGGCAGAAGCAAGCCGCGCTTCGGCGGCCTGGATCTCCTCCCTGCGGTATCCGGCTTCGAGCTTGGCCAGCCGCTGCCCGGCCGCCTCCGCCGCCCGGGCCGAGATGTCGCGGCGGGCCAGGGCATCGTCGCGCACCTTCTCCGTTCCGGATCCGGATTCGAGCAGGCCCTGGAAGCGGTCCAGGTCCCGCTGTGCCGCGGCCAGTTCGGCCTCCGCCCGTCCAAGCTCGGCGCGGGCCACGGCGATGTCTTCTTTCTGATACCCGTTCCGCTTGAGCCGCAACTCGGCTTCGGCCAGGGCACGGCCGGCCCGGGCCGAGGCCAACTGCAGTTCGAGATCGACGGAATCGACCCGTGCCACCTCGGCGCCGGCCTCCACCGTGTCCCCCTCCTCCAGGGCCAGCATCACCAGCGTGCCGCCGAGCTTGGTCGAGAGCCGCACTTCAGTGGCCTCGACATAGCCGTTGGCCTCGATGACACCCGGGTCGGCCCCGTTGCCGCACCCGGCGGCCGCCAGGAGACACGCGAGACAGAAGGCGAAGCGTTTGCAGTCCATATCAAATCTCCTTCCAGGCCGGGCAGATACTTGTCGGGCAAAAGAGTTCGGATGAATTGGATGAAATGTATCACCCGGCGATGCGTCATTCAATGTGCCGGCGCCGAATCGCTGCCCGGGGCCGCATCGTTGCTCGAGGCGGGGAAAATGGTGCAGCTTCTCCTGGAGCAGCGGATGGAAGAGCTGGCCCGGAATGCCGCCTCCGTGCTGACCTTCGACCCCCGGGGCCGGATCTTCGGCAGGAGTGCCGACTACCCCTACGTCAAGGTTTTCGACGACACCGCCGTCTGTGAGATGACCACGTTCATCGAAAACTGTCCCGCCGTGGCTTGACCAAGCCCGGAATCTTTAGTGAAAATATCGTTAATATTTTTATATCTACTTGACGACATGAGGGATATAACATAAGTACTATAATTCCTGATCGTGCAAACACCTTTTTCCGGCAGAGCGTCACCTGCTGGATTTCACCCGAGGCCCGCATGGTAAAAAAGAAGGCAGTGCAAACAACCCCCGGAGGGAAGAAACATGGTACGTCCGTCCGGCAGAAAAGCGCACCCCGAAAGAAGGCTGCCGGAAAACAACTCCGAAAGAAACCGGCAACAGGCAAAGGCACCACCCGGGCGATCAAAGTGAAAGTGGAAAAAAAGATGACCAGCGAAATGAAACCGAAGAAGGATGCGGCCACCATGCTCGAAGAACTCCTGCCCGCAGACAACGCCGGAAAGGGCAACAAGCACGAATCGGCGGAAAAGAAAAAGAAGAATAAATCCAAGGTGAAATTCAAGAGCGTGATGCTCAGGGAGGAGGCGATCTCCTACTTCGAAGCCGTCGTGGCCGGGCTCAAGCGGGGATCGATCCAGATCCGCCAGGGTGACGACTCCATTGTCCTCAAGCCCACATTGCAGCTCGATGTGACCGTCAAGGCCGTATCGAAAGACCAGGATGAGAGCATCGAGTTCGAGATCCGATGGAGAATAGCCTCGGACAGCGAGTTGACCATTTCCACCGACTGACCCGGAATCCCCGGGTACAAGGCGGAGCGGGCGGACAACGCCATCTTCGACACGAGACGATGAGCAAAGAGAAGGACAGCGACTTCCGGCACGAATCCCTCCAGGACCGGATCTCCATCGAACAGTATCTGGAAGCACTGAACAGGGGGTTTTCCTCGGGCCAGCTGAAGTTCACCAACGAGGACGGCGAGATTGAGCTCAATCCCCGGGGGCTGGTCAACTTCGAGGTCCGGGCCAGCAAGAAGCAGGACCGCGCCCGGCTGACCCTGAAGTTCAGCTGGAAGGACGGGGACGTCAAAGCGGACAACGGCAACGGCCGGCTGCAGATCAACGGCGAGCACGACTGAGGGCTGATATGCTGTCCCGCATCGGCGTGGAGGACAATCTCCGCTTCCAGATTCTCGAGGTTCGCAAACAGCTCAAGCGAATCAACGCCTACCTCCGCAAACCCTCACCATCCGACCTTGAAAAGATCAGCGCCGGCGACGACTACATCGACAATCTGAAGCGGATCATTCACCGCAAGAGCTACACCGCGGCCGCGGAGGAGCACGGCAACGACAGCCCGCCGGTGGATCTCCTCCGGGCGGTGAACGTGGTGGCCACCAACCTGGAGCGGATCTCCGACTTCTGCGAGGACATCGCCGACCAGGTGGCTCACATCGAAGATCCGAAACTTCTCCGCGGCACCGACTTCCGCCCCCTGGTGGACCAGGTGGTGACCGGCCTCGACCTGGTGGAGAAGGCCTTCTTCCGGATGGATGTGCAGGTAGCGCTCGGGGTCTGCCGCATCGAAGCCGAGATGGACCGGGTCTACGACCGCAGTTTCAATGCCTGTCTCGACGTGATGCGGGAGGGCGGCAACATCCAGGGCCAGGTGACGATCATCTTCATCCACCACTACTTCGAACGGATGGGGGACGCCCTGCTGAATATCGGCGAGGCGATCATCAGCGCCGCCCTGGGCGAGCGGATCAAGATCGATCAATTCCACGAGCTGGAAGATTCTCTGGAAGCGGGAGAGCTTGACAACCACGCCGGCGAGGTCACCCTGCGGGCCATCGGTGAAACCCGCTCCGGCTGCCGGATCGACGAGGTCCGGGACGGGTCGACCGGCGACCGGTCGATCATCTTCAAGTCGGGCCGCAGGAAAAAACTGCTTGAGGAGAAGGAGTGCATCGAACGGTGGCACCAGGTGCAGCCCGGGATCGCGCCAAAGATCCACTCCTACCACGAGGGCAAGGAGCACAGCTCTCTGCTCGTTGAGTATCTGCCGGGGAGCACCCTGGAGGCGACGCTTCTTCAGGGAAGAATCCGGGATCTCGACCCGGCCCTGGACGGCCTCTTCGCGGCGCTGACCGGGATATATGGGACCAGACGCGGGAAGACGAGAAGCGGCCGGCCCGTTTCATCGACCAGCTGACGGCCAGGATGGATGATGTCTACGCCGTGCACCCCAGGTTCCGCCTGACCAGCGGCAGCATCGGAGGCCTGGAAGCACCGTCTTTTGAGGAGCTGATAACACGGGCAAGGAAACTGGAGAAGAAACTTCCACCGCCGTTCTCGGTGCTGGGCCACGGTGATTTCAACGTGGACAACGTGATCTTCGACCCCGAACGCAAGGAGATCCACTTCATCGACCTGCACCGTTCCCGGTTGATGGACTACGTCCAGGATATTTCGGTTTTTCTTGTCTCCTGCCAGCGGCTGCAGGTCTTCGAGGAACCGGTGCGACGGAGGATTTCCCACACCACGCTCCGTGTCTTCGACTTCGCCCACAGCTACGCAGCGGAAAGCGGCGATGAAACCTTCAGCGCCAGGCTGGCCCTGGGCCTGGCCAGATCATTCGCCAGTTCCACCCGCTTCATCCTCGACCGCAAGCAGGCCAAGGCCATGTTCCTCCGCTCGCGCTACCTTCTCGAACGCCTGCTGGCCGCGGATCCGAAACAGCTGCGCCGTTTCTCCATTCCCCGCGAGATTCTGGTGGACTGATAGCTCGACCAATGTAAACCCGGCGTTCACCCGACATCGATATGTCCGAAGATGACGACAGCACCGCTTCGGGTATTTGACGACCATTGCCAAACCCGCGGTTTCACCGAGTGCACCCACCGTGCATCTCGCTGCCCATTTCTCCCCGGCACAGCCAGGCTCACAGCCCGAAATACCGCCCCAATGAAGCCGGAATCAATTCAAAATATGACATTTAATCTCCAGGGCGGTGCTGTTTGTGTCCACAATTGATCGATAATCAATACGGTTTTGAGGCGTGCTGGCATTGTCCCGGCTCTCCACCCTTCCGGCCGGCGACCCCAAAGATCGCTGCACACCGCAGGACGGCCTGCGGGAGACACTTCAAGTGGGCACTGCCCGGGCGCTCCGGGCCGTCGGGGCCGGGCAGTTGGTGGACCGATTCGTCAACAGTATGAACCGGGCTGCCAAGGCGGCGGCGGGCACCAGCAATCCGCGAAAGTATCCTTCACGAACAGAAAATAAGCATCAAAATACCAACTGTGTGAAAACGGTTTCTCATTTCTCTCCGGCCGGAGATCGACAAATCTATCTTCAGGCTATATCTCATTACAAATAAATCACTTGCCCGATGGCCCGCCATCATGATCATTGGCATAGAGATTGCAAATAATCAAAGCAGATAAGTGTTGATGAGAGCGCTCGTCCACTTTTTTCCGTCTCTTTTACATCGAATCCAGCGAATTCTGCCGTAGTGGCAATATTTTGTGGTGGCTATTTGTCCAGCGTTGATCTGAACCGTGGGATTTCGGCAGTACGCTTGCGTACTCGCCTTTTTATTGGACCGGATGCCGTGAGTGATTGCCTTGCCTGAAGCTTTGGGCTAAACCTCACCATTCGATGAGTCCCTAATTAATTTCAGGAGACAGGCGAAAGGAGGTCATACGGGTTCTGTCTTTCTGCAGTAAAGTTCGAAGGGTTCAGCAATATGTTCCCAACCCTGAAGCGCCCCGGCTTCCTCCGTAACGGCCGGAAGCGCTTAACTCCACAGGAGAAGCAATGAAGACTCGAATTCTGATCGCGTTTCTGCTCGTCGTTGGCCTCGGCGCCACCGGCGCCATGGCCGCCAACTACACCGTCTACCCCACCGTGGAGACCCACGGCACGGGATACACCAACAACTCGGTTAAAACCGGCGGCGAAGCCCTGGTCTGGGGCGGCGTCAGCACCGGCACCGTCAGAAAGCAGAACGGCTACTTCAAGTTCGACATCGCCGCGGTGCCCGATGCCACCGTGCCGACCTCGGTGGAATTCCACTTCTACGTCAACGCCGCCAACTGGCCCTACTGGAGCGTCACCCCGGTGACTCTCGACCCGAACCCGATCGGCACCACGGCAGCCGCGCTCTGGGCCGACGTTCAGGCCGAAGCCAGTATCGGCTACTACAACTACCAGAGTGAGAGCAGCGCCTACGGCGCGGGCTGGAAGATGCTCGAGCTGGGCGGCCCCGCCCTCACCAACCTCACCGCGGCGCTGGCCCAGAACTGGTTCGCCCTCGGCGCGGCTGACCGTGACGGCACGGCCACCTACTACCTGGAGATCGACGGCAACACCGATGTCAACATTCCCTACCTGGTGATCTCCGACGATCCAATCTATGATCCGCCCACCGGCCTGACCTGCGCCGAGAACCTGGGCGATGTGGACCTGACGTGGACCAACGGGTCGGTCTACGATTCCATCGAGGTCTACGACGGCGCCACCCTGGTGGACACCATCCTCGGCACCGACGTTGCCTACACGGTTGTTGCCCCGGCTATGGGCGCGCACTGTTACACCGTCTGCGGGATCATCAACTCGATCTCCTACTGCAGCGCCGAGTGCTGCCTCTACATCGGCACCTGCGAAGACGCGACGGTCGATCTCGGATCAGTGGGCTGCCCCGGGACGTTGACCGCCTCGGGCGACACCACCGGCGCCTACAACTTCTGCGGCAACCTGGCCGGTGACAACTTCTACAGCTTCACCGTCACCTCAGCCGGCAACTTCACCATCACCACCTGCGGCGCGGGAACCAGTTTCGACACCTATATCCGTCTCTACGACGACACCTGCTGCGGCAACCAGATCGCCTTTGACGACGACGATCCCACCTGCACCTACGGTACGCTGCAGTCGCGGATCGACGCGGTGGATCTCTTCCCCGGCACTTACTACGTTCAGGTGGAGGGCTACAGCTCCGGCGCGGGCACCTACGACCTGACCATCGACTGTCTCAACTCGCTGATCATCCCGCCCACCGATCTGGTCTGTACCGAGAACGGAGCAGACGTCGATCTGGCATGGATGAACAACGACACCTACGACAGCATCGATATCTATGACGGCGACACCCTGGTGGACACCGTCCTCGGGAGCGACACCACCTATACCGTGGTGGGCGTGACCAAGGGTGCACACTGCTGGCACATCTGCGGCGTAGTGGCCGTTGAGTCGTTCTGCAGCAACGACTGCTGCCTGATCTTCGGCTACGACAACGTCGACCTGCTCTGGGACTTCGAGGCTGGCGACGGCGGTTTCGTCACCGACGGCACCAGTGGCTGGCAGTGGGGCGCTCCCTCCTACGGCCCGTGCTTCGACACGGCGGACGGCAACGTCTGGGCCACCAACCTCGACGGCGACTACGTCAACTCCAGTTGCCTGCTGCTCGACACGCCGGTCATCGAGATGGGCGACAAGGGCGGATACATCTGCATCGACCACTGCTACGACACCGAGTTCAGCTATGACGGCGGCGTGGTCTGGTTCACCACCGACGGTGCGACCTACGCCAACATCGCGCCGATCAATGGCTACGATGACGACGCCCTCGTCGCCACCGGTTGCGCGTTCGCCGCTGGCGAGCCTGGTTTCTCCGGCTCTTCCGACGGCTGGGTCACCGACTGCTGGGAGCTCCTCGACCAGGATTACATCGACTACGGTGTGGCCATGCGCTTCGCCTTCGGTTCGGACAGCTCGATTGCTTACAGTGGCTGGCTGATCGACAACATCACCGTCTACCGCAACATGCCGCCGGACGGTCCCATCGACTGTGACTACACCGTTCTCCCGGCTACTGGCACCGTGCCCTTCCAGGTGCTGCACCGGATCACCCTGACCAACAACCTCACCGGTGGACAGGTTTACACCCGCCGCGTCGCCGCCCGGCTGAAGGTGACCATCGGCAACGGCACGAGCTACAACCCGTGGCGCACCGGTTTCACCAACGTCCAGCCGGGTTCGTTCTACTTCACGCAGTTCCCGGT
>JAQAZP010000004.1:0-8132 GCA_032127265.1 Acidobacteriota bacterium
ACTGAATCGTCAGATTTCCCCACGGAAAACCCGTATGACGGCAGTTTAGGTGGTAGTGTTGATGCTTTTGTGACGAAATTATCCCTGGCCGGCAACTCCTTAGTTTACAGCACTTACTTAGGCGGGGGCAACGATGACTGGGGCGAGGGCATCGCCGTAGACCCCTCCGGGAACGCTTATGTGACGGGAGAAACTTGGTCGTCAGATTTCCCCACGGAAAACCCGTATGACGGCAGTTTAGGTGGTAGTTGTGATGCTTTTGTGATTAAGTTTTGGCAACTGGAGACCATCGGATGCTCCTACACCTGCGTCCCGGCCGGCGGCACAGTGCCCTTAGTCACCCAGATGATCGTGGCCGTGGACAATCTTTGCACCGACCAGAGCCGTCAGATCGCCGGTAGGATCGACGCCACCTTGGCCAGCGGTACATTCTTCAGCAACTGGCGAGCCGGGTTCACCAACGTGGCCGCCGGGAGCAGCTTCCAGACCAACTGGCGCACAACGATCCCGGCGCTGGGTTCGGTGATCGGGGATAATGTGTTCCAGCTCATGGTAGAGGATGTCACGTCGTCGCCGTATAACCAACCGCCGTATCCGCCCGCAGGAGACACGGACACTGCCTCCTGCACAGTGACGGGGATCGCGCCTTAACGGAAGCACGGCACCGGCTCGCGGGACGACCTGGGCCGGTGTTTCTGTACCCTTGTGCCTCGCCAAAAGTAGAAACGGTTGTGAATTCAACGAGTTGACGAAATCACCCAAGCTGGGTAAAATCGTCGCATCATGAGCATATTCTTCAGCATCGCAGCCTCGCTTTTCCACTCAGTCGGATCAATATTCCGTTCAAGAACAGATCTGGCCATCGAGAATCTCGCCCTGCGGCAACAGTTGGCGGCGTACACACCGACCGGAATAGCTAACTGAAAGTCGTTGTGCGGCCGGACCATCCCATCAGGGAAGATTGAACATTCCGTCAGGGAATGACCTCAAAGTCCACGTAATCCTCGCTCCACAGCGGTGTCGGAACATCCTCACCGATGCGGGCCCAGTATCTGTAAGTCACCAGTGGGATACTGCCGATTGTCTGCGGGACGTTGTTGTAGGTCCTGGTCTCTCCGGGGCTCAGTGTGATCGTGACCGGCCCCCTCAGGGGCTCAAACATGGCGCCTCCCGAAGTTCTCTGAGCGGCGGTCCACACTTTCAGCGTCTGGGCGGTGGCCTCGTTGTTGGTGACCTGCACGCTGAACACAAAGTTCGAATTGCGCGGCACCTGGGTCATCGATGAACTGATCGAAACCGTCACGTTGGGGATTACAGGAGAGTCGCAGGATACGGAAGTGATGCGGACGGCATCAACAGCGGCTTCCGTGACCGAGTCATTAGGATTGTCAGCTACCTGGAAGCGAAGCTTCATGTTCGTGGTAGTGGCGATGTAATCAGTGACTGAGAAGTTGTTCTCCTCCCAGCCGCCCGCCCCACCCGGACCTACCGTCTCCACGGTTAACCAGTTCGAGCCGCCGTCGTTGGAGATCTGGACGTCCATCACGTCATTCCCGTCATCATTGTAGAACCAGCGGGCGTAACTGATTGTGGCCTCCAGGCCGTTCAGATCAAAAGTCGGTGAGATCAGCCGCGTCGGCCCGCCGTCCACGTCGGAGTTGCCGGCCACGTTGTCGGTGAGGAAGCACTGTCCTGAGCCATCGTAATCAACTGTCGGATCTCCGCGGTCACCGGCACCGGCGGGAGTGCCCCTCTCCCATGCACCGCCAGTCAGGTTCACATTTTCGACGGTCCAGCCCAGATTCGTCTCGAAGTCATCGTCCAGGACTGCAACAAAACTGTCCGCGGCCTGAACGGTATAAGTGACGCTCGGCGCATCTGAGGGGTCGGTGACTTCCGTGCCACCGGTCGTCTCAGCGTTGACATACCACTTGATGGTGCTCGGGCAGTCCGCCGCCGGCAGGACGGCGTCGTAGATGTTGCTGCTGATCTCGGTCATCGCCTCATGGACGTAGGAAGACCCGTTGATCGAATAATGCAGCATGCCGGTCCCCGGCTGGGGATCAGCCTCCACGGAGCTGATCTCCACTCGCACGGTTGTGGTCTGTTGGGGCGTGACGCTTTCGGGCCGCCCGTCTGGATAGGAGAAACTGAGCAGTGACAGCGGCGGGGCATCCATATTGTGTGCGCTGAAACCTGCGTCGATCTCTGAATAGTGCGGCGTCCCGTTGTTGATATTGGCATCATCGTCGTCCAGCATGAGGAAGTCGATGGTGATCTGCGGTGTGATGTTGGAGCCGGTGTGCATCAGGATCGAGTTGACGGTCAAACTGGACAGGATATCCAGGTAGTTATCCGGCTCGGTCACGATCAACTGGTTGCGCGTACTCCAGATACACCCGGAAATCAGATTTCCGCACTCATGGATTTCACCGCTGCAGGGGTACTGGTGACTGTTGTCGGCGTTGCGCAGGCCCGTACTGCAACTGCCGAAGAACCCCCAGCCCACCACAGGGTCGTCCAGGATCAATACGGATACGCCGTCTCCCATCCCTTCGCCGTACTGGCCCTGGCCGCTCCCGCCGGTGTCCACCATGTGGTGCGCGTATTCGTGATAGACGACGCTGCTCCAGGCCGTGTTCGGGAAGCCGCTGGCCGCCTGGCAGAAGTTGATCGAGCTGCCGTCGTACCAGGCGTTGCCCGGGCAGACCCCGTCGGTGCGGTTGACATTGACCCGGAAGTTGAACTGGCTGGGAATAACCGGGTAGAAGGGATTCTGGCTCAGGGTGAACTCACGTACCACGTTGGCCTGGATGTATGCGTTGACCTGTGCCCGGACGTATTCGCTGGTATTTGCCTCGTTGTGCATGAAGTTGACCGGTCCCGGCGGGACGACCAGTTCAGACAGCGTTTCCTCGCCGCTGCTATGGAGACTGTCGACGAAGAAAAAGAGGCCGGACATGGGGGACCGCACGGTAACCTGAAAGGTTCCGCCGTGGGGGATGGTGAAGTCACCGTTCAGATCGGCATTCGCGCTGTTGCCGCCGTCGATGCTGACGTCGGCAAAGGGCATGGCCGTGGCGACTTCCGGGGCGCACATGTCAGCCTTGGGACCTTCAGTGGCCATGCCGCTGACGTTGCCGGATACGTCTTCGAAGATGATCCGTGTTTCCTGGAACAGGATTTCGCCCGTCCGGGCGTCGGCCACGAACAGCCATTTCTCAAAGTCGCTGTTCTCCAGCGATCCCTTCTCGCCGATGAACGTCACTGCCAGAACCGGCTCGACATTGTCCTCACCGATGCCGGCCCAAATAACCGTTTCCGGTTGGGTGAACCGGGCCATCGTCGTGTCGGCCTGACGCGCCGGATCGAACTTCAGCGCTGAATCAACAGGGGGAGGAGTGAATGCCCCCAGTTCCCGCAAGGCCGGAGCGGCCCAGACCAGCGGAAAACCACCCATGTTGCGCACCATCAGGCGCAGCTCGGCCCTGAATACCGGGATATCGCTTGCATATTGCGAGTAATAGATCATCGTGAACTTGTCCTCGCCGGTTTCGCGATCGAACATCAACGGCAGCGTGTGACGCTTGTCCGCCAGAAGGCTGACCGGTTTCAGGTCATCAGGATCGACGCCGAACATCCTCGCGTGGTCGAGCCGGAACTGCTCGGCTGTCTCCTCCGGACTGTCGCCGGTGCCCAGAGCGGTGCCGTAGAGGCGCGTGATCCGGTGACCGGTCCAGTAGAACCGGGCCCGGGGATGGAGTTCGGAGAACCGGGCAAGTGCCTTGGCCTGCGCCCCGTCCGCATCGAGGGTTTGCCCTCCGGTTTTGGTTTGTTCATCCCCGGAAAGGCCCCAGACTGAACCAGACGAGATGCACACGGCAACCGTAATGGCTAGAAACGTCAAGCTCACTTTCAGGATAAGTCCATCTCGCATTTTTCCACTCTCCCCTTGGTAACGGTGTTCAAATTGCCTCGGAAGGATTTTTCAGGAACCCCAGGCAAGCATAGCTCGCTGGATGGGCACATCTATCTATATAATCTCTATATATATTATAATGTATATATTATAATGCATTTTCGGAAATGACGCCACCTGGCTGTGTGTGAGGGGAGAGGTGGACCCCATTCTCTGGACAGCCAGGGATCTTCAGTCCCGTATTTTGTGGAATCTTTCTACCTGTTAACCAACTGGTCCCAAGTTCGTAACTTTCATCTGCTACCCCGCGTTTTTCAACCTGTTAACCAAATCGCTCCCCCAAACAGAGAGTCAGAGAGTTTTGGCAATTTCGGGGCAGAAGCAGGGGTTCGTCCCGGTGACCGGGTGCAACACTCTCGAAACAGAGAGTCGGCTGAAAAAGGAGAGAGGTGCGTAACTGCTTGAATACTTGAGGATATGGGGAAGTGTGGGAGGCCGACGCCTTCTGGCTTTCTGTTAACCCATTGGTGCCTGAAGTTCGCGGTACAAAAAAGTGGCTCCCCGGGCTAATGGCTCAGAGCGTACATGTCCGGGATGAAGTTGCGATCCGGATGACCAGGGGGCGTTGGCAAAATACTCAAATCGGGTTACACACTGCAGTATGGTAAGACGTTGAGTTTCTTGACTTCGATGGAGGTCGCGTAAGTCTTATGAAATGAACGCGGACGAAATGTTCAGGAGGGACAAGCCGCGCTTACTCACAATGAGAGGCGTCAACGGAAGGTAAGGCAGCCTTGACTGGAGGGGTCGCTTCCGTCTGGCCCAGGAGGGGGCCAAGATCGAAGCACTGAACCCGCTTGTTCCCCTGGTCTCCGATCCAGAGGCGGTCGGTTTCCATATCATAGGCCATGCCGTCCGGACTATTGAGCTTGCCGGGCCCCTGGCCTGCCCCGTTCCCGATCGTGGCGATCACATGGCCCTCCAGGTCGAAGACCTCTACAACGCCGTCGGCTTCGTCCAAACAGACAATGTAGCCCCGTTTGTCAACGACGATCCCCTCGATGTCCTTGGTGAACTTGCCGGGACCGGGCCCCCGCTCGCTGATGGTGCGGAGAAACAGGCCGTTGGCATCGAAAACGGACAAACGGAAGTTGCCTTCGTCGGCCACCACAATGCGGCCCTGGGCGTCTACTGCGATGGACTCGGCACCGTCCAACTGGCCAGGTCCCGACCCCTGCGAACCGAAGCGGTGCAGATAGTTCCCCTCCCTGTCGAAAACGAACACACGGCTTCCCGAATCCACGACGAAGATCCTGCCCCCCGGGCCGACGGTCACCCCTTTGGGTTTCAGGAACGGCGCCCCAGGTGCTCCTGCGATCTTTTTAACCACTCCGCCATCAAGAGTCAGGATGCTGACCTCTGCTCTTTCCCGATCCACCAGAACGATTCGATCTCCCTGGCACGCGATACCCATCGGCTCGCCGAAACGCTCTGGATCTGACGGGCCACCGTACACTCTGAGCTTATCGCCCTGCCCATTGAACACCAGGATCGACTTGGCCTTCGTATCGGCCACGAAGACTTCCCCTGTGCAAACGCAGACGCCGTCTACGTCGATGAAGGAGGCGTCAGCGATCACGATCCGGGGCTCCCACCGCTTGATGACCGGTGTCGTTGCACCACCGGCCAACAGCGCGATAATCAGGAACGTTGCATGGACAATCATGGGTGACCGATCCTCTCACACGGGTGCTTCATTCATCAATTGTTACGATCCGTCCTCTAAGTTATTGATATGATATAGCATGTGGCCAGTCTAAGCAATGGAGTTACGAAAGAAGGCTGCATGATACGTAAGGTGTGCCGATACTGCCGCTTTCTGTGTGAACCCACTGGTGCCAGGTTCGTAACGTACATCCGGGACCCCGCGTTTTGCCGCCGGTCAACCAGCTCGCCCATACGATCAGAGAGTTGTTGGCCATTCAGGGTCTGAAGCCGGGGTTCGTCCCGGTGACCGGGTGTAGCCCTGGCGAAACAGAGAGTCGGATGAAAAAGGGGAGGGGTTCGTAACGGATTGAATACGTGAGGAAATTGCGAAGTGTGGGTCGCCACGGGCTTTTGGCTTCCTGTCAACCCGTTAGTGCCTGACGTTCGCAGTACAATAAAATGGCTCCCCAGGTGTAACCTGTCGCGAACCTCTCTCGAATTTATCTTGACGATAAGTCTATTGAATGGAACGTTTGAACAGAATCGACCGTTCGAACAAAGACGGAAAATAGCATCAATCCAGATTTACTCTTATCAATCTTGACATTGATTTCCGCGTTTCACTTCCCGCTGGCAGCTCGAGGAAGCCCTTCTCCGGTCTGAGGACTCGTCGAAGCTGAACACCGCCTTCATCGAGAGACTGAATTTGACAATCAGGCAAGGTTCGGCCTATCTTTGTCGTAGAAGCGCATGCCACGCACGAGTGGCAGAAAATCTCGAGCATCATCTGGCTCTTCTTCAGTGTTATTACAACTTTATACGGCCGCACCGGGCACTAAGATTCGGTCGAGAGGTGAGGACGCCGGCGATACAGGCTGGGTTGGCAAGCCGGCAGCTTTCATTCCGTGAGATATTCATGGCTGTGGCAGTCGTGAGGTTTCTTTTTGTCGTTGGAATATTGGTTGTCTTTAGCCGAGATAGGGCAGGGGATCGGCTTCGGCTCGCGGCATAGCAACACTTCGCAGATGAAGCACCCGAAGGAAAGGGAGGAGCAATGAAAGTTTACGGCATGATGGAAAGACCGCTCAGCGTCATTATAACGGTACTGGTCTGTTTCTGTGTCCTCACCCCGCTGTCCGGCATGGAACTCTCGGTCAGTAAGGGCGAGGATCAGGATCAAGCAGCAACTGTCATCAAAATGACCAGCATAGTAGTGCCGATCGTAAGACTCGGCGGGGCCCTGTACCGCGACGAAAACCTATCGCTCAACCAGAATCAGTCATGTATGACGTGTCACCACCCGTCTGCCGGATTCGCCGACCCTGATAACAGGATCAGTCCGGAGCTGTTTCCGGTTTCCGCGGGATCGGTGCCGGGGTTGTTCGGCGGCCGCAATGCCCCATCAGCGGCCTACGCCGGGTTTACCCCTGTCTTTCACTTTGATCCGGCCGAAGGACTGTTCATCGGTGGCACCTTCTGGGATGGCCGGGCCACGGGGTTTACCCTGGGCGACCCCCTGGCGGAACAGGCGCTCGGGCCGTTCCTCAATCCCGTGGAGATGGCCCTGCCAGACGAAGCGACCGTGGTCGGCATCGTTCAGATGGCCGAGTATGCCGATCTGTTCGAGCGCGTGTTTGGCCCGGATGCATTCGCTGATGTCCATACCGCATACAACAACATCGGCATCGCCATCTCGGCTTTTGAAAAAAGCGACGCGCTGGTGAAATTCAAATCGAAATTCGACCGGTTCCTGGCGGAACGGGGCGGTGACGTGAGCAACTTTGGTGTCGAAGTCCAGCCCGACGGCTTCCGCCTCTACGTAGGTCCACCCGAGGATTTTCGGTCCAGCGCGTTTACCTGGGATGAGGCGGATGGCCTGGCGCTGTTCAACGCCGATTCGGACAATGTCGGTTCCCTGGGCCGGACTGGAGGCATGTGCTATGCGTGCCACCTCACAGAGAATTTCGACGAAGACACTCCTCCGATCTTCACTGACTTCACCTTCGACAATCTCGGTATCCCCGTGAATCCCCGGATCGCTGAGCTTGCCGGACCGCAGCCGATCGATTACGGGCTGGGGGCACGAATCGCAGAGTTGGAGATCGCTTTCGGGGGGGTGTTGCCGAAAAGCGAGCGTCCTGATGGTATAGGAGGAACTGTCTGGGTGGTGGATGATGAAGTCGGGAAGTTCAAGGTTTCCTCTCTCCGCAATCTGGAGCGCACCGCGCCGTACGGTCACAACGGCTTCTTCGCCACTATCTATGACATCGTCCACTTCTACAATACGCGGGATGTCGATCCGATGTGGCCGCCGGCGGAAGTGCCGGACACGGTCAACGGGGATGAATTGGGCAACCTCGGGCTGACCTACGATCAAGAGTTGAATATCGTCGAGTTTATGGAAACGTTGACCAGATGAGGCAGGGATTGAAGGAACGCCCGAAAACCGGAGGGTGAGCCGGGACTAACCTTGGGTGTGCTAATGAATGCGCGGGGGATGCCATTC
>JAQAZP010000005.1:0-10126 GCA_032127265.1 Acidobacteriota bacterium
GCCGCAGCAACCGCAGCCGCCTTTGCCTTTATTATCACCCATCGAATTCCTCGAATCGGTTTGAGAAACCCGAACTACGGCTTCACCCGTGATTCTATTCCATTTCCCGGTCCTATCCCACCTCTTCGCCCGGTTTTGACGCGCCGGCGATCAACGATGGCAGATAGGCCTGGATCAGCGGGTCGTTGTAGTAGTCCTTAACTTTTTCAGTTTATCCAGGTCGAATTTTCCCTCGTGGGCGATCGCTAGCGGGTTTCCGTTTCCTCCCGGCTCCATCAGCCATCACCATGTCCGGTCAGGGCAGGTTCCCCTCGAACGTGCAGGCCCCCTCCGCCACCTGTCCCGCCGCCGGGAAGGGCGGGTCGCTGAGCGGTGACGGGGTGACGTCCTCCACCCGCAGGTCGAGGATGCTGGCCCCCACCAGCGACGGCAGGGCAGGGATGGTCATCCGCCAGGCAGGCTCCACGCTCTCACTGGCGGCCAGCAGTTCCTCGCCGGTGCGCCATCCCTCCAGCACCCCGCCACCCGCCAGGGTCAGGCGGATCGTTCCTGCCGCGGTCCGTTCTGACGCAGTCAGGTTGTCGATGGTCACCGCAATCCGGGTCGTGAAGGGCAGTGTCCCCGAGACTGGAGCGGTCCCGATGGACGCGGCGAGCGTTCGCGGCCCCGCATGCCAGCCCATGTCGGCCATTCCGTCATTGGCCCGCTGGTCGCTGCAGGTGGTCAGCCGTTCGAGGCAGACCTGGCCATCGACACCGTTGAAGCAGATCGAGTCCGCCGGGCCGCTGCCCGCATCCAGGCAGGGGCTGTCCGCCGGTTGGCCACTGGCCTCGCGCCCGAGATACCAGGCGCCGGCCGGCCCGGTGGTGAACAGCGGGTCGTCGCTGATGTTGCCCGCTCCCGGGTATCCCCCCTCCACGTTCGAATACACCACGCCCGGCATAGCGCCCGTTTCCACCACGATCACCGGGTCGGGTACCCCGAGGGCCGGAGTGGCGGCGCCGCGCAGGATGCTGTCGGTCACGGTGACCGTGGAGTCAAAGACATACATCACCGGCCCGGCCGGTGCGCCGTTCCCCGCCACGGTGAAGCTGTCCGCGTCCAACGTAGTGAGCGAGACATAGATTCCGCCCCCGCCGACACCGGCGCTGTTGCCGGTGACCAGGCAGTTGCCCGTCGCCACCGTGGAGCCCCAGGCGGCGATGCCGCCGCCGAAAAGCCCGGCGCTGTTGTTCTCGATCACCGAGTGCAGAATGGCGGGTGAGGACGAGTTCGAGTAGAGACCTCCGCCCAGCGCCGGAAGCGTGTCACCCAGGGCTGCATTGTTGTCCAGCCGGCAGCTTTCGAACCATGGCGCCCCGCCGCTGAAGTAGGCCCCTCCGCCGCTGTTGGCCGTGCAGCCGTTGATCCGGCAGTTGATCAGCCGCGGCGAGCTGTTGCCGCCGTAGATCCCGCCGCCGTAGGAAGCGGCCGTGCAGTCGGTGATCACGCAGTCGACGATGGTGGGGGAGGCCCCGTTGCAGCGGATCCCCCCGCCCGAGGCCTCGCTGCCGCTGGCGATGGTGAAACCGCGGAGCACCGACCCGGGGCCCTCGCCGTTGTGGAACCAGAATCCGCGGTGGTCGGCGATCAGGCTGAAACAGTTGATCACGCATCCGGCTGGGCCGCTGATCGAGCGGACGGTGATGGCCTTGCCGCCGAAGTCGAGATCGACATTGCCGGTGCCCAGCCAGGTGCCGTCGGCCACCAGCACCACTTCGCCGTCCAGGGCGAGGTCGATGCCGGCCTGAATGGTGGCGGCGTCTCCCGGCACCTGGATCACCAGCGCCGAGGCCGGAGTAACCGTAAACAAAAGTAGCGCGAGAAGAGAGAGTGGGATCAGAAGCAGCCTGGATGTGTTCATATAGTGGAGCCTTTGGTGGATGTTCGGGCCGCGGTGCGGCGCGGAAGTGACAACCTGTTGCTAGCCTTGAATATAGGTTCAGATGGATGTATTGGCAAGTGGGTGGATCGTTCCACCGGTGGCGGAGCGGACCCGTTCTTTGTAGAATGTCGGCCGGCCTCCGAAAGTGGGGGGTTTTCTTGACTCACTCGGTCAAAATCGGGGTTTAGCGGTGATCATCTTCTACAGCGTCATCCTTGCTCTCTGCGGTCTGGCCATGCTTTTCCTGCTGCGGGTCGGCTACTGGTACTACTGCCAGGACCGTTTCGTGGAGGTGGTCAAGGGCCGTCTGTTCCGCTGCAAGGCCATGCCCGGGAAGAGGCTGCTGAAAACGGTGCGCAAATACGGCATACAAAGCGTGATCGACCTGCGCCGGCCAAAGAACTCCGGCGAGGCCATCGAGAACGAGCGCCGGGTCCTCGAGGATGAAGCGGTGGGCTACGCCAATATCCCGGCCAACCAGGTCCCCTCGCCGGAAACCGTCGATGCGTTTCTCGAGGCCGTGGAAAAAGCGGGCCCCGGGCCGCTGCTGGTCCACTGCCGGGACGGGCGCGGGCGGGCGGTCTTCTACAGTGCCATCTACCTCATCGAATACGAGGGTCTGACCCAGGATGAGGCCCGGCGCAGGTGCCGGCTGGTGGCCAGCCGGGGCACCTTCTCACCCACCGGGGCCAAGGGCCGCTTCCTCCTCGAGTATTCGCCGAAACGCGGTTAACCTTCCCCCAGCGCTTTGCGGTTCGATTCCCCGGTGAACTTTCCGCAGGCTTCCCAGTCGTCGGCATAGAACTCGCGCACCCGGCGGAGTTCATCCGGTGGGATGAGCGGTGCTGAGTCCACCAGCGCGGAAGGGACCAGGCGGGCCGCGGCCAGGACCGCGTGGACGAGGATCAGGCGGGAGCGGACCTGCAGCCAGTGCAGAAAGCGGTTGTTCACCTGTGGGCTGGGGCGCCAGGGGAGGCGCCGGGTGATCGACCGCATCACCTTGAGCTGCTTTTCGCCGTGGGAGGTGTGGACCCGCCCGAGGTCGATATCATCCTGATCGTAGCCGGCCCCGGTATAGCGGGCCATGTCCCCGAGGACCCGGTGGGGATCTTCCAGCAGATCCTGGTGAAAGAGGACCAGCGGCGGACGCTGAAAACTGGCTTCCAGCAGGCGGAGCAGGGGCATGAAGAGGAGCTCCTCCTGTTTCCAGATTCCCCGGTCATGGCCCAGGTCGATAAAATCGCTGAACGCGGCATACCGGCCATTTTTAATAAAGCGGCGATACTGCGAGGCGATGTAGCCGTCGTGGCGGCGGAGGAGCAGGATCGTCCCGGCCTGGGGAAAGTGGCCGGCAAATCGTGTTACTTCCCGGACGAACTGGCGGTCGAATTCGCGGGAGACGATATAGTTTTCGTGATCACCGCGATTGATCACCTCGGGATAGCGGCGGTAGAGGCGGCGCGGGACGTTGTGCACGCCTTTCAACCGGGGAAAGAACCGGTGCTGCAGCCAGGTGGATGCCGTCTTGGCCAGTCCCGGGTGAAAGGTGACTTGGGGCTGTCGTTGATCCTGGGACATTCTTCTCCACTCCTCCTCGGCGCGTCATTTCGACTGATCCACCGGTCATTCTAGTGCCGCTCTCCGTACATTGAAAAGGGGGCGCAGGCAGCGCCCCCTTTTCTGACCAGCCGCGCCGGTTGGAGACACGGCAGGTCTTTTGTCTGCCTTCAGTTATTCTGCGGGTTGTACGACTCGTTGACGCACATGGCCAGTTCATCAGCGCTGACATTGTTCGGGTCGGAAATGGCGTCCTTGGGGCAGACCCAGGTGTTGCCGTCCTCGGTCCGGATCCAGATCATCGGCTTGGCGGCTTTCCATTCGTTGCTATTTTCTTTCAACATTTTCTTTCTCCTTTTGCATTCTCGGGGTCACGATGTGTTTTTCAGTGTGTATTTCGCGTCGTTTGATTCGGTTGATCTTGTAGTGGTCGTCTTCGTTTTAGTTGCTCTATACGGCCCCTGACCTGTCAGGAGGTCAGGGGCCGGCTTAATCGAATCGCTTACCTCATGTCGATGGCCTGGACGAACAGGGTGAAGCTGCCGTCGAACAGGCTGCCGATGGCGTAAACGATGTAGTTCATGCCGGCCTCGAACGTCACCGTGCCGGAAGAGAACGCGGGAGTCGCGCTGCCGGCCGGGTAGAGGACAGCAATGTACTGCCGGGACCAGGCATCGATGGAACCGAAGGACGTGGGCTTCATTCCGTCATTGTTGGAGAGGTTCTGGCTGCCCACGAACAGCGAGCGGGCGGCATAGCCGGAATCGGAGGTGAATACCTGCTGCAGGTCGAGGTCCACGGCCGGGGCGTCGGCGGTGTGACGCACGGTGACCCGGGTGCGGCCGTTGCGCAGGGGCTCAATGTTGTTCTCGAAGAGCGAGAGGGCGATACCGTTGCTCGAACCGTCCACATAGGTCAGGTGAGCAATGATGGTGTAGTCCTTGCCCGGTTCGGGGCTCACCGTGCGGGAGAGCACCGTGCTGCCGTTGAGCTTGATCTCGATGTCATAGTCGCCGCGGGGCAGGGCCAGGGGACCGGCGCTCTCGTTGAAGTCGAAGGAGAGCAGGTAGTCGCCGTTGACGTAGACATCCACGGGAACCGGAAGACCGGGAATGGCGTGGATCGCGGTGAGCATCGCATCTTCGACGCCGGTGGTGTAGGCGTCATCGTTGAACGGGGCGGCCTGAATCTTGCCGGCCTTGGCAGCCATGACGTCGGCGCTGGCGCCGGCGGTCACGAGGATCAGCATCAGGGAGGCGAGGGAAGCAAATTTCTTCAACATTTTCTTTCTCCTTCTTTCTATCGTTTGGTCCTGTCCAGGTTTCAGCTTGCGGGGCGGCTTCACTGTCCGCTCCCGATGTTCGAGTCCAATATACAGACTGAATATCCGTTTGTCAAGTATATTTCTAAAATATATTGAAATAATTCTAGACACTATATATTGATGTATGATGGGACCCCTGATCACTAGGATGCCACCAACCAGCCAGTAATTGGTGAGATGACGATTACTGTCTGTTGGTAGTGCGTGGAAGTAATAATATACAAAAAATAGACAGATGCAGGGCAGTTGGAGGCGCGAGATGGAAACAGGTCTGTGGAGCAGGTACCTCGGGGGTGCAGAACAGCTCAGGGAGTTGCGGAAATGACCGTGTCCAGAGGAGAGCGGAGAACCTGAAGTGACGGGTTCAGGCGCCGGACGGGCGGTAGCCCTGGGACAGCAGGCTGCGCAGCGGGGGGAAAAGCGGCTCGGGAAGCCGGTCCCAACCGAACCACTCCCAGCCGTCGCAGTATTCCGGTTCGAGGTTTTCGGGCTCTCCGGACTTCCACTCCGCGGTGACATAGAGGGTCACGTATTGTTTGCCGCGGTCCTCGAACAGGTTGTTGGTGAAGGCGGCGTGCCGGACCAGCTGGATCTCCATCCCGGTCTCCTCCCGGGTTTCCCGCCGTGCACACTCCTCGATGGTCTCGCCGAACTCCAGGTGCCCCCCGGGACAGGACCAACTCCCCTCGCCATGGGCGTTGCGCCGGCGGCCCAGCAGCACCCGGCCCTCGCGCAGAATGATCACGCCAAGGCCCACGCCGGGCCGCTTCGCCACTGTTGCTGCCGGCTCTAGTTTGTCATCAGCCGGCTCAGCCTCTGGCGGGCCATTCTCCACCGCGGTGCCAGCCAGCGCGAGGATTGTCCCCCTGAACCCGGGTGCGTCGGAAATGGGCGGCAGGATATCGATCCGCATCCCGGGCCGTTTTTCCAGAACCGTCCGAACCTGGGCCTCGATGTCGCGATGCGTGGCCTTGCTCACCGACATGAAGAGCGGCAACAGACGGAGGTGTTCGACACCATCCGCCAGGGCTGCATCGACCACATTCAGCAAGGTGGGCGGGACAAACTGCTGGTAGGCGAGCCTGACCAGGCGGCCGCCGTGACGGCGTTTCAACTCGGACTCCAGGTCTTCGAAAAAGGCGCGCCACTTCGGGTCACGGCTGCCGTGGGGAAACAGAACCAGGCACGATCGGCTCATCTCGGGTTATCCTCGGGTTCAGGCGGCTGGTGTGGAGCGAAGCTCGGCCAGCCGGCTGCGCAGTTCGGGCAGGCTTTCCACCTTGACCGCGCCGATGCTCTCCAGGGCGTCGGTATAGGCCTGGGCCGAAGCGCCGCCGGCCAGCACGGCCACTCCCGGGGGCAGGAGGGACCCCAGTTCCCTGATCTGCTCGGCCACCCGCGGGTCGTCCGCCGGGTAGACGATGCTCAGCGCAACCACCATCGCATCGCTGGTCCGCACCGCCGCCGCGATTTCGCCGGCCGGCAGGTCGGGCCCGAGGAAGGTGACGCGCCAGCCGTCGGTGAGGGCGAAGAGGGTCGCCGCCTGGGCACCGATCTCGTGCCGCTGGCCCACCGGGGTGGTGACCAGCAGCAGCGGCGCCGCCGCCGGCGGTGAAAACGTGCGGATCTGGCTGCTGAGGAAGGCGATCACCGAGGCCGAGGCCAGGTGCTCCTGGGCGACCCGGAGGGTTCCAGAGTGCCAGCGGTCACCCACCACCCGCATCAGCGGCAGCACCACATCGTCGAGGAGCACCGGCAGGGTCAGGGAGATGGCCGCGCCGTTGAGCGCGCTCTCCAGGCCGGCGCCGTCCAGCCGCTCAATGGCTTCGATGCAGGCTTCGAGGTGGGCGTCAGGAGAGTGGCGCTCTGCCGCCGTCATCCCCGCAGCGGCCCCGGATGCCTCCCTCCCGGCGGCGGCGGAGTCCTGTCCCACCTCCTTCACTATCTCCACCAGCTTCCTGGTGGGCAGTTTGGCCACCTGGCCGATGCTGTATCCCGCCCGGGTGGCCCGGGCCAGCAGGAGCAGCCGCTCCAGGTGTTCTTCGGTGTAGACCCGGCGGTTGGTTGGTGTGCGGACCGGTTCCACGGCGCCGTACCGTTTCTCCCACGCGCGGATGGCATGTGCGGTGAGGCCGGTTCTGCGGGCCACCACCTTGATCGGGTATGTTCGTTCGTTGTCCATATGCTGAAGATATCCTATTGTCTAATGAGCGTCAATAATTCGTATTCGTCTTGTCTGCTCTCCGACCGCGAAGGGCCTTGAACGCGGAGATGGCGCTCAACCGGGCGGCAGCGTGGTCCACCACCGGTTCCGGGTAGTCGAGCCGCCGCCGCTCGGCGGGCGGCAGCATCGAGGGATCGTGGATCGCCGGGCCGGTGATGTCCCGCAGCTCCGGGAGCTGGCTGCGGATGAAATCGCCTTCGGTGTCGAACTTCCGTCCCTGGTTCGTGGGATTGAAGATCCGGAAATAGGGCGCCGCATCCGTGCCGGTTGACGCCGACCACTGCCAGCCGCCGTTGTTGCTGGCCAGATCGCCGTCGATCAGGTGCCGCATGAAATGACGCTCGCCGCGGCGCCAGTCGACGAAGAGGTCCTTGGTCAGGAACATGGCCGTGATCATCCGCAGCCGGTTGTGCATCCAGCCGGTGTCCCGCAGCTGCCGCATACCGGCATCGACGATGGGGAAGCCGGTGCGCCCCTCGCGCCAGGCCTCCAGGCCCGCCTCGTCAGCGCGCCAGCTGAGCCGGTCGGTCTCGGTGCGGAAGGCGCGGCCCATGCTCACCCGGGGGAACCCGACCATCACGTGGCGGTAGAATTCGCGCCAGACCAGTTCGCTGATCCAGGTGTCCCCGCCCGGCCCGCCCCGCCGGAGCCGGCTCCAGTTCTCCCCCAGGGCCGCGTGGAGGCATTGCCGGACAGATACGGCTCCGGCAGCGAGATAGGGGGAAAGCCGGCTCGTTCCCTCCAGGGCCGGCCGGTCACGGTGGTCGTGGTAGTCGGCCAGCTTCTGCTCGACAAAATCCTCCAGCCGCCGGACAGCGGCCTCCTCCCCCGCAGGCCAGAGCCCGGACCGCTGGGTCGAGGTCTCGAACCCGGGCACGGACAGCGGCACCGGGTCGGGGGCCGCCGCCAGTTCGGGCATCCGCCGGGGCGAGCCCCACGGCTCCGGAATCCCCTGCTCTTCCAGCCGGCGGAACAGCGCCTTCCTGAAGGGAGTGAAGACCTGGAAATAGTCGCCCGCCCCGGTTCGCAGCTCACCGGGCTCCACCAGCACCTGGTCCGTGAAATCGCGGGCCGCCATGCCCTTGTCGGAAAAGCAGCGGACCACCTCCGCATCCCGGCGGCACTCGTCGACGCCGTACTCGCGGTTGAAGTAGAGGGCATCGCAGCCGAATGCCCGGGCCGTTTCCAGCAGCAGGGCGGGCACGCCGCTGAACCGGCCGGTTTCGCGGATCAGCAGCGGGATGTTCAGGCTGCGCAGCCGTTCGCTCACGATCTCGAGGGTTCTCAGCAGGAACGAGATCTTCACCGGCGCCAAGTGGTGTTCTGCCCACTGGCCCGGGGTGAGCACGAACAGGGCCACCGCCCCCCGGTCGGCCTTCAGGCAGGCCTGGTGCAGGGCCGGGTTGTCGGCGGTGCGGAGGTCTGATCTGAACCAGATGAGCGGTCTCATCGAAACACCCTTGTCGAGGCCTGATCCTGAAGGCCTGCCCGGTTATCGTATCTAACGTCTATCGAATAATACATCAAAATTAGACAAAAGATCAACATGATTTGACCGAGGCAGGCTTCTCGCGATGTCAATCCGGTAATGGCCTCGGAGCGAACCCGGCCGCCCCCCTGCCCGTGGCGGAGTTCGGTGAGACCGTGACCGACGGCTTGAACGTCACCCTGACACCGCATGGCGAGCCGCTGATCATCCCGGCGGCCGGCGGACGAATAGTCTTTGGCATTCGCGTGGACAACCGCAACAAGTTCCCGGTCGAGTTTTCCGCCTGGACCTCGGCGATCCTGCCCAACGGGAATCCCACCGGCGCCCTGGCCGGTCCGCTGGACTTTCTCCTTGCCTCCGGCTGGTCGACCGGTAAGAGCGTGCTCACCCAGTACATCCCGGCCGCGGCGCCCAGTGGGGTCTATACCTACCTGGCCCACGCCGGCTGGTACAGCCAGTCGCCCGGTTCATCCTATTCACTGAATGCCGTCTGGTTCACCGACCCGGAGAACGGCTGGGCGGTGGGCGGCCAGGGCACAATCCTGCACACCGCCAACGGCGGCGCCAACTGGGCCGAGCAGGCGTCGGGGACGGGGAGCGACCTCCGCGGTGTCTTCTTTCTCAACGCCCTCACCGGCTGGTGCGTGGGTGACGAAGGGACGGTCCTCTACACGTCCAGCGGCGGGGCCTCCTGGTCGGACCGGGGGCCCGGCACCTCGGATCCCTATCGCGGGGTCTGGTTTGTTGACGGGAACCACGGCGAATTCATCCTCGAGGACACCACACTAGTCCAGGTCTTCGGCCAGACAGTCGATGGTTTCGAACCGGTCTTCGGGCCAGCGGAGCAGCACCAGCATCCGGCCGGCGTGCGACCCGTAGTCGAGACAGGCCGCTCGACGGTGCGGGGCAATCCAGCCCGGTTCAAGCGGAGTGGAGCCGCTGCGGCCGCCGGCCCAGGGGAACTTGTAGTGGCCGAACAGGGTCCGCGGTTCCCCATCATAAGTCGTCCACCAGGCCACCCGTTCCTTGTAGCGGATTTTGCCCCGGTGGTCGGGGTGCGGCTTGCACGGTACCTCGGCCCCCTTGATGCACTGTTCAACGGCGACGAAGAGCGGGTCGGCCGCGGCCTTCAGTTCGGCTTCCCGAAGGGTGTCGTGGTTGTCGGCCCAGTCCCGGTTCTCCGGGGGAGTGGTGGAGGTTCGGTAGAGTTTCTCCGGCGTGTCGATGAACAGCGGCAGGTCGTCGATGAATTCCTCGGCCCAGCAGGCGTGAATCACCCGCAGCCGGCCACCGTCCAACTCGAGCCGCGTGGGGATGCGCTCGATGAAACGCCGGGCCCGCTCCCAGCGGGAGGGGTCGGCCTCGATCTGGGCCAGGGTGGAGGCGAACTGCTTCGTATTGTCCGGTGAACGACGGCGCAGCGGCGGGTCGGCCATGTAGTGCAGGGCGTTCAGTTCGTGGTTGCCCAGCACAGCCGCGGCGCAGCCGTCGCCGGTCATCTCCTCGAGGAGTTCGAGGCAGTCCAGCGGGTTGCGGCCGTCGTCCAGCAGGTCGCCCACCGAGACCAGTTGGCGGTCTTCCGGGTGCCGCCAGCGTCCGTCCTCTTTG
>JAQAZP010000006.1:0-33115 GCA_032127265.1 Acidobacteriota bacterium
TCATGATCGAGTAAAACAGCTCCTGTCCCTCAATGAACCGACAGGGTGACGATCGAATAAATTTCGTATAGAATCCGGGTTCGTTACGAAAACGCTTTTCTGGAGAGTACAAAATGACGACTAGACATCTGCCGGTAATTCTGATTCTCGTTCTCGTGGCCTCAGGGATATGCCTGTGGGCAGCCGAGGAGGCGACCGTGAAAACCAATCCCCTGCTGTCGGAGTGGAAAACCCCCTTTGGCGTGCCGCCCTTCCCCCTGATCGCAGAAGAGCACTTCATGCCCGCCTTCAAGGCCGGGATGGAGGTGCAAGCGGCGGAGATCGAGGCCATCGCCTCGAACAGCGAACCGCCCACATTCGAAAACACCCTTGTGGCACTGGATGAAAGCGGCCAGCTCCTCTCCCGGGTCTCCAAGACCTTCTACAACCTCAACTCGGCCAACACCAACGAGGAGATGCAGGCCATCGCCAAGGAAGTGGCGCCGCTGCTCTCCCGGCACGGTGACGACATCAGCCTCAACGAGAAGCTGTTCCAGCGGATCGAGGCCGTGGAAGCGAGCAAGGGCGAGCTGACGCTGACCAGGGAGCAGGAGAAGCTGCTGGAGAAGTATTACAACGACTTCGTCCGCGGCGGCGCGAACCTCCAAGGCGAGGCCCGGGAAAAGTTCAGGGCGATCAACGAGGAGCTCTCGGTGCTCACCCTGAAGTTCGGCGAGAACATCCTCGAGGAGACCAACAGCTTCGAGATGGTGCTGGAGAAAGAGGAAGACCTGGCCGGCCTGCCCGTGGGCGTAATCGCTGCCGCCGCCGAGGCCGCGGAAGAACGGGGCCACAAGGGCAAGTGGGTCATCACCCTGCACAAGCCCAGCTGGATCCCCTTCCTCCAGTATTCCGAGCGCCGCGACCTGCGGGAGCGGATCTACACTGCGGTGATGATGACCGGCAACAACGGCAACGCGCTGGACAACAAGGAGATCCTCTCGCGGATCGCCGTGCTGCGAGTCGAGAAGGCCAACCTGCTCGGCTTCCCCACCTACGCCCATTTCCAACTCGACGACAACATGGCCGAGAAGCCGGAGAACGTCTACAAGCTGCTGGACCAGATCTGGGCCCCGGCGCTCAAGGTGGCCAAAGAGGACGCGGCCGGGATGCAGAAGCTGGTCGAAGCCGACGGCCACGACTACAAGCTGGCGTCCTGGGACTGGTGGTACTACGCCGAGAAGCTGCGCAAGGCAAAATATGACCTGGACGAAGAAGAGCTGCGCCCCTACTTCAAGCTGGAGAATGTGATCGACGGCGTCTTTGGCGTGGCAACGAAACTCTGGGGCCTGCAGTTCACCGAACGGACCGACATCCCGAAATATCACGAGGACGTGAAGGTCTTCGAGGTCAAGGAAGCCGACGGCACGCACATCGGCATCCTCTACACCGACTACTTCCCCCGGGCCAGCAAACGGGGCGGGGCCTGGATGAGCGCCTTCCGCAAGGAGGCGCGGATCGACGGCAAGATGATCACCCCGGTGATCTACAACGTGGGCAACTTCTCCAAGCCCACCGCGGACATGCCCTCGCTGATCAGCATCGACGAGGTGCTGACCATGTTCCACGAGTTCGGCCACGCCCTGCACGGTCTGCTGGCCGACACGACCTACGAGGGGCTATCCGGCACCGACGTGGCCATCGACTTTGTCGAGTTGCCCTCCCAGATCATGGAGAACTGGGCCTTCGAGCCCGAGGTGCTGGCGATGTACGCCAGGCACTACGAGACCGGCAAGGTGATCCCCCAGGCGCTGGTGGACAAGCTGGAGAAGGCGCGGCACTTCAACCAGGGATTCAAGACCGTCGAATACCTGGCTGCCTGCTACCTCGACATGGACTGGCACACCCTCACCGAAGCCAAGGCGCCCGACGTGCTGAAGTTCGAGAAAGCCTCCATGGACCGCCTGGGCTTGATCCCGGAGATCATCCCCCGCTACCGCACCACCTACTTCCGGCACATTTTCTCCAGCGGCTACTCGGCTGGATACTACAGCTACGTCTGGGCCGAAGTGCTGGACGCCGACGCCTTCCAGGCCTTCAAGGACGCCGGGATCTTCGACAAGAAGACGGCCGCTTCGTTCAGGACCAACATCCTGGCCAGGGGCAAGACCGACGACGCCATGGTGCTTTACAAGAAGTTCCGCGGCGCCGAGCCGAACATCGAACCGCTGCTGGCCAAGCGCGGACTGGACTGATCAGGGCGTCGAGGGGCCAGTGGACCTTCTCGAGATCATAACCATCTCCGTGGGCCTGGCCATGGACGCCTGCGCGGTGTCCCTGGCCGCCGGGGCATCGGGACGGACCCGCGGGAAGCGCGCCGCCTTCCGTCTCGCCTTCCACTTCGGGCTCTTCCAGTTCCTGATGCCGGTGGTCGGCTGGTTCGGTGGGGAGTATCTCGCCGGCCCCATCGGTGTCATGGCGCCCTGGGTGGCCTTTGCCCTGCTTGTCATCGTCGGCGGAAGGATGATCCTGTCCAGCCTGAGTGGAGGAGACCCGATCCGCCTCGACCCCTCACGCGGCACCGTACTGGTGGGGCTCAGCCTGGCCACCAGCATCGATGCCCTGGCCGTGGGGTTCAGCCTGGCCATGCTGCAGGTGAATGTCTGGCAACCGGCGGTGATCATCGGCCTGGTGACAGCGGCCCTCTCCCTGCTGGGCCTGAAACTGGGCTCACTGCTCGGTTCGCGATTCGGCAGGGGGATGGAACTGGCCGGCGGCCTGCTGCTGATCCTCATCGGCGGGCGGATTCTCTTCGAGCACCTGGCGCATTGACCGGCAACGCCCGTATCCCGGCCGGTCAGTCGGGCGAGCCCTGCTCGCCGAGCTTGGCGCATTGCCGGAGGAAGAACTCGCGCGACCAGAGTTCCAGCGACGGCAGTTCGTGTGTTTTCACGAATCGCTGCACATCCCGCCGGGCCTGAATCCAGTCATGTTCCACAATCATTGTGTGGAGTTGCTCCACACACCAACCGTTATCGGTCTTCGGGGATCGACCTCTCCAGGGTCCCTGCTGATCCAGGGCGGCGGAGAGCAGTTCGTGGTTGATGGGGGTTTTTCGCGCCGTGTACCAGATGAAATCGTACCAGTCGCGGCCCTTGAGATAGCTGCGGCACAGCAGAGCGTGGAGCTTGCCCGCAAAAAGGCTGGGCAGGTCGAAAATGCGCACCGCGGCGGGAAACGGGTAGTCCAGAACCGGCATGTCATACGAAGCCCCCGCCGGTGGATTGGTGTCCACTTCCAGCTTGATCCGCAGTTTCCGCATGGGACCGGCCGGGGGCCGGTAGTCGAGACGAAGCAACTTGCCCACGGAGTCGTCTTTCACAAAGGCCTGCCGCACCGTTGCTCCGGCTCTCGAGCGGTCGTCGATCTCCAGTTGATAGCCATACACCACCAATTCCCGGCGAACCCGTTCAAGGTAAGGGGAAAGTTGAAACGTCGGGTCTGGCTTGTCGAGGGCAAAGTCCATGTCTTCCGAGAAGCGATTCAGGCTGTGGAAGATGCGCAGGCAGGTGCCGCCCTGGAATCCGGCCCGGCCGAAAAGGTCCGTTCGCCCCAGACCGGCTAGAATGATCTCCTGGGTGATTTCGCGCAGGGCCTGGTCTTCCTCGAGGGTGGACTTGCAGGCATACGCGGCAAGCCGCTCCTGGATAATCTCGACACTCACAGGTTCAGGTCCTTTCTCAGACCGGCCAGGAAGCGGGACACACGGCCGGGATTATACGCGGACATGGTTTCATCGAACAGTTCGCCGGTCAACTCGGCCAGAGATTCGACATCGACGCGCAGGCTCTCCACCACCGGAGCGGCGGAATGCCAGTCGAAATGCTGGGCATACACATGATCGGCCAGCGCTTTTAGCGGGGTTGCCAGAAACCAGGAGCCTCCCCCCTCCACCGATACCCGGCGAACTCCCGCCAGAAACCGGAGCTGGGGGACGCGAGTGAAGGTGAACAGCCCCACCGGCGTGTCGAATGACCGTGATCGCCCCAGGGAAACACTGGTAACGGCGTGCACGCCTTCCGGAATCAAGCCATGGTATGACAGGGCGGTTTCCAGGCTGACATAGCTCGGGCCGTGGATTCGCTGGGCCAATTCCAGAGGATTGATTTTGCCATGAGTATAGCGGTCGGACAGGCAGTAAAGGCCCCTGCATACACGCCAGACCTCGCCACTGGCCACGGCCCTCTTGAGCAGGGCGTCCAGGCGCGGACCGCTGCTCCCGACCCAGAGAGCAGCCTGCTCCCTGGTGAAGACACCCCGAACCGCTTTCTCGAGGCCAATCTCTGTGATGGTCTGCATGTGCATCATACTGTCATAAATCGACAGTTAGATGCAACAATAATAGATGATTGAATAAAAGAAATGGGGACAGGCTCACGATTTCCGCAGAAATTTGAACCTGTCCCCAATTGCATGCTTCCGGAGCAAGGGTTCGGAGGGCAGGGTATCCATCCCCTCCGAGCGCCTGTCGAGAGGTCATTGACAACCCTTACGTGAACTCGAGACCCGAAGCGAGGAGGGGATGGTTACCCCGCCCGCCTCTCGGGACCCGTGAACAAAGCCGGAACCACTGACCTGCTCCTGACGATCAGAGCATCTTGAAGAAATCGTTGCCCTTGTCGTCCACCAGGATAAACGCCGGGAAGTCCTCCACTTCGATCTTCCAGATCGCCTCCATGCCCAGTTCGGGGTAGTCCAGCACCTCGACCTTCCTGATGTTGTTCTGGGCCAGGATGGCCGCCGGGCCGCCGATGGAACCGAGGTAGAAACCGCCGTGCTTTTTACAGGCGTCGGTCACCTGCTGGGTGCGGTTGCCCTTGGCGATCATCACCATCGAACCGCCCTGGGACTGGAAGAGATCCACGTAGGGGTCCATCCGGCCGGCAGTGGTGGGCCCGAAGGAACCGGAGGCCATACCCGGCGGGGTCTTGGCCGGTCCGGCGTAGTACACCGGGTGCTTCTTGAAGTAGTCGGGCAGCATTTCCCCGCTGTCCACCCGCTCCTTCAGCTTGGCGTGGGCGATATCACGGCCCACCACCATGGTGCCGGAGAGCGAGAGACGGGTCTTTACCGGGTATTTGCTCAGCTCGGCCCGGATCTCCTCCATCGGCCGGTTGAGGCCGATCTTCACCACCTCGCCCGCAGGAGCAAAGCCCACGTCTTCGAGCAGGCGGGCCGGGTTCTCCTCCATCTGCTCCAGCCAGATACCGTCACGATTGATCCTGGCCTTGATGTTGCGGTCCGCCGAGCAGGAGACACCCATGCCCACCGGGCAGGAGGCGCCATGCCGCGGCAGGCGGATCACCCGCACGTCGTGGGCGAAGTATTTGCCGCCGAACTGGGCGCCGAGACCGCACTTCTGAGCCTCTTTCAGCATCACCGCCTCCAGCTCGATGTCGCGGAAGGCCCGGCCGCCCATGTTGCCGCTGGTGGGCAGGTTGTCCAGGTAGCCGGCCGAGGCAAGCTTCACCGTCTTCAGGCAACCCTCGGCGCTGGTGCCGCCCACCACGAAGGCCAGGTGGTACGGCGGGCAGGCCGCGGTACCCAGGGTCTTCATCTTCTCCACCAGGAAGGTTACCAGGCTGTCCGGGTTCAGGAGCGCCTTGGTCTGCTGGAAGAGGTAGGTCTTGTTGCCCGAACCGCCGCCCTTGGCCACGAAGAGGAACTTGTAGGCCTCTCCGGCGGTGGCATAGATGTCGATTTGCGCCGGCAGGTTGCAGCCGGAGTTCTTCTCCTCGTACATCGTAAGCGGCACGGTCTGCGAGTAGCGCAGGTTCTCTTCGGTGTAGGTCTGGAAGATGCCCTTGGAGAGCGCCTCGGCGTCATCGTCGCCGGTGAAGACGTTCTGGCCCCTCTTGGCCACCACCGTGGCCGTGCCGGTGTCCTGGCAGAAGGGCAGCTGGCCCTCGGCGGAGACCACCGCGTTCTGCAGCAGGGTGCGGGCCACGAACTTGTCATTCTCCGACGCCTCGGGATCCTTGAGGATCGAAGCCACCTTCTCCTGGTGCGCGGGACGGAGGTAGAAGGAGACGTCGCGCATGGCCTGGCGGGCCAGCAGGGTCAGCGCCTCGGGCTTGACCACCAGCATCTCGCGGTCGCCAAAGGTCTCGACCGAGACGTGATCGCTGGTCAGCAGACGGTATTCGGTGGTGTCCTCACCCAGGGGGAAGGGGTCCTGGTAACTGAACTCGGCCATGGTTCTCTCCTCGATGGAATTTCAGATAAAAAGCCGGTTACGGAGCGGGATGATATCACGACCCGGGGCGGGCCGGAAGCAGGCGGAGCCCCGGGGCCGGTGAAGGGCCGCGGGGCTCCTGGTGGGATCGAAATGACGTTCCGGCTCAGCGGTGGCTGGCCCGCAGGCCGGCCGGTTTGACCCCATGGGTCACTTCGCCCTCGGCAAAAGCAAGGAAGCTGACCTCGTTCATCGCGGTCAGCGCCGAACCGTCGTAGTTCCAGCCGCGAACCCGTGCCGGGTAGGTTTCGCCCGGCCCGGGACCGGTGAGGATCTCGTCGAACCCGTCGCCGTCCAGGTCGCCGCAGGAGACGTTGGCCCCCCACTCGGTGTAACTGCTGTAGGCGAAGAAACTGATTCCGGAGATGGCCTGGACCGTGCCCGACCCATCCCAGTTCCAGCCCCTCACATGGGGGCCGAACACCGCTCCGGGACCGGCGCCGGTGATCATCTCGTCTATTCCGTCGCCATCGATGTCGCCGCAGCTGACGTTGACGCCGAACTTGTTCGTCCCGTAAGCCAGGAACGAAACCGCGGAGATGGCCACTGCCCCTCCCCCGTCGCAGTTCCAGCCCCGGACGTGGGGGCCGTACACTGCGCCGGGGCCGGCGCCGGTGACGATCTCGTCAAAGCCGTCGCCGTCGATGTCGCCACAGCAGACATTGACCCCCCACTTGGGTGTGCCATAGGCAAACCAGGACGTGCCGGGGATCGGCGTCGGCGTCGTGCCCGAGGCGTCCCAGTTCCAGCCCCGGACGTGGGGGCCGAACACCGCGCCGGGCCCGGCGCCGGTGACGATCTCGTCAAAACCGTCGGCATCGATGTCGCCGGCGGCCACGTTTACCCCCCACCGGTTGGTGCCGTAAGCCAGGAACGAGACACCGGGCAGCGGCACGCCCGTGTCCTCGAACCCGCGGACGTGTGGCCCGAAGATCGCTCCGGGACCGGCCCCGGTGAGCACTTCCATGCCCGCGCTGCCGTCCAGTTCGCCGAGGGCCACGTTCACCCCGTAGCGGCTGACGCCGTAAGCCTGCCACTGGGCCACCGGTTGCACCGAGCTGCCGGCCAGGGTGAAGGTCCTGACCTGCGGCGGATTGTTCTCACCGCGACCCGGGCCGGCGGCGAACAGGTTGCCCAGCGAGGTGGTGTTCCTGAAAATCCCCACTATCTCATCTTCAAACCACGTCCCCACAGCCACGTCCAGGTCCCCGTCCCCGTCGAAATCGCCGGCAGCGGGCAGGGCCGTATAGACGCCCCCGCTGAAACAGAGCACGTCGCCGAACCCGCCGTCCCCCAGCCCCGGGTGCACTGAAAAGGTGATGCCGTCCGCGGCAAGCACGTCGAGCAGGCCGTCACCGGTGACGTCCTCCAGGCGGCACTGACGGACATCGAAGTTCTCGGGCCAGGCCGTCTCCGCAAGAAACCCGCCGGTCCCATTGTTGAGACGGACACAGAGCAGATCGCGGGGATTGTCGTCATAACTGTAGACCAGGTCCAGGTCCCCGTCCTGGTCGAGATCGCCCAGAGCCAGAGCGAACCAGTAGTTCCCGGTGCTGTATTCCACCGGCGCAGAGAAGCCGCCGCTGCCGTTGCCGAAGCTCACGGCAAAATTGAGCCCGTCACGGTTGAACACCACCAGGTCGAGGGTGCCGTTTCCGTCCAGGTCGCCCCCTGCGGCCAGGGTGGGATTGCTGCCGCCAAGGACATTGACCGCACTGCCGAAACTCCCGTCCCCGTTTCCCGGCCGGAACCAGACGCCGTCGGAAGCGAGGACCACCAGGTCGAGGTGCGCATCTCCGTTCACCAGCCAGAGGTGGGACTGGTGAACATCGTCATCATGGAGATAGGTGTTCGAGGAAAGAAATGTGCCGTCCCCCTGGCCGATGAGGATTTCGATGGCGTCCTGCGCGGAAGTCGGATCCACCACCGACACGGCCAGGTCGGGGATGGCGTCGGCGTTGAGGTTTCCCACCGAAAAATGGACCGCGGAATTCTGCCAGCCCGACCAGGCATCGGTCAACGAGAATATCCCGTTGCCGTCGTTGAGCAGTGCGGTGACATCGGGATAGGACGAGGTATCGTGGGTCATCACCACATCCATGTCACCGTCCTGGTCCAGGTCCACCGATTCGGTCCAGTTGATGTCACTGTACGAGTCCACCGCATCGGCCGTCTGCAGCGAGCCGTCACCCCGGTTGAGGACCACGGTCATCCCCGGCGCGTAGGACTGCGTGGCCGGCATGATCACATCCGGATCCCCGTCCCGGTCCAGATCGCCCAGGGTGAACACATCGGGCCTGAACCCGGCCGTCCTGTCCACGATCCCCTCGCCGAAGGTCCCGTTGCCCTGCCCGGGCAGGATGATCAGCCCGCTGCTGTCGGCCAACACGATATCCAGGGCCTGGTCACCGTCCATCCGGGCCAGGCCGAGGTAGTCTGGACTGAAGTCGATGTATTCCTGTTGGGAAACGGAAAACTCGCCGTGGCCATCCCCCAGCAGGACAGAGTAGCTGGAACTGGAAATGATGGCCAGGTCCGGCGAGCCGTCATTGTTGAAATCACCGCTGTCGATGCCTTTTGCCCCGTATTCGAGGGGGATCACCGCACCGCTGGAAAACGTTCCGTCTCCGTTGCCGGGATGGATCCGCAGCCCCCCGTCCCCGGAGTGGATCATGGCGATGTCGAGAGCGTTGTCGCTGTTGAAGAAACCCAGGACTAGGCGCGTGGGGCCATCCGCCACCGGAATGGGAATTACCGCTCCGAAAGCGCCGCTCCCGTCGTTCAACTGGGCCGCCCCGTTGTTCGTGAAATAGTCAACCACAACAAGATCCAGGTCCCCGTCGCCGTCCAGGTCGCCGAGGCCCATGTCCACCGGGTTCTCCAGCGTCGAGTAGATCTGGGTGCTGTAAAAGGTGCCGTCGCCACTGCCCAGCAGCACCCGGAGCTGGCCGTCCGAAACCCCGTAATCGTCGCCCAGGACCACGTCCATCATTCCATCGCTGTTGAGATCGCCCACGACCATCGACAGCGGGAGCAACACACCTGTGGTCTCGATAATCTCTGAAAATGTGCCGTCACCCGCTCCCACCATGACCGAGAGCCTGGTCCTGGCGGTCACCACGTCGAGAATGCCGTCACCGGTGAAATCGGCCGCCTCCACCATGCCCCCGACATAATTCAGCGGGAACACCTGGGCCGCATCGAAGAGATACCGGGCCTCGGCGCCGGTGGCCAGGGTCAACATCATCAAAACAACCTGGAGATATCTCACGATGTCTTCCTTTCTCGACTCGTCGTCTCTGTCAAAATTTAGGAATGATGGCATGGGAAACCGTATGTAATTCCGGTGACGCCCGATGGATTCCCCGGAACAATCGACCATGGTTGAACGGTAACATTCGGCATCGTTTTTCGCAACCGAACCTGCAGCTTCCTTTGTGACAAACATCCGAAAACGCGGTAGAAAAAGGGCATCCGATGCCCGCCGGCGTGCTGCGCCGGGTGATCGGTCTCGAAGGCGCAATGAAGTAGCTGCAGGGTCAGCTACTTTTCGATATCGTCGACGACCTTGACCTCGTTGCCGTTGTCATCCGTGCCGAGGTAGGTGCACTGCAGCCGGCCCCGCCGCGTGTCCCTGGAGGAGAGGGGGGAATAGGCGAGGTGGCCGCCCTTGTGCAGATACGATCCGCCGGGTTCGACACGGAACGACAGCTGGTCCATCTGGTCCATCTTCTGGGTGTCGCCGCGCCAGCCGACGACCTGGGCCCCGTAAAACGTGACCCCCACTCCGACGTGTTCCTCGAACAGCCGGTCGAACTCCCAGCGGACACTGGTTTCGTCCCCCACGGTTTTCGACTTGTTCACCAGGTTGACCCGCTTGACGGTCATCCGGGCCTGCTTCTTTCCACTCCCCTCCCAGGGGACGGTGAACACCGTTTCGGCCGCCAGCAGGCCGTTTTCACAACGGAAATCATCGAAGGTCAGCGCTTTCCGCCCTTCGAACGCCAGCGGTCCGGCCAGCAGCAGTGCCAGGCTGGCGCCGCCGCGGATGAACCGGTCGAGGTCGTCCACCAGGTCGAGGCTGAACTCGAAGTCGCGGCCGCCGCTGATGGTTTCGCTGCGCCCCAAGCTCTCCAGGGCCAGTTTTCCTTCGAGCGTCAGTTCATCGAGAGTCCCCGGAGCTGGATCGAATTCCACCCGGCAGCGGAAAATGGTCCTCGGGCCGATCAGCCACTTCACGTGCTGCGCCAGGAAGTTCTTCAGCCGCAGGAATTCATCAACGGTCAGCTGCTGCAGTTCTTTGCCCGCCAGTGCCGGCAGATCGTTTTCCAGTTCCATCAGCAGCAGCTGGTATATCGACCGGTCTTTCAGGCCCAGCAACTCGAGCATCGCCACCTGCTCACGCCAGTCGTCCATCCGGGCGATTTTTTCCAGTTCGAGGTGAAAAGTGAGGTAGTCCAGGGACTTCGAGATATTGTTCCGCAGGTCCTCGATAAACCCGCTCCTGGTGGTGATCAGGCGCCAGGTGAGCGGGTGCAGCCCCAAATGGCCGTCCTCCGACTGGTTGAACTCGTGAAACAAGGCGCGGAGCGAATCTTCGGAGTAGGCCTCCAGGGCTTCGGACAGGGCCACCCCCATCTGGTAGCCCGGCCTCCGGGCCCCGATTACCTTGCCTCCTTCGCCCTTGCTCCACTTGATGAACGCCTCGAAGGTGATCGCGCCCTGGCCGCCCGGCCAGCCGCCCACCGCCTGGGCCAGGGACCCGACCCAGTGGTAGTAGTGAGCTCCGCCGTTGTCCTCGTCGCCGGCGGCCTCGGGCAGTGTGCTGAACAGCTTGGATGGGCCCTCGAGGGAAAAGAGCGCGACCGACCAGTCAGCCGTGGGCTGCGGCTTGACCACACCGTCACGGACCCGGCTGGGGCTCAGGTGCAACCGGCCCTTGTCGTACATTAGCTGGAGCAGGCTCTTTCCCCCGCCCACCGACGATTCACCCTTGAGGTCGTTGACGATGTGGACGAGGTCGTCGCCCTCCAGGATCGGCCTGCCGGGAAAGGTCCACTGCTTGGGCCGGGCCAGCAGGCGGATCACGTTGTGCGCGGTGAGCATGGCCAGTTGGGCGTTGGCCCGGCCCGATTCGTCACGTACCGCATAGAGGGCGAGGTCGGCGATCTGTGCCGGGGTCAGCATCTCCCCGCTGCTCCTGGTGCGCACGTATTCCTTGATCTGGCGGTACAGCTCAAGCTCGCAGCCGGTGCGGAAAGCCCGAGGGTTTTCAGGCTCATCGGCGTTCTCTTCGTAGTAGATGAACATGGCCAGCTGGACCCGGCGGGGCCTTGATTCAATCGGCGCCCGGCCGACCATTTTCGCTTTGAGCCAGAACTCGTCGAAGTCCCACACCGGCTCATATCCGCCGGGAGCAATGCTCTCCCCCAACATCGACGTGACGGGGTTTGCGCTGTCCGGACACCCGGCAGGGACCGTCGGTGCCAGGAATACAAAGAGCAGGATCAGAGATGCAGGAAGAGACCACCACCTGATGTTGCCGTTCATTCGCACCTCCCGGAGATGAATCTCCCGCCGGCCGGCCGGCACTCTCATTGACCTGCGACAAAGAGTATCCTGGTCCGTTCCACGTTGTTCACCGTGCTGAAGAACGATTTCACCTCCGGGTAGCGCTCGGCCCGCACCGTGACGGGGCGCACCGTGCGGTCAACAGCAGGAAGGAAATTGCACCACGCATGGATCACCTCGGGAGCAGAATCGAAATAGTGTTCAATAGATGCAACGCCCGGGATCCGGGAAATGAGAATATCTTATCGTCAAAATCCGTTGCCGGCAATGCGGGCCGAAACCCTGCATCGAATCAAAACCAGCCAGCGGCCACATTCGTCCCATGGGTCAGGCCAGGGTAGGAGTCCAGCGAGAACCAGAGACTGACGGTGCTGCCGTCGTAGGCGAACACCCTGACCTCGGTGTCGGCTGCAGGGTCCGGGCCGCGTCCGGCCACGATGTCGTCACGGCCGTCACCGTTGAGATCGGCTCCGGCAAAAACGTTGACCCCGAACGTGAGCGGTGGGGTCTGCCAGGCAAAGAAGCTGCAGCCGGGCAACGGGGCAACGGCAACACCATCGTAATTCCAACCCCGCACGTGGGGGCCGAAAACCGCCCCTGGCCCGGCGCCGGTAACGATCTCGTCGATGCCGTCGCCGTCCACGTCGCCGGCGCTGACATTGACCCCGAACTTGTTCGTGCCGTAAGCAAGAAAGCTGACCGCCGGGATGGCGGCCGCCGCGCCGCCGTCCACGTTCCAGGCGCGAACGTGGGGGCCGTACACCGCGCCGGGGCCCGGCCCGGTGACGATCTCGTCAAAGCCGTCGCCGTCGATGTCGCCGGCGGCCACGTTCACTCCCCACTTCGGGGTGCCGTAAGCCTGGAAGGATACACCCTGCAAGGCTGTCACCTGGCCCTGGCCGTCCCAGTTCCATCCGCGGACATGGGGGCCGAACACCGGGCCGGGGCCGGCCCCGGTGAGGATCTCGTCGAAGCCGTCACCGTCCAGGTCGCCGGCAGACACGTTCACACCGAACCGGTTGGTGCCGTAAGCGAGAAACGAAACACCCCCGAGGGGTGCTCCCCGGCTGGTGAACCCCCGCACGTGGGGGCCATAAACCGCACCGGGGCCCGGCCCGGTGAGCAGTTCGGAACCGGGCTGGCCGTCCAGTTCGGCCGTGGTCACGTTGACCCCGCACCCCGTGGCTGAATAGGCGTCCCACTGGGCAGTGAGGCCGCCCTGTCCGGACAGCTGGAAGCAGCGGACCAGCGGCGGGTTGGCCGGACCGTCGCCCGGTCCGGTGACCAGCAGCCGCCCGGTGGTGGTGTTGAACATGGTCCAGGCATATCGATCACCGAGGATGATCACGTCCGGGTCTCCGTCGCCGTCGAAATCGCCGGCCAGCGGATATCCCAGGTAGGCGGCGTAGTCGAACGGACCGGTGAACTTCCCGCCGCCGGTCCCCGCATACAGGCGCACGTTGGGCCAGGCACCGACGAGCAGCAGGTCGGTGATCCCGTCGAGATTGACGTCACCGCTTCTGAGCTGCAGGGGATAGGCCATGGTTTGCAGAACGGCGGTCTCGGTGAACGCTCCGTCACCGTGGCCGGCCAGGATCTGCAGTTCGTCCGACTGGCCCAGCACCGCCAGGTCCGGCAGGCCGTCGCCGTTCAGGTCGTCCGCGATCACGGCGATCGGCCAGTGGCGGGTATCCAGAAGCCCGGAGTCGAGAAACCCGCCCGCCCCGTCGTTGCGCAGCAGGGTCAGGTCGTCGGACATGGAATTGGCCACGGCCAGGTCGGTGTGGCCGTCCAGGTCGAAGTCGAGCAGGGTGATGTCCACCGGGGTCTGTCCTACAGGATAGGCCGTCGGCGGGCCGAAGCTGCAGTCCCCGTTGCCCGGGTGGACCCGGACTTCATCACCGTTCCGGTTGGCCACCACCAGATCCGGATGGCCATCGGCGTCGAGCAGCCCGACTCTCGCCCCCTCGGGGTAACACCCCAGGTCGAGGGTCAGGGGAGCCGAAAAAGAACCGTCGCCGTTGCCGGGAAAACTCCAGAGCTGACGGTCGGCGTGCGCCACCACCATGTCCAGGTCCCCGTCACCATCCAGGTCGGCCAGCAGAAGGTCCATGGGATACTGGGAACTGCCGAGAACGGTGGGGTCGGCAAAAGAACCGTCCCCGTTGCCGGGGCAGATGTAGATATCCTGGTCTGACATTGCCACGGCGAGATCCAGGTCGCCGTCGCCGTCCAGGTCACCGCTGTCGCCGTAATGGGGTGACCCGCCGATGGTGATCGACCCGGCGCCGGCCAGGCAGCCGTCCCCCAGGCCCAGGTGCACGTCGAGGTTGGCATAACCGGACTGGATGATGTCCACGCGCCGGTCGGTGTTGACGTCGCCGGCGGCCAGCGATTCGGCCCAGTTCCGTTGCTGCTTGACGTAGACGGGGCCCGGCGTGAACGTCCCGTCACCGGCGCCGCTGTGCACGGCCAGTTCGTAGCGGCCTTCGAGGACCAGGTCCAGATGCCCGTCACCGTCCAGGTCGCTGCTGACCATGGCGTAGGGGTAGGCGATGGTCGGGTAATAGGCCGGCTCGGCGAAAGTCCCGTCACCGAGGCCGGACGCGACCATCAACCGCTCCCCCCCGCCTGAGAAGGGATACGGGATGGTCACCGCGATATCGACGCGGCCGTCCTCGTTGTAATCACCGGCCGCCACGGACCAGTAGTAGTCCGGCGAGAAGAAATACGCCCGCTCCTGAAACGTCCCGTCGCCGTTGCCTTTCAGCACGAACACCGCCCCGTCGGGAAATCCGCCATAGGGGGAATCGATGAATCCGGAAACCGCCACCAGGTCCTGGTTTCCGTCCAGGTCGAGGTCGGTGATCTCGAGGGATCGTTGCGAACGCCCCAGATGCCCGGTCCTGATTTCCAAGAAACCGCCGGCCCCGTCGCCCAGCAGCGCGGAAGCGTCCTCGGACCAGTAATTCGCCGTGACCAGGTCCGCAATGCCGTCGTTGTTCAGGTCGGCGGAGCGGAGGGCCACCGGTCCCTCTCCCGCCGGAACCGTGTCCGGGGGACCGAACGAGCCGTCACCAACCCCGAAGAGGATAGTGACATCGTCCGAGACGTAGTTGGCTGCGGCCAGGTCGACAATGCCGTCGCCGTTGAAATCGCCTCCGGCAACGGCGTAAGGGGAATTTCCCGCCGGCCAGGCCGTCTGTTCGCCGAAACCGCCGTCGCCGGCGCCCATCAGGACCGAAACAGTGTCGTCGTCGCTGTTGGCCGTCACCAGGTCGAGGGCCCCGTCGCCGTCAAGATCGAGCAGCCGGGTGTCCCGTATGTCGTTCCCGGCGGCAAAGGATCGGGGGGCGGCGAAGATATTCTCCGCGGTGACCAAAGTCGGAATCGCACAGAACAGCAGGGCGGAAGCGAGTAGCGCGTTCAGTCGAACAATGGACGTCGTGGACATGAGAAATAACCTCCCGGTGCCGGAGTCATTGTCCATGAAAACGGCGTTATTGCCCCTCCACGTACCCCAGTGCCCGGAGCTGGCGCTGCAGGTCGGGGCTCACCGGCCCGTGGTCGACATCTTCCTCATCCAGCGGTGGCAGGGCCCGGCCCGCCGCTCGGCGGAGCATCTCCGTCATCTGTTGCTGCAGGTCAGGCTCGATCGCGGCCAGGTTGTTCTGCTCCAATGGGTCATCGGTGAGCCGGAAAAGTTCCCCGGGCACCGGGGGGAGGTCCTTCCGGTCAGCCAGCCAGGCCTGTTCGCCAAGTCCCCGGATGAACTTCACCCCCTGGTGGATCACACAGTAGGACTTGTCCAGCCGGGAGGCGAGAATCGGGATTTCACGGTGGAAGGGCTCTCCGCTCTTCTCCCCGTCCATCAGCGGCACGAGACTGACCCCGTCTGTCTGGGCAGTGGATGGGATGCCCAGCAGGTCCAGCACCGTGGGCAGGAGGTCAACCGTGCTCACCTCCTCGGCGATACGGTGCAGCCCCTCCGAAGGGTGGCCGGGATCGAAGATGATCAGCGGCACGTTGAGCAGTTCGCCGTACAGCGACTGGCCATGCTGGGCGAAGAGTTGGTTGTGGTCCCAGAACTCTTCCCTGTGGTCGCTGAGGATCACCACCACGGTGGAATCGGTGAGCCCCAGGCGATCGAGTTCGCCCAGCAGCAAAGCCACTTCGTCGGTGGCTTTTTTCACCCCACTGTCATACGCCGCATTCATGTACCGCTTTTCCTGGTCGATGAGCGGGGTGTGGCTCTTGATCCCGCTGTCCTTCGGGATCAGGAGCTCACCGGCGGTGAGATCCCCCAGCCGTCCCCGGGGAAGGCCGGCGCAGAACTCACCCCGGGTGTAAGGCGCATGTGTTTCGTAAGTATGGAGAAAGAGGAAGAAGAGCTCGTCACTGTTCTCCTCGAGCCACTCCGTGGCCTGGGGAAAGGAATCCTCGATCTTGCCCACATCCGCGCTCCAGCAATACTCGTGGAACCCCTGTTCGAACCCTTTGCTGCGCAACTGACCTCCGCCGGTGAATGCGGCGCAGTAATAGCCGGCCCGGCGCAACCACTCCTGGAGCAGTGTGTAGCCGCGGGGGACCACCTGTCCCTGGTGCACGTCATGGTAGCGGCCGGCAAGGAACTTGGCCGTGGCCGGCAGGGTGGAGACCGCCGGGGAATAGGCGTGCTGGAAGAGGTGAAAACCCTGCTGATGGAGTTTGGCGTCAAGAAGCCCGGTGGTGGACCGCTGCTGGTAGCCGTATGTTTCCATCCGGTCGGCGCGCAAGGTGTCGAGGTCGACGACCAGCAGGTTATTCCGGTTTTTGGGCCGCCGGCCTGCCGGGAGAAGCAGTCCGGAAACCCCGACAATGGCATCCCGGCCATCAAGGGAAAACCGGATCCGGCGACATTGAGGCGTCACATCTCTCTTTGCCAGACTCACCTCGGTCCAGGCCCCTGCATCCTCCGCCCGCACCGGCAGGGCGGTCAGTAGCCGCCACCCCTCCCCTGTTTCCGCTTCCAGGGTGAGCAGCGCCCCGGCGTTCGGCTGGGCGGCCAGGACGGTGGACCAGCAGAGCAGGGACCTGCCGGTGAGAGGAGCCGGTACCGCCAGTTCCACGGTCTCCCCACTGCCCAGCAGCAGGGCGTCCATGGTCCTCCCGTCCAGTGCCAGCGGAAACACCCGTCTTTCCGCAACTCGGGCAACGGGGAATCCCCGGTCTCCGCGGGCCAGACGAAGGAAGAGCATGGCCCGGGAAACCTCTTCTCTCGAGGCCCCACGCTCCACCACCAGCACGTTCGCATTTTTAAGGGGCAGAGTGGTGCCGGGCGCCAGGTGGTGGCGGATCTCCAGCGTGTCACCTCCACCAGGCGGCACGAAGAACTGCGCTTCGCACCAGTGGCCTCGGACATCGGCCTCAGCGGAAACCGCCACTTCGCCGGCTTTCAGCAGCCGCACCTCGATCAGCGGAGAGACGGCCCAGGCGGCGCCGTAGCGCAGCCCCACCATCAACAGTTCGCCAGGCTCCACAGACACCTGCTGCCGGTGGGTGGAGACCGGCTCAGTCTGGACGAATGCGCCGCCCCTGCCCATCACACGGGAGGCCAATTTCAGCTGACGGGGCTTCAGACCGGGCAGTGATCGAGCATCGATCACGCGTCCATCGATGGTGATGCCCAGGCCCTCAGCGCCATCAGTCCAGGCCCGCAGGCCGCGAACCTCGCTGGCCAGACGCCACGGGCCGAGAGGTTCGGAGGCATCAACCGAATCCAGCAGGCTGATCGGCACCGGCTCGGCCTGGCGGCAGCAGGGTGCGGCCAGCAGAAAAGCCAGGACTACTGTCGGAAACAGGTGGCGGATTGGTCCACTGGTCATGGGGGCTCCAGGGACAAGAGGATCGTTTCGTCCGGTTACACGTCGATCTTGTTCACCGCCTCGTGCCAGGCCCGGGTCACCTCCCGGTAGTCGGCATCGGTGTAGCTCTCCTTTTTGGGCGGCAGGATCGGCGGGCCGATGACCAGTTTCATCTTCGCCTTGTGCACACCCTTGTTCAGGCGGGACAGCACCTCCATGCCGCCGTCAAAGCGCGCCGGGTAGATCGGTGTCTGGCTCTCGCAGGCCAGCACGCCCAGACCGATCCGGCCCTTGCCGATCACCCCGTCCGCCGAGCGGTGACCCTCGGGGAAGATACAGAGCCCGCCCTCCAGCTCGAGGCTGCGGTAGGCGTACTGCATCGAACTGAGCATGGTGTTTTCGGTGCCGCTGGGGATGATGCGGAAGAACTTCATCAGTATCGAAGCACCCGGATATCGGAAATACTCTTCCAGGGCGAAGAAGGTGATACGTGCCAGCAGCGGCACCTTGATCGTGACGTAGATCAGCTGGGCGTCGAGCAGGCTCTGGTGGCTGGGGGCGAGGATAAACCGCTTGTCCGCCGGCAAGGCTTCCGCGCCGATCAGCTCGAAGCGGACAAAGGTGCGGAACACGGTTCTGGAAAAGATGCGGATGGGGTGGATCAGCAGGCGGAAGATCGGCCGGCCGAGACTGTAGCGCTTCTCGAAGGGCGGGTCCGGCGTAATGCGAACGATTTTGGACCAGGAAAACTCCTCGCCGCTCATCTCGTCCTCGGCGTCGGGAAGCCGATCGAGGACCTGCCCCACGCTGAGCATGCCGGCGGTTTCGGCCTCCGGCACCACCGTGTCGAACTCCTGCTGCAGGATGGCCAGCAATTCCATGCGGCCCAGGCTGTCCAGGCCGAGGTCCAGTTCCAGGCTGTCCGAGGGGACGATGGAACCTTCGTGGCCGGTGATCCGGCGCAGGCGGCCCAGCAGGCGGGCGGCCATCGGCTTGTCCAGCAGGCGCTGCTCCTCCGCGGTCAGCGGCGGCCGGGCGGCCTCCACGCCCTCCTCCACCTCGGTGAAGCTCATGCTCTTCATCATGCTGCGCACCAGGTTGCGCTTGAGCTTGCTCAGCCGCGTCCGGGGCAGCGGTTGCGTGACCAGCTTGAAACTGGTCAGCCGCATGTAGCTGGGCAGCTTCTGGCCGATGTTCTCGATGTCGTACTTGACCTCGAACTTGACCCGCGTGGTATTGCGGCGCTTGATCTCGTCGAAGTCGGGGACCACGATGGCGCTGAGACCGGTGGTCCGGCCGTCGACGGTCTCCGCGCCGAAGACGCACAGTTCGGCGATCACCGGCGACCTGGCGTACTCCTTCTCCACCTCCTCGGGGTAGATGTTCTTGCCCGAGGCGAGGACGATCACCTCCTTGGCCCGGCCGGTGATGGTGATGTAGCCCTTCTCGTCGATAAAGCCCAGGTCTCCGGTGTGCAGCCAGCCGTTGCGGATCATCTTCGCCGTGGCTTCGGGGTTCTTGTAATAGCCCTTCATCACATTGGGCCCGCGGACGGTGATCTCGCCCACCCCGTCGCCGTCCGGTTCGAGGATCCGGACTTCCACGTCCTTGATCGGCTTGCCCACCGATCCGGGGATCGGGCGGACCAGCGGGACGAAGGAGATGATCGGCGAGGTCTCGGTGAGGCCGTAGCCCTCGAAGACCATCAGGCCCAGGTCGTCGAGGTTCTGGTTCACCTCCTTGTCCAGCTTGGCGCCGCCGCTGGCAAAGAAACGGAACTTCGAGCCAAAGGGTTTGCGCACCGAGCCCAGCAGGTAGCGGCCGATGCGGATCCCGAAACGTTTGCGGAAAAATCGGGAAGTGCCGAGGAGCAGGCCGAAGATCTTCTGCGCCGCTGCGGATTTGTCGGCCACCTTCTCGAAGATCCGCCGTTCGAAGGCCACATAGAGCTGGGGCACACCCACCATCACCGTCACCCCCTTCTCCTGCATCGCTTCCAGGATCGCCGGCCCCTGGAGCGTGGTTTCGAAGGTGGTCGTGCCGCCGAGGACCAGCGGGGCGATGAAGGTGCCGATGAAGGCATAGCAGTGGTGCAGGGGAAGGATGCAGAGCAGGTTGTCCTTGCCGGAGAGGTCCATCTCCTCCAGCACGGCCCGGGCGTTGGAGAGGTAGTTGCCGGCGGTGAGCATGGCGCACTTGGGGTCGCCGGTGGTGCCCGAAGTGAAAATCAGCGAGGCCACCTGGTCCGTGGGCAGTTCCTGCCCCTCGAAATCAGCCGGCGCGTCGGGCAGGGACATGAACGAGTCGTCGCCTTCACTGCCGTCCACCCTGAGAATGTTCTCCACACCCAGGGCGGCCCAGTCGGCATTCCCGGACAGTGCTTGGGAAACCAGCAGTGTCTTCACATCGGCAAAGGGGACCAGGTTGTTCAGTTCGCGGTCGGTATACTGGGCGTCCAGGGGCACCGTCGTGGCCCCGGTGAAGTTGATCCCGAGGTAGGCGATGCACCACTCGGGGCTGTTCTCGGAATAGAGCGCCACGTTGACGCCGGGACCAACACCGAATGAGGAGGAGAGTTTGTGGGCCAGGGCCCGGGCCCGGTCACAGACCGTCTTTCGCGAGAAGTGCACCCACTCGCCGTCGCGCTTGATCTGGAATTGCACCACATCCGGATCTTCTCCGACGAACTTCTTAATCGTGTTATAGAGCACAATCCTCCTCCTCTTTCACGGCGCGGATCCCGGCATCCACGTCGACAAAGGCCAGCAGCAGACCGCCGACCACGAAGAACCCGGCGATCACTGCGATGGCCAACCTGCTCTCCCGCATCAAATGAGTTACCAGGCCGAAAACCAGCGGGCCCAGTATGCCGGCGAATTTGCTGCTGGTGCTGAAAAATCCAAAGAACTCGGCGCTGCGCGCCCGTGGAATCATCGATCCGAACAGCGACCGGCTCAGGGCCTGGGTGCCGCCCTGGGTCAGTCCAACCATGATCGCCAGAATGTAGAAGTGGGTAGCTGTCTTCATTCCGAAGGCGGCCAGGCAAATCACCACGTATATGGCTAACCCTATCATAATCGACCGCTTGGAACCTAGCCGGCCGGCGACCCGGCCAAAGGCGAATGCCGCCGGCACCCCCACGAACTGGGTGATCACCAGGGCAGCAATCATATCCCCGATCTCCAGGCCGATGGAGTGCCCGTAGAGGGTGGCCATCTTGATGATCGTGCCGATGCCGTCGTTGTAGATCAGGAACGCAATGAGGAAGAGCATCGCCTGTTTGTAGCGCCTGAGGTGGCGCAGGGTTTCGGCCAGCCGGTGCAGCGACCCACGGACCAGCGACCGCCGGCCGGCAACGGAAGACTCTCCCGGAGGCTCGGAGACCCGGCGGATCAGCGGGAAGGTGAAAAACAGCCACCAGAGCGCCACGCTGATGAAGCTGGCCTTGACCGCAAAATTGGCATCGGGCATGCCGAAGGCCCGGGGCCAGGTATACCAGGCAAGGTTTATGACCAGCAGGACACCGCCGCCGATGTAGCCCAGGGCATAGCCGGCGGTGGAGACCCGGTCGAAGTCCTGTTTGCGGGCCACGTGAAGCAACAGGGCGTCATAGAAGAGATTGCCGCCGGCAAAACCGATGTTGGCGATGATGAAAATCACCGACGCCCAGCCCCAGGACGAGGGGCCGAGGAAGACGAAGGACGCGGTGGCGGCCACGCCGAGGGCCATGAAGAGGATCAGGCCGAGCTTTCGCCGCCCCTCCTGGTCGGCCGCGGCGCCGAGAATTGGAGCCAGGGGCGCGATCAGGGCCAGGGCGATGGCCGTGGTGTAGGCCCAGTAGGCGGTGGCCTCGGCCTGACCCAGACCGGCGTTGAGCACCAGCGCGCGGTAGAACGGCGGGAACATGCCGGCCATCACCGTGGTGGCGAATGCCGAGTTGGCCCAGTCATAGAGATACCAGGCGCGGATGCGCCGTTTGTAATCCCGCTCACCGGGGCCTGGGTTGCTTTGGGTCATCGGCAGCCTGGTCAGGGCATAAAAAAACGCCGGCACGAAGCCGGCGCATGGCGTCCGGCCCGGCGGTCACCGGACCGGTATGATATCGGGAAGCAGTTACTCCACGATCTCGATGCACGTCACCGGGCAACTCTCGACCGCTTCTCTGCAATCATCTTCCGCGTCCCCGGGGACTTCGTCGCCGAGCACAATCGCTTTTTCCTCGTCGTCCATCTCGAACACTTCGGGACAGATATCAGCACAGACGCCGTCGCCGATGCACTCATCACGATCGATTTTGACCTTCATCTCTTTCACTCCTCCAGACAGTAATTCATGACATCCAGTATCGTTCAGGTTCTACCCTCAAGAAGCAGTCCCTTATATAGAGCAAAGGGATAGGAAAATCAATCACTTTTGCCGCGCCTGAGAATTTCCCATTTAGAAGTCCCATTTATCAACATTTGATTCTGAGTTCAGCCGTGGCTCGAGAGTGAGGCGACGACCAACGAGAAAGCGGAGAATACTCTTGTGGTATGTGAGCGTTTAAGGAGACCGCCAACGAAGCTCTCGGACCACAGCTGAACTCAGAACGAGGCGTCGTGGACGATTTCCCACTTCCCGGCAACACTCTTCTGAAACACCAGCAGGGTCATTCCCGCCGCGTCCGGGGCCCTTGCTTCACCGGCCTCCCCGTCCCCGCTCATGCCGCTGAGCGACCAGCGGGCCGCCACCGAGAGCCCGTGGATGCCTCCGGGACGCGAGTTTCCGAGCACCGAAACCTCAATCCCGGGCAGGGGCAGCACCTCGAGGATCTCCAGGGTCAGCCGGCCCATGGCCTGGCGGTCCGGATAGCGCCGGCGGTACCGCTCGAGCAGGGCCTCACGGCCGCGGGTCAGCCCGGAGGAGGAGACGAACACGGCATCCCGGTGGTAGCAGGAGGCAAAGGCCTCCAGGTCACCGCGATTCCAGGCCGCCGCCTGCTCGGCGATCAACTCCTCCACCTCCCGGCTGGCAGCCAGGCGCCGGTCCCGGTCCTGCAGCCGGTCCCAGAGGCTCACCCCGCGGGGCCCGACATAGCTGTGGGCTTCGCTGAAGGCCGAATCGGCCAGCACTTCGTCCGCACCGGCAAAGCGGAAGCCTTCAGCTTCGAGCCAGGTGAACAGGCGGTCCCACTGGCCGGCGCCGATGGCGTTGGCATGGAGCAGCAGGATCTGGGGCACGTCACGGTCAAAGAGCCGCCGGGCCTGGTTGCGGTGGTGGAGAACGGAGAGGTGCAGGGTCTCGTGATACTGCTCGACGATGCGGTCCCGGGCGGCCTGATCGCCTGCCCGGTCCGCCTCCACCCAGCGTTTGGAAAAGTCGTAGTCGCTGTTGTCGATGGTCACCGGCAGTATCCGCTGCCCGGTCCGCCGGAGGTAGGCGCGCATGGCGTCCAGTTTATCCGCGGTGTCGCCCTCGCGGAGCATGGGGAAACGGAAAAAGCGGAGCCCGCTCCCCCGCTCTTCGAGGAACGGTGCCAGGTGCCCCCGGGCCTCCTCGATGTCGGCGATGTACTCCTCGGGGGATGTGCTGCTGTAGTCGAGGTGCCGCGTGGAGTGGTTACCCAGTTCGTGGCCGGCCGCCAGCCACTGTTCCAGCAGTTCGATGTCACCGTCCCGGCTGATGTTTTTCCAGGTGACCAGGCCCACCGCCCTGATGTTGTGGCGGGCCATGGCGTCCAGCAGGCCGGCGGTGATCCGCCGGCGCTCGGCCGGGTCGGGGTGCAGGCCCCCGGCGGCGATGGGCAGGTCGTCCACGCTGACCAGCAGCGGGCACCCCTGCTCGCCGGCGGCCTCGGGCACCGCCAGGATCAGTACGCAGAGCGCGAGAACGGCAACGCTGATGATTCTCCGTATCGCCATCAACCGCTCACATCTGCTTATACTTGGTGCCGGCCCCGCCCTCCCGGGGGCGCCAGCGCGGGCCAAGGATGTCGGTGGTTTTGCAGTCCACGCAGTTGGGCGGGTTGACCACCAGCTTGCCGTCCTCGCATTCGAAGACACCGGCCGGGCACATGTGGGCATAGAACTCGGCCACTTCTGGCGGGATATCCTCCCCGGCCTCGAGGTGCGAAGGGATGTCGTCCCTGGTCTTGTTCCCCGAACGATAGACCGCGTCGATCTTGCTGAAAGTCAGCTTGCTGTCCGGCGTGAATTCCGGCAGGGGCCCCACGGTGCGCGGCTCCATCTCGTCCGGCTCCACGGCGATCCGGCCGCCGGGGAAAGCCCCGCCGGTGAGCATCATCATGCCGGCCTTGATCCCGCCGGCGTAGAAGCCGGACTTGAAAGCGGGCCGCATGTTGCGGGTCTTGTAGATGTCCTTCCTGATGAAGCTCCCGGCCACTTCCTCGTCGTAGGAGGCAAGGCTGGCGGCCGACACGTCATCGGCTTTCAGCGCCCGGAAGGCGGCCCGGGCGGCGAGGATACCCGACATCATGGCGTAGTGGATTCCCTTGAGCGAGGGGACGTCCACAAAGCCGGCCGCGTCCCCGGCCAGCAGCAGGCCGTCGCCGTGCAGCCGGTCGGGCAGGGCGTAGAACCCGCCTTCGGGGATGGTCTTGGCCCCCCACTCCAGCATCTCTCCACCCTCGAGGTAGGGCCGGATCAGCGGGTGGCCCTTCAGCTGCTGCAGCAGGACGTGGACGTCCAGGGCGTGCTGGCGGTAATCGAGCCCCACCACCAGGCCGATGGAGATGAGGTCGTCGGCCATGGGATAGATCCAGCTGCCGCCAAAGGCGTTTTTGGGCAGCGGCCAGCCCATGGTGTGGACCACCGATTCCAGCGGCTTTTTGACCTCCCAGATCTCCTTGACCCCCAGGGCATAGATCTGCGGGTTTTTCGAGCCCACCTGCTGCCAGCGGCGCCAGGCTCCGGCCAGGGTGCCCCTGGTTCCCTCGGTGAGCACGGTGACCCGCGAAGCGATGTCCATGGCCGGCATGTGGGTGCTGCCCGGCGTGCCGTCCCGTTTGAGCCCGGCCGGCGCGGTGCGCACGCCGGTCACCGCCTGGCCTTCGGCCAGCAGGGCGTCGGCCGGAAAACCGGTGAAGAGGTTGATCCCCAGCCCCTCGGCCTTGCTTCCCAGCCAGCGGACGATCTCGCAGATCGAGGCGACGAAGTTGCCGTGGTTGTTCATGGTGGGCGGGGTGGGCAGTTTTGTCTGACCGTTCTCCTTCATCAGGTACAGCCGCTCGGAATCAACCTTGGTGCGGAATGGGAAGTCGTCGTCACCGAGATCGGGGAACAGCGTACGGAAGGCAGCAGGATTGATCACCGCCCCGGACATGCAGTGCTCTCCCAGGTTTTCGGCCTTCTCCAGCACACCGATCTCCAGCTCGCCCAGACCGCCCCCCTCTTCGGCATCCTTTTTGGCCAGTTTGGCCAGTTCGATGGCCCCGGCCAGGCCGGCCGGACCGCCGCCGACAAAGACCACGTCCAGCGGCACGGCTTCCTCACCGGGGGCCTCCTGGAGAATCAGGGCATCCTGGGCGAAGCCCGGTTGATAGTCGGCCGGAACGAACGAGGTCAGGGGCGATTTCGGTTCATCCATGATTCAGCTCCGTAGGTACAATTTATACACCATTTCTATACCGTTTCTATACTACTTCTATACCATTTCTATACCTTTCGACGTTTTCATCGCCGCAGAAGGTCTTGACTTCACTACGTGGCGAACCCGGGATCGATGGCCCCCTTGTTTCCCGTTATTTCACTGAACAGCCTGGCATAGTCGCTCTTGCCCCCCAGCAGGCCGGCGGTGACCGGCGCCGCCCGGCGAACCAGCGCCGACATCCTGGCCGCCAGGTCGCGGATGGCCCACTGTGCGTGAATGTCTTCCCGGAGACGGGAGAAGTGATACAGCTCGCGCAGGTTCATGGTCATCGACACCCGGCGGCGGTGGGCGTTGGTCAGCACGTAATCGGCGGCCTCCACCGGCTGGCCGCGGCTATCAAGGGAGCGTCGGAGCTCGGCCCAGCCATCGGCTGTGCGGCCGGCCAGGTCCAGCAGCTGATCCCTACGCCCCACGGCTTCCACCTCGGGCGGCACAGTGGCCCCCAGGGCCGGATCGTAGGGCCCCCAGAGCTGGGTGGACATGCGGTGCCGCTTCAGCTGGGCCATGGCGCTGGCATCGAGGGTCAGTTCAAAGTGGAACAACGCCTCCTCGAAAGCCCTGGGCGGGCTGTCGTATTCCGAGAGGTGGGAGAGGGACTCCAGGAAAAGGGTCCGCCGTTCCGCGAAGCCCAACTGTTCCACTGCACTGCGGCAGGCGGCCAGCGGCCCCCGGCCGGCCGAGAAGAGCAGACCGGTGAGCACCACGGTATCGGGATCTTCGGTGTAGCGGGCCAGGGTCACCCCGCCGGCGCACCCTTCACTTTCCGCGGGCGGCCCGGTTTGATCCCCGAGACGGACCCCGGAGACGGCCCGCCGCAGGTCGGCCTCCCCCCGGTTGAAATACTCGTCCTTCAGCGTGGCGCCGTAGGCCTCGGCAAAGGCCTCCTCGTCGGCCATGATGATCAGCGAGGGGGCCACGCCGCGGACCTGCTCGAACAGGGCCGCGCCCAGACGGCGGACCTCGTCCAGCGAGGCGTGGCGCATCCGGCGGATGATCAGCTCCAGGTTGCGGGCGTTGCTGGTGAACCCCAACTGGCCGGCGGTGGCCAGCGAGACGGCATAACGTGCGTCTTCCTTGGCCAGACCCTCGATCACCGTCCGCCCCCGCTTTGTCCCGGCCATCTCCTGGTTGATCGCCGTCTGCCGTTCCAGCAGCACCGGCAGGAGATCGAAGTAGACCCGGTTCTGTTCGGCGATCAGGGCGGCGAAACGACCGCGCTCCGCCGGGTTCAGTTCCGTCGGCAGAACCGTGTCCCCGTCGAGCGTGATGTAGCGCTGGGACTTTTCGGTGAAAGAGCAGAGCCGGTGCCACTCCAGGGCCTCGATGGCCAGCCGGGAGAGGCCGAGGATGTCGAAATTGAAGACGGCATGCTCGGCCACCGAGTGGTGGCCCAGGCCGAATACGATGGCGCGGTTCGACTTTCGAGACTTTGTGACCTCCTCCCGCGCCTGGCGGCGCAGTTCGCCCACCGGGTCGGAAGAGCGGCTGATCCTGGCGTAGGCCGCGGAGATGGACTCCGGGGTGAATTCACCCTCGCCGCCGCGCAGGACCTCCACGTCACCGTTGTATCCGGCCAGCGTCACCTCCAGGGATGACCAGTTGCTTCCGTCGGCGGTCTGCCCCATCCGGCGTTCTCCCCCATTGCGGTATGAAATAGAAGCCAGTCGATGGTCTGAAACTGACTCTGTGAGTGACTCTGCAATTGATTATAGAGGATGCCGCTCAGACCGCAAAATGATGGGCTTGGGGATGGTGAACCACCAGGGCGGAAGTGCTGTGTTCGGGCACCATCTGGAAACGGCTGTTCAGGGTCACCCCGATACGTTCCGGCTCCAGCAGACGGAACAGCAGCCGCTGGTCCTCGAGGTTGGGGCAGGCCGGGTAGCCAAAGCTGTAGCGCCGGCCGCGGTAGCGGTGACGGAAGGCATCGGCCGGGTCCGCGGACTCGTCCGCGGCCAGTCCCAGTTCGCGGCGGATACGGTGGTGCAGCCATTCGGCCAGGGCCTCGGCCAGGGCGGAAGCGAAGCCGTGGAGCTGCAGCATCTCCAGGTAGCGGTCCTCCCGGCCGGCCCGCTCCAGCGCCGTGGCCACGCCTGGCCCGGTGCTCACCACCTGCAGGGCCAGCATGTCCCCGCCTTCGGCGGCAGGGCGGAAAAAATCGGCGAGACTGCGGTGCGGCGAGACGCCCTGGCGCCGGAAACAGAAGCGCAACGGTTTGGCCTGGTCGAGCACCAGCAGGTCGTCCCCCTCCCCGGCGCAGGGGAAATAGCCGTAGACCACCCGCGGTTCCACCAGCCGCTCCTCCCGGCAACGCTCCAGTAATCTGGCCAGCACCGCCTCGGCCGGTCGGGCGGCGGTCACCGGCGCGATTGCCCCTGCCAGCTTTCCGGACGGATAGCCCCAGCGGCCGCGATAGAGCGCCGGCCGGTTGAGCCAGGGAAGCACCTGGTCCAGGTCCACCGCCTCCACCTTCGTACCCTGGAAGGGCGGAACCGGGGCCGGGGGATACACCAACCGTTCGCCGTCCATCAGGTCCTCCCTTCCCTTGTTGCCCGGTTCTTGCGGCGCTCGTTCAGATCCAGCGGGGTGCGGGACAACGACTCGCCGGCGCCTTCCCTCACGCCCTTGACCCGCACCAGCAGGACGCCGGGAAGGCGCCCCACCTCCTGAACCACCAGGAAGCGCTGCACCGCCTGACGGCCCTCACTGAACGGCGGGTTCTCGGCATGCTGCAGGACGAACACTGGCCGGCGGGCGGCCAGCGCTCGGGTTACCTGCTTCAGCCGCCAGGGGTCCAGCTCGTCCGCCCCGTGGACCAGGGGCTGGAACGGGTCGCGCCCCGGCAGCGGCGGCATGAAGCGGGCCTGGGGCAGCGGCGGCCCCTCCCCGCCGAAGGAGGCGTTGAGCAGGTAGCTGACGTAGGACCCGTCCTCCCGGGAGAGCTGCACTACTTCCCTGCCGCCGCGGAAGTCGATCAGCATGCCGGTGTAGACCGGCGAGAGGTTGCTCAGGATCAGCGAGCCGGGAGGTGTCCGGGCCAGGGCCATGGAGGCGGCCGTGGCCACCGGCTTCTGCTCCCCGGCCATGGTCCCGGTGCGGGAGACAGTCCAGACCAGCAGGGGGACCACCGCCGCCAGCGCCAGCAGGGCCCCGGCGGCACGGCAGCTCCGGCGCAGCGGCGAGCCCGGAGGCCGGTGCCAGAACGCGGAGAAGCCTTCGCCGGCCCAGAGGGCGACCCAGGGGATCACAGCGGCCAGCAGCCGGGTGGACTGGCCGAAGTAGAAGAGCAGCAGCGCCAGTGTGGCCAGGCAGTGCAGCAATCCGAAAAGATGCACGAAGCGGCGGCGGCCGCGCCGGAGCAGGGCCAGGAGCCCGATCAGGGCCAGGATCACAGCGGCCAGGGAGTAGAGCCGGAGAAACGTGGCTTCGAAGAACATCCCGGCCAGGTACTGCAGGTAGTACCAGAGATTGCCGTAGAGCGGGTTCCAGGGGTGCACCGCGTGCGCCGTCTCGAACATGGCCAGCGGATCCTGGTAGGTCTGGTTCCAGTAGCCGTACCCGGTCGCCCACAGTGTGCCGAAATTGAACCGGTTGAACAGCAGCTGGGGCAGGACGCCGAACAGGGCGCCGGTGCCGAAGAGCAGCATGTCGCCGGCCTGCCGCTGCTTGCCGCCCGCGGTGCGGCGGCCCAGCCAGATCACGAGGCCGAAGATCACCGGCACCGTAACCACGTTGGCCAGCCGGATGATCACCGCGTACCCCGCCGCCAGACCGGCCAGCAGGGTGAACAGTGCCGCCCGGCGGCGCGAGGCCGATTCGCCGGACAGGGCAAAGAGAAAACCGGTGAGGATCGCAATCAGCGAGGCGTTCTCGGTGAGCACACGGGTGGAACAGAACAGCAGCACCGGCGAAACGGCGGTCACCGCGGCGGCCACCAGCGACGCATCCCGCCCGCCGCCGGCACGGCGGGCCAGCAGGTAGACCAGGGGAATGACCAGCAGTCCGAGAATCACGCTGCCGATGTAGAACCGCTCCACTCCGAGGCCCAGCAGGTGGAAGAGGGCCAGCAGCAGGGGGTAGCCGCAGGGGTAGCGGGAGGGATAGACCCCGCCGCCCATGGTCAGGGTGAGCCCGCGGCCCTCGGCCAGGGAGATGCCGGCGGCCGCATACTCGGCCGCATCCGGCGTGGGACGAAAATCGTGAGAGGGCATGGATACCAGGCCCAGACGGAGCAGCAGCGCCGCCAGAAGCAGCAGGGCGAGCAACAACGCGGTGAAGAGGGGGCGCCGGCCCGGGACACTGTTCATCGGCCGCCACCCCCATCCGGCCCCGACCCGGCCAGCCGTCCGATGCGACGGCCGGCCTCGGCCAGTTGCTCCACGCCGGTGGCGGCAAAGGAGAGCCGCAGGGCCGACGCGCCGCCGGGGCCCATACCGCCGGCCGGCACCGCGGCCACCCGCTCTTCCTCCAACAGGCGCGACGAAAAAGCCGCGTCATCCATCCCGTCAGGCAGGTGGACCAGGACGAACGGCGAGCCGCCCGGTGTAGCCGCCCGGAGCGCCGGGAAGCCACCAAGGGACGCCATCAGGGCATCGCGCCGGCTTTTCAGCCGCGGCATCACCCGCTCCAGGTGCGTGTCGATCACCGGCAGCGCCGCCATCAGCCCGCGCTGGGTAATGTGGGCCGTGCTGATCACCGAACTGTCATGGATCTTCAGCACCTGCTCCAGCAGGGCGGGCGGCCCGGCCAGGAAGCCGATACGCCACCCGGCCAGGGAGAGCGACTTGGAGAAGCTCCCTGCCGTGGCTGTCCAGTCGGCCATGCCGGGGAGTGACCCGATGGAGAGCGGGCGCCCCCCCTCGTAGACCATCTCCTGGTAGGTCTGGTCGGCCACCACCCAGATACGCCTTCCGGCCAGCAGGCCGCCCAGCTCAAGGACCCACTGGTCGGGATAGCGGCCGCCGGTGGGGTTGTTGGGGTTCACCAGCACCATGGCCTTGGTGCGGGGCGAGACGGCCCGGGCCACTTGCCCGAGGTCCGGAAGATGACCGTTCCCGGGCGAGGTGGGAACGGCCTTCACCACGCCGCCGAGCATCTGCACCGTCATGGCGTGGTTGAAATACCACGGCGTGGGAATGATCACCTCGTCCCCCGGTTCCAGCAGGGCGGCCAGGGCGCTGAAGCAGGCCTGGTTGGCCCCCGGGGTGACGATCAGGCCGTTCTCCGGGTCCGCATCCAGGCCGTAACGCTCGGCCACATGCCGGGCCAGCATTGCCCGCAGGTCCGGCAACCCCGGGTCGGGGGTGTAGCGGTGCACCGCCGGGTCGCCGGCAACACGCCGCACCTCCTCGATGAACTCCAGGGGCGGGGGAAAATCCACCACGGCCTGGGCCAGGTTGATCAGCTCGCCCTCGGCGACCAGTTCCCGGGCCCGGGCCATCAGAGCGGTGAGGGCCGGCGAGTCGGTGGCCAGCAGGTGTGGTGAGATGCGCCTGGTCACTCGGCTCTCTCCATCAGTGCCTGAGCGAGGTAGAGGGTCACGATGCCGCCGAAGAGCGAGCGGGAGGATACCGCACCGTAGCCGGCGGCCCGAAGTTCCTGTTCGAATTCGGCCCCCGAGGGGAAGCGTTCCACCGAATCGGGGAGATAGGTGTAGGCCCCGCCGGCGTCAAAAAGGAAGCGGCCCAGCAGCGGCAGGACATGCTTGAAGTAGAAGCGGTATAGCCCGCGCAGCGGCTGGCGCCGGGGTATGGAAAACTCCAACACGGCCAGCAGCCCTCCCCGGCGCAGAACCCGCGCCACGTTCAGCAGGCACCGTCGGTAATCGTCTACATTGCGGATGCCGAATGAGACCACCGCCCCGTCCATGCTTCCCGGAGCCAGCGGCGGCATGGCGGCATCGGCCAGCACCGGATCCACCGCACCGCCCAGACGGCCCCACCGGCCGCAGCCCAGGCGCTTACGCCGGGAAAGGATGGCCAGCATGGGCAGGGCCAGGTCCGAGGCCACCACATGTATATTCGCACCACGCCGGAACCCCTCCTTGGCCAGGCTGAGGGACTGGGCCCCGGTGCCGGCACAGAAGTCGAGGATCCGGATATCGAAGTGCCCGCTGTCGACCAGTGCCCCCACCAGGGCCCGGGAGGCCCTGCGCCGCCACCCGGCGTCCTGCCCAGCGCTGAGCAGGGTGTTGGCCAGGTCGTAGCGTCCGGCGATGCGGCCGAACATGCCGGCCACCTCGTCCCGGTGGCCCGAGGCCAGGTGTCCGGACACGGCCCGCTGATCCATCTCGCTCACTGGAATACCCCGCTGTTGAATCAACCGGGCAAATCATAGCACCCTGCCCCGGGGGTCACAATTCCCCGCCGGACCAAATGCACAACCGTGAATATTGTAAAAAAAGTGATGAATCCTCAAAATATATTTTGACTTCCGTGCAATTCGATATAATATAAGGGAAATCATCGTAATACTATTCAGATCACTTTAAACACATTCTGGAGGAAATCGATGTTCACCGGAAATGAAAATCACGATGTCACTCTCGCCGACGCCAAGGCCATGACCAAGAAGTTTCGCGACAAGGCCGGCTCCGGTGCAATTCTCGGCGGCTTCTTCGGCAAGAAGGCGGTCGAGGAAATTCTCGACCAGCAGGACTGCGTGGGTATCCGTTATTATTACGGCGAGAACGACGAAGGCGACCCGGTGGTCGTCATCGTCGGTGTCACGGCCAACGGCAACGACATGACCCTGGGCAAGCTGGCCGAGATAGCCCGGCCGTGTCCGCCCTTTTGCAAGGAAAGCCCGCTGAACAAGGACTGACCGCGGTCGAAGGCCCCCAGCCGCCCGCCGGGGACCGACAGCCTCCAGGAGAGGATTGATCCATGTGGGCTCCCCGTCTTTTTATTGCCGCCTCCCAGCTCGCACCGCTCATCCCGCTGGCTGTCGCCCTGGTCCATTTCCGCTTCCTCGACCGGGCCCTGAAACTGATCGCTCTGATGATTTTCCTCTCTGCCTGTACCGAGGCCCTCGGCGAGTATGTCGTAAGCGGCGGCGCTTCCAACCTCTGGATCTTCCACATCTGGACTCCGTTGGAGTTCACCCTGATCATCCTCGCCTTTGCCTGCTGGCAACGGAGCGGCAGGGTCCGAGGCCTGCTCTACAGGGCCATTCCGCTGTTCCTGCTGGTGATGGTGGTGAACAAGATCTTTTTCGAGCCGCTCACCAGCCTCGACAGTATCAGCCGGTCCATCGGTTCGACGATTCTCGTGGGAGTGGCCGTCTTCACCTTTCAGCGAATAATCATCGAGCCCGGGGATTCACTGACCCGGGATCCCCGGTTCTGGGTGGCCAGCGCCGTACTGATCTACCACGCCGGCACCCTGACCCTCTTCACCCTGGCCCGGCTGATGCTGAGCGACAATCCGGCAACGTTCGGCACCGTCTACAGTGTACACACGGTGATCAACATCTTCACCAACCTGCTCTATACTGCGGCGTTTCTCTGTGCCCGAAATACCGAGTGATTTCTACCGCTGTTTTCATTTTGGCTTCTCGGGAAATTGATATATGATCGGGTAATCTAGGATCAGGCCCTCCTCCTTTCGGGGCAGAACCCGGCCTGACGAAGTCCAGTGAACGCCATGACTGGAAATCAGGCAGCAGGAAATGCCGACAGACTGGTGGTATTTTTTAATCTCATCCTCGACCTCAGCGCTGCCGCTGATCGCCGCGCTGCTCGTCTGGCGTCGGCTGGACCGCCCGCTGAAGATTCTCGCCG
>JAQAZP010000007.1:0-11938 GCA_032127265.1 Acidobacteriota bacterium
CCCCTGGAGCCGCTGACCGATCAGGGACCGGCAATCTTCAAGCTGATCCTGTCTGAGCAGCACCTCACCTTCGAGAAAGGTGAAGTCCTGGTCCGCGGGGAACCGTTGCCGGGCCTCCCGGATGCTGGCCATCGCCCCTTCCAGATCGTCCTGTTCCAATCGCACCCGGGTGAGATAGAACAAGCTCAGAGCAGTTTTCCCCTCTTCGGTGTCCGTGATGGTTTCCAGCAGCCCGATGGCGCGCTGCCGGTAGCCGTTCTCACTGAGCAACATCACCAGGCGGCGCCAGAGGTCGGTGGTCAAACCCTGACTGGCGGCCAGCGTCTGCAGCTTGTCCAGCACTTCCTCCACCCCCTCGCGCCGGCCGGCGTCCAGGCGAATCTCCACCTCCAGAAGATCAGCTTCCTGATGATCGGGGTAGAGTTCCCGACACCGGTCGAGAACCTGGAACGCCGCATCCAGTTCCCCCTTCATATGGTGGACGCGGGCGAGATTGTGCAAGACCTCCTGGTCCGGAATCTCTCCCAGCGACGAGGCTTCCAGGAGAATCGCCGCGGCCTTGTCATATTGTTCGAGGGAGACATGAATGTTGGCCAGTTGCTCGAGGACCAGCCTCCGGAATTGCTTCAGCTCATCGGTGCCCTTCCCCTGATCAAATACATCGCCCAGTTGCCGATGCAGCTGTTCGAGATGCACCAGGGCCAGGGAGGCCTCACCGAGGCCCTTGTAGGACCGGGCAAGATTGAAACGCGTTACCAGCCGATCGGGTTCCGCTTCCAGAACCTGGAGATAGTACCCGGTGGCCTCGAGAAACCTCCGGGCCATGAAGGCCACGTTTCCCAAAGCGTCAACGGTCTCGAGACTTTCCGGTTTGACCGCCAGGGCCTTCTGATAGTAGCGGGCCGCAAGATCCAGTTCCCGCAGTTCTTCGTAGCAGGTTCCCACCTGGTTGAGAATATTGAACGATTCGGGGTTTCTCTCCAGAGTCCGGAGATAGAACGGCAGTGCGCTCTCCGGCTCATCCAGGTTGTTGTAAGTATCGGCAACGTCCAGCAGGGCCCGTATGGACTCGGGGTTGATCTCCAGAATCCTCAGGTAATCCTCAAGAGCGCTGGACCAGTCCTGCCTTGACCAATGGATATTGCCGAGGGCGAAAAGAGCCCGCTCGCTATACGGCGAACGCTCGAGGTAGCGCTGCAGCAGGGCCAGAGCCTCCTCGTCACGATCATTGACGTGGTAGATGTGCGACAGGTCGAGATAGGCCTCCTCGCGATCCGGATCCAGCACCAGGGACTCGCGAAACTGCTCGATGGCCTTCTCGGTCATCTCCTGTCGGTATTGTTCGTCCTGACGGCTTTTCTTGAAATAGAGCATTCCCAGGAACACCCGGGCCTCGGCGTTCTCGGGGTCTGCTTCAATGGCCGCGTGCCCATGTTCCAACGCCTTGCCCTCCCGGCCCAGGCGCTGATACAGCGCGGCCAGTTCGCCGTGGATGAAGGAATTCCGGTCATCGAACTGTAAAGCCAGCTGCAACTCTCTAACAGCGTCGTCGTAGAGATGTTCGAACTCATATCCCTTGGCCAGCAGGAAATGATAATACGCCTGGGACCGGTCACCCTCCCCGGTGGCGCTCCCCTCGCCGGCCGGTGACACCCCGGCGGGTACATCACTGGCCAGGACTGCCGGCGTGGCCAGCAGGACCAGGAGGATGAGATAACTGGACGCGATGGATTTCATTCAACTGCCGCCTTTCTGCCTGGTTCGGGTCACGTCCTGGACCTGGATTCGAGAATTACATCACGGGCTGACCGCCACAGATCAGCCGGTTCGATGTCTCGGTTGATCACCGTCTGACCAACCGATCTCAGTAAAACAACATCGATGGAGTGCCCACGTCTTTTTTTGTCCATATCCAACAGCTGAAGAAAATCGTCCCGGTCGGGCAGTTCCGGTCGCTGGATGGCCTTGCAGTCAAAGATGAAGTCCTTGATCGACTGGCCCTGGGTGCGGTCCAGACCAGACCGCTCCATTGAAAGATCCACGGCGGCCGCCATGCCCCAGGCCACAGCCTCTCCATGCCGCAGGCCGCTCGGGTCCAGGTGCTCCAGCACGTGCCCCACCGTGTGCCCGAAATTGAGCACCCGCCGAGGCCCCTGCTCCAGTTCGTCCAACTCCACCACCCGGGCTTTCAACCGACAGCTCTGGTGCAGCACATGGGCCAGATCGATCTCTTTTCGCTCCACCAGGCGGCCCCACCGCTGCATCAGAAAAGCATGCAGTCCATGATCCAGTATCAGCCCCATCTTCACCGCTTCGAAGAGACCGGAAAGGTAGTCCCGATCGGCGAGCGTTCGGTTGAAGGCCGGATCGATGAATACGGCCCGGGGCTGGTAAAAGGTACCCAGCAGATTCTTCCCCGCTGGATGGTTAAGCCCAACCTTGCCTCCGACGCCGCTGTCGGCCTGGGAGAGCGTGGTGGTGGGCACCTGGAACAACGGCAGGCCGCGCAGTACGGTGGCGGCCACAAACCCGGCAGCGTCCCCGGTCACACCTCCGCCGCAAGCCACCAGCGGTGTGGTGCGGTCGGGCCCGCAATCCAGGACCTGGTCACAGAGACGTCCGTAGACCTCGAGGGACTTGGTGGTTTCCCCGGGAGGAACCGGGATCATCCGGACCGGCAGATCGATCTTCCGAAAAGCCTCGAGCAGCCTGTCCCCGTGGGCCAGGCGAACATTTTCATCCACCAGCAGCATCGCGAAGGGGATGACATCCCGGGCGGGCAGCATCGTATCCAGCCACTTCCCGAGATCGCTTCCGAAATGTATCGGGTATTCCGCTCCCCGAACCCTGACCTGTATCGTTTCCACCGTTAACCCTCATCAGATTCTACAACAGGGGTGCGCCGGCAGGGAGACTAACCTGATCAGCCGTCCTGCTCCAACTGCTCCATAACCTGACGATACGCCTCTTCAGCAGTGCCGGCCAGGGTCAGCCCTTTGCCCAGCCAGGCGGTAAATCCGGAGCCCGGGTCGAACCCCAACGCCACCACCGGTTTCCCACTCTTCAGGGCAAGGGCCACCTCGCAGATGGTTCCCGCCCCGCCGGCACAGGCCACCACCGCGTCGCTGGACAGCACGTTTATCGCGTTGCGTGCATTGCCCATTCCGGTGGCCACCGCCAGGTCGATGCTTTCCGAAGCCTGGTCCGGGTCGGAACCGGGAAGGATTCCCAGTGTCAGCCCCCCCTGGTCCCGAGCGCCGCGGGCAGCATGTTCCATCACGCCTTCAGGGCGTCCGCCGCAGAGCAACACGTCCCCGCCACGGGCCACAAGTTGTCCGAGGCGGAAGGCCAGCCGGCAGGTCTCCTCGTCCGCCGCGGATCCGCCCATGACACCAATGACCCTTTTTCTCATACCCCACTCCCCGGGACAGTAAAATACCCATATCGCCGACGAGATTGCAGGCGAGAGAGTATATTGTAAGCAGATTCTATTCAGGGATCAATTGGGCCGGCGGAATGATTGAGCGGCAGGAGCGGAAACGAAATCTCGGCCCCTGCTCAACGAACCCGGCCGGCCTGCCCGGCCACGTAATCCTCCAGGTAGTGGGATTCCTCGGGATCCAGGCCCTGAAATTCCAGCCCGGCAATGCAGCGTATCCCTCTGCTTTCACCATCCGTATCCCCGGCATCGTCCAGGTCGATGCTGCGTGTCACCAGTACCCGTGCCCGGATCTGCCTGTCGGGAAAGGTGAGCTTCATTTCGTAGAGGTTCCCCGGCACCAGGCGTCCGGGAAACTCCACCTGTGCACCGCCGGCGCTGATATCGAAGATACGCGCCGCCCCGGATTTCAAGGGAAGTCCGGTCAGCCCCTTCAGTTCAACCCGTGGGCTCATCCGCCGTTCGAATGTCTGATTCTTCCCGTTTTTCATTCCGCTCCCTCCGAGAAATACAACCGCCGCTGCTCCCAAGGGGGGGAATGGAGTCTCCCCCCGATACCGTATCCTAGGAATCGGAATTCGGCACGGGGATCTAAAGGCCGAGTTTTCCACCGGCATGGAGGGCGACCAGACCACGGGATGAATCGAGGGTCACCGGCAACCCGATGGGCAGGACGACCTTCTCCGGGCCGTGCCCCGAAGGAAACCCGAAATAGACCGGGCAGCGCAACGAACCCAGCAGCCAGGCCAGGAAGCGCTGCAGCCCTCCCCCGCCGCCGGGCGCCCTGCTGCCGCAGCCGCGCAGCCGGCCGATGATCAAGCCGGCCAATCCATTCAGCAGACCGGCCTGCGTCAATTGGGTCAGCATACGGTCGACACGATACGCCGGCTCGTTCACTTCCTCCAGGAAAAGGACCTTGCCCTCCAACTTCGGCTGGTAGCGGGTCCCCATGGTGGCGGCAATCATTGAAAGGCAGCCCCCGGCCAGCTCGGCAGTGACCGTACCGCACCGCAGAAAGCCCTTGCGGGCTCCGGCAGCGGCCTTTCCCGGCTGACAGTGCATGGAGATGCCCCCAGCTCGACCCTCGATCATGGCCTCAAAGGAGGTGAGCGTTCTGCCCCGCAGCCCCTGGCTCATATCCGAAGCCACCATCGGCCCGAGGTATGTCACCAGGCCGGTCTCGCTGGTGATGTGGTTGAGTAATACGGTGAGGTCGCTGTAGCCGAGGACGATTCGGGGCCGCGCCGCCAGGGGGCCGAGGTCGATCCCGGGGAGCAGTCGCGTGGTGCCATATCCGCCGCGGGAGAAAAATATGGCCTGGAACCGCGGATCGGCGAAGGCGCGGTTCAGGTCGGCGAGGCGTTGCCGGTCGGTACCGGCCAGATAGCCATGACGGGCCATGACGTGTCGCCCGCGTCGCACACGATAGCCGCGCTGCTCGAGGAACCGTTCGCCCGCTGCCAGTTCTGCGGAATTCACCGGGCCGGCCGGTGACAGCACGGCAATGGTGTCACCCGGTCGCAGCGGGGGGGGGATAATCCTGCCCTGTCTTCCGGCAACGGTCATTAGTTCTTCGGCAAAAAAAGAGCCGCCCGACCTTTTGCAGGTCGGCCGGCCGTCAACGGTTCAAAGAATCGTCGAACAGTTCACTAGGGATACCGGAACGGATCGTAAGCCGAATTCTGTTGCCGCCCTGAAGCGGCGGTGATCATTCATCTGGGCCAGGGATTTCCCCCTGGCTCGTGCAGCCTACCCGAAGGCCAGGACGGGCCGCCCTTGACTGCCTTCCTATTTGGCCTTGCTCCGTGCGGGGTTTACCAAGCTCCACGCGTCACCGCATGGACTGGTGCGCTCTTACCGCACCTTTTCACCCTTACCACAAGCCGACGAGCGGCCGGTGGCGGTATATTTTCTGTGGCACTTTCCTTAGGGTTGCCCCCACTGGGTGTTACCCAGCGCACTGCCCTGCGGAGTTCGGACTTTCCTCCCCCCCGTAGAACGGGAGAGCGATCACCTCCTCCACTCCGGATCCATGGTAACGCTAGCATGTGGCGGGCGGGCAGTCAAGAATCCTCGCCAAAAATCTCCAACCACTCGGCGAGTTCCTCCTGGCGCAGGCGGCGGCTCTTCTGTGCCAGTTCGTCCCGGCGATCCTTACCGGCCTTTGTCTTCCGGCGGGCGGCCTCCAAAAAAGCGTTGAACTCGTGAATACGCAAGGCCTCGAAGCCTGCGGAACGGGCACGACCATATATTTCCCGGTCGGAGCTGACCACGGTGAACACCCTGCCGGCGGCTCTCTCGATCATGCTCAGGATCCGAGTGTCGGCCTCCACTCCCTTACCGGCGAGCAAGGCACGCACCGGCCCCAGCGAGACGCCATTCTCCCCCACGTGGGCATCCGGCCCGCCGTCAAAAAAGATGGTGGCCCTGCCGCTGGTCTGCCGGCAGAAGTCGGCCACCCTGGTAATCGCTTCCCCGCGGCTGTCCCGGCAGGTCAGACTCATATCACGGCTGTGACCGATCAGATTGTTTCCATCGATGAGGTAGTGCATGGAGTGGTCCGAAGGAGCCTAGGAACCCTTGCGGTTCTTGCGGAAGAGCCCCTTGATGAATGAACCGCCGGGCTGCTCGCCGCTTCCGCGCAGGTCACCCAGCTCGGTCTTGATGGCGATGTTTCCCGGTTCGAGCCTGAGGGCTTCCTCGAACTGGTTCTCGGCCCGCCGGTTCATGCCCGACTGCCGGTAGAGCCGACCCAGCAACAGCCGGAGATCCGGACTGAAGGGTTCCAGCTGGATCGCCATGAGAAAATACCGCTCGGCCTCCTTGCCCCACTTGGGATTCTGAGAGAGGGCCAGGGCCAGGTAGCGGTAATGCTCCGAGTTTTCCACCGGAGAAGCTTCGATGGCCCGGCGGAAAAGCTGGACCGCATTCCAGAAGTCCTTTTCCAGATAGAAGCGCATCCCCTCCTTGAACTGGGTCCGCGCCACCTGCTCCAGGGTGGCATGCTCCGGCAGGGTTCCGGAATCCCTCATGGCCGCACATTTCAAAATCGACTGGTCATAGTCGAATCGCTTGTTGGAATCGTGCAAGGTGTCGTAGGCCTCGCCGATCTTCATGAACAGCGCCTCGAGCTTGGTCTCCACATCCCGCCCCCCCTTTCCGCGGTGGCGATCCGGATGGTATTTCTTGGCCAGGCGGTAGTAAGCCTTCCTGATCTGCTCCTCCGAAGCGCTGTTGGAAATCTCCAGAACCGTGTAGTAGTCCACCAGGGCGGCACAGCATGTGGCATGCTTCTGCTCTATATCGTCATCGAGCACCGGCGCCGGTTCCGTCCGGATCTGCCGGGGAGCCGGAGGAACCTCCGCCGGCACAACAGGTTGGTCCTTCCGGGACGCGGCAACCATGGGCGGCTGAACGGCGTCCAGGTCCGGACTGTCACCCTTGATCAGCCCGGCACAATACATACCGTATAGGCAACGGCAGGTGGTTTCGCGGTTCACGGTGCTGATGGCGCAGATCTCTTCGAGGGACAGTGTTCCGTCGATCCGTGAGAGCAGGAACCCCTCCACTGGGGTCAGGGAATCGGTCTGGCTTGCCTCGGGCGCATCCTCAGCGATGACCAGAGCACCGGTAAGTCGCTCCAGACCCTGTTCCACAACGCCAAAATCCTCGATTCGCCTGACACCCTCGAGGATCACGTCGGAAGTGGGCAGCTGAAATTGCAGGTCATCGGGAAGAGCCGTTCGGCCGGGGCCAAAGGAGAAGCGACCCGAAGACCAGTTGAACATCCCGTACACGTTTTCCCGGGCCGATTCAATGAGGCTCTTTTTCAGTCCCGACTCGCTGATCACGCCATCGGCCACGAGTTTCTGGCCCAGTCGCATCGAGCCCTTTTCCTGCAGTGCGGCGCGAAGCGTATCGGCATCGATCTCCCCCCGGCGCAGCAACACCGAGCCGAGACGCTCTGAATTTATATTCGTGGCGCAGTAGCTGATGGAACCCTTGTCGAGATAGATCTTCTTCTTCTGGTCATCCCGCTCCACCAGAAGTTCCCCCGACCATCTCCCCACAAAGATCCGTCTGATCAGTTCGGGGAACATACAGTCCATACCAAGCTGTCCGCTGTAAGACTCCACACGCGCCCCCTGTCCGCTGAACTGAGTGAATACGTTGCCCAAATGATAGCATGCCGGCTCGTGGAACTGTCAAGGATCGCCGGGGAGGAGTTCAATTGCCTGCACCACGGCCCTGTGCTAACATGAAATTTCAGTTACAATTCACTTCCAGCCGATATCCAATTCCGCAAAGGGCAGGCTCCTCTGATGAGCAGTCACAGGGACAGCGCCGATTCTGCTGATTTCATCGTCATTGGCAGCGGGATCGCCGGTTTGCGCGCCGGTCTGGAGCTTGCCGCCCATGGGTCGGTGGTGATCCTGACCAAGGACAAGGTCGAGGACAGCAACACCGAACTGGCCCAGGGGGGGGTGGCGGTGGTGCTCAGCGAAGAGGACCGGGTCGGTTTCCACCTCAAGGACACCCTGCTGGCCGGTGACGGACTCTGTGACGAGGAGATGGTCCGCATCCTCGTCGAGGAGGGACCGGCCCACGTCACGGAGCTCATTGCCTGGGGCACCGAGTTCGACCGCGAAGGACTGCGTCTTTCCTTCACCCGTGAGGGCGCACACAGCAAACGCCGGATCCTCCATGCCCAGGGAGACTCCACCGGTCGGGAGATCGTCCGCACCCTCAGCAACCTGGCCCGGAGCGAAGGCCGCATCCGGGTGATCCCCAAGACCTTTAGCGTGGATCTGCTGCTCAGCGGCGGCCGCTGCCTCGGGGTCACCTATCTCGGCGCGGGCGATGAAAAACCGCGCCGTCTGCTGGGCCGCGCGGTGCTGATGGTCACCGGCGGCGCCGGCAAGGTGTATCTCAACAACACCAACCCGCCCCAGGCCACCGGGGACGGCATGGCCATCGCCTTCCGGGCCGGGGCCGAGATGATGGACATGGAGTTTGTCCAGTTCCACCCCACGGCCCTCTGTCTCCCCGGTGCTCCCTCGTTCCTCCTCTCGGAATCGATCCGCGGAGAGGGCGGTGTGCTGCGCAACGCTGACGGCAAACGGTTCATGGACGGCCGCCACCCCCAGGCCGAACTGGCGCCAAGGGATGTGGTGAGCCGTGAAATCCTCTACGAACTGCAGCGCTCAGGCGAAGACCACGTCTATCTCGATCTGACCGGGTTGCGGCCCGACTTCATTCGAAAACGGTTTCCCACCATCCACGGCACCTGTGCCAGTTACGGTATCGACATTACCCGTGATCCCATTCCGGTGACACCCAGCGCGCACTACTTCATGGGCGGAATCTGGACCGACGCCCACGGCCGGACCAGTATTCCCGGACTTTACGCAGCCGGGGAGGTTGCCTGTACCGGGGTACACGGAGCCAACCGCCTGGCCAGCAATTCGCTGCTCGAAGGTTTGGTCTTCGGCGCCCGCAGTGCCCGCGCCATCCTTGCCGACCGCCCTCCCATGCCCTACGCCGATACGCTGGCCAGGATCACCGCGGCCACCGCGCTCCCCTCCGCTGACCAGGGCGGCCGGTTTCGCGGAATGGGTGGTAACGCCCCCTGTGTTCCCGAACCGCAGGAAGAGGAGGCACTGGAGGAAATCCGGGTGGCCACCCGGCAGGTGATGTGGGAACGGATGGGTATCGTGCGCAGCGGAGAAGGACTCACCGGAGCCCTCACCACCCTGCGGTCGCTGCTGGACAGGAAGGCACTCAAGCCGCTCTGCCGGTCGGGCCTCGAAACACTGAACATGCTCACCGTGGCCTGCCTGGTGGCACGTGCCGCCGTCATCCGCACCGAAAGCAGGGGAAGCCATTTCCGATCAGACTATCCCGAACGAAACGATCGAATCTGGCTGCACCACAGCCGGCTGACCCAGAAGGACTTTACCGGCTTTCGCCTGTATCCTTGACTGCACGTACTATCAGAGCCTCAGATTGCGGTTCGAGAGCAAGGCGCCGGCTGACAAGAAAGCGTAGCATACTGCGATGGTATGTGAGCCTTTCGAGGAAGCCGGAAACGCAGTTATTGGACCGCACGTTGTGGCTCTAGCGGATGAGAGTGAAGGACCGCTTCCAGCGCGTTTTGGAAAAGAAATTGAAGGCGGTGTCAAAGAAGTTTTGTACCCGTTGGTCTATCCGCTTCTCGAGGAAGGTTCCGCGACGCTCCTCGTAGGACCACCAGATGAGCAATGCCCGTCCCATCAGGTAATCCAGCGGCACGAACCCCCAGAAGCGGCTGTCCCGGCTATTATCGCGGTTGTCCCCCAGCACGAACAGCTTCCCCTCGGGTATCAACACCGGCCCGTGGTAGTCCACCTGGCGGTCGATACCTGGGCGCTTGTGAAACTTGTAGGGCTCGTCCAGCATCTCCCCGTTGATGAAGACCTGTTTTCGGCGAACCTCCACGGTTTCTCCCGGCAGGCCGATGACACGTTTGATGAACGGCATCTCCGGTTCTTCGGGATATTTGAAGACCACCACGTCCCCCCGCCGCACATCCCTCACCGGAATCGCCCCGCTGATCGCCCGGGGCTGCAGCGGTCCGAAGATGAACTTGTTGACCATCAGGTGGTCGCCCACCAGGAGGGTGTCCTCCATCGAACCGGTGGGTATGCGGAATTGCTGAAAAATGAATGTCTTGCAGAAAAGGACGAGGATAACGCTGATCAAGATGGTCTCGAACAGCTCGCGAGACCACTGTCGTTTGAGCGTCGTGGTCATGGGGGCGGGATCACTCCATGGGTGGTGAACCGGGAAGCCCGGAAGCGATGTTCTCAATTCCCAGGCCGGCCAACTTCTCCTCGGCGACGAAACGGTAGGCCGACTCCGGGAATTCATCCACCACCCGCCGGTACAGACTGGCCGCCTGCTCCCGGTCACCGCTCTCAAGATGGCAATCGGCCAATGCGCAAAGAGCCGTATCCAGCGGAAACTGAAGCTCGGCAGCCGAATCGATCAGTTCCTGATACGCAACCACGGCGCCCGGATAATCGCTCTCCATTTTGCGGCACTGGGCCATATTGAGCAGCGCCAGCCCCGAGAGGTATCCGCTGCCGGCGGCAGCCCGGAAGGACTGATACTCGGCCATGGCCTCGGCGTAACGGGCGAGATTGAACAGCGAGTGCGCACGATACAGCCTGGCCACCCGGCCGGCCTCTGTTCCATCGTAGCCGTCGATCACGCCGTCCAGGGCGCTGATCGACTGCTGGTACTTTTCAACATCAGAGGAAAACTGCAGCTGGTCGTCCGTGGCACGGGAAGGCGTCTGCTGGCCCAAAACCGACCCGTGGTAAGGTTGCAGGGCTTCGGAGAGCGCTGCAGCACCCTTTGCCTCACGGGCCTTGAAGAATGAGATACCGCCCACAATCAGGACCGCTGCCACCACCAACGAAACGGCGCCGATGAGAATGATGTTTCTGTGGTCCTCCCAGATCTTCTGAGCTTTCTCCATGCTGGTCAGAAACTCGTCCTGCCGGAGCAGTTCCTTCCTGGTGAGCTTCTTGGCGGTCATATCAACATTCTCCGTTCTTCAAATTGATGTCCATCCCCTGCGGCAGGTCCCACGGATCTGCCGCGGACAGTTTCCTACGTCCGATCGGCGGTCTGGTGCGCCTGGGAGGACTCGAACCCCCGGCACAGGGATTAGGAATCCCTTGCTCTATCCACCTGAGCTACAGGCGCCCACAGGCACGAGTGCGCGAGCGAGACTTATAACATTTCAAGCGTTTATCGTCAATGGAACGTGCCGGCGGTCCACGGGCCGAAGATACTCGATATCAGTACCGAATCATGGAATACACGTCCACGTCCCTGAGCTTCTCCCGTCCGGAAAGGAATTCCAGTTCGATGACAAACGCAGCCTCGATGACTTCGGCCCCGAGTTTTCGGGCCAGCTTGACCGTGGCAGCCGCCGTGCCGCCGGTGGCCAGCAGATCGTCCACCACCACCACGGCAGTCCCGGGCTTCACCGCGTCCACGTGCACTTCCAGGCTGTCGGTGCCGTACTCAAGTTCATAGGACTCGGCAAGGATGTTGAACGGGAGTTTTCCGGGTTTGCGCACCGGTATGAATGGTACTGACAGCCGCAGAGCCAACGGAGCGCCAAAAATGAACCCGCGGGACTGCGCTGGACGTGAACATCGTCGTCGCTACTGTCCCAATCGCTTTCGTCGCCCAAAGTTGACCACGCCGCACCCTCCCTGTCGTCAGCAGACGAAGGCACCAAAGACGGAATCACCCCCGCAACCAGAGCCGATAGCGCACGCGACAGCAACCGTCGCCGACACGCAGCAGCCGCACGAGCTACACGCACCGTCTCAACCGCACCCGCGCACCAAGAACGATAGACAACCCACGCCGAAGGACCCCAACTAAACCCATCACAAGACTCGCGCGCCAGGCCGTCCTCAAGCGCAGTGTCCTCCATCC
>JAQAZP010000008.1:0-39740 GCA_032127265.1 Acidobacteriota bacterium
CACAACCTCTACAACCTGCTGGCCGGGCTGGCCGTGGTCCGTGCCGCGGGCCTCGACCCCCGGAGTGCCGAGGACGCCGTGGCCGGGCTCCGGCCGTACCGCATGCGGGGCACGGTGAGCCGGCTGGACAACGGCATCACCCTCTACGACGACAGTTACAACGCCAATCCGCAGGCCATGGCCGCGGTGCTGGAGATGCTGGGACGCAGCGAGACTCCGGGACGGCGAGTGGCCGCCCTGGGCGACATGCTGGAGCTGGGCCCCGGCACCGACGAGGCCCACCGCGAGCTGGGCCGGCGGGCCGCCCGGGCAGGGTTCACCCTGCTGGCCGCCGTGGGCGCCCGGGCCGCGGAGGTCGCCGCCGGGGCGCGGGAAAACGGGATGGCCGGCAACGCGGTTCAGACCTTTGATACAGCCGAGGCGGCGGGCCGGTTCCTCGCCGCGGAGCTGAAACCGGGGGACCTGTTGCTGGTCAAGGGGTCCCGCGGCGTGGGCATGGAAGCGGTGGTTCGACTGGTGACCGGGAACCAGCCGGAAGACGAAAGGACGGACTGATGCTCTACTACCTGCTCTACCCGTTCCACGAGAGCTTTACCCTGCTCAATGTCTTTCGCTACATCACCTTCCGCACGGCGGCGGCCACGCTCACCGCCATGCTGATCTCCTTCGTGGTCGGGCCGTGGATCATCCGCCGGCTCGGCGACCTCCAGGTGCGGCAGACGGTGCGGGAGGAGGGTCCGAAACGCCACCAGGTCAAAACCGGCACCCCCACCATGGGCGGGATTATCATCCTCTCCTCGGTGGTGATCCCGGTGCTGCTCTGGGCCAAAATCGACAACCCGCTGGTGCTGGTGGTCCTCTGCGCCATCGTCGCCTTCGGCATCCTCGGCTTCGTGGACGACTTTCTCAAGATCACCCGCAAAAAGAACGAAGGACTGCGCGGCCGGCTGAAAATGACCGGGCAGCTGGCGATCAGCCTCTGCATTGCCAGCTATCTCTTTTCCCAGGCCGCCTCGGGAAAGTTCACTACCGAACTGGCCCTGCCATTCTTCAAAGAGTTGACGCCTGAGATGGGGTTGTTCTTCATCCCCTTTGCCATGCTGGTGATCACCGGATCGTCCAACGCGGTGAACCTCACCGACGGACTGGACGGCCTGGCCATCGGCTCCACCCTGATCGCCACGGCGGTGTTCACCGTGCTGGCCTACATCGCGGGCAACGCGGTGGTCTCCGACTACCTGCACATTACCAACGTCCCGGGGGCCGGCGAGGTGACCGTGATCTGCGGTGCGATGATCGGAGCCTGTCTCGGGTTTCTGTGGTTCAACGCTCACCCGGCCCAGATATTCATGGGCGACATCGGGTCGCTGGCCCTGGGCGGCGCCATCGGCACCGTGGCGGTGGTCATCCGCCAGGAGCTGATGCTGTTCATCGCCGGCGGGCTCTTCGTCATGGAAGCCCTTTCAGTGATCATCCAGGTGGCGAGCTACAAGTGGACCGGCAAGCGGGTCTTCCGCATGGCGCCGATCCATCACCACTTCGAGAAAAAAGGCTGGAGCGAACCACAGGTGGTGATCCGCTTCTGGATTCTGGCCATTATTTTTGCGCTGGTGGCCATGAGCACGATCAAGCTGCGCTGACCCGGCGAGGCGAAACGGGCGACGGCCCGACGGGGAGAGGACAAGCAATGGAGTTGAAGAACAGGCACTTCACCGTGGTGGGTCTCGGGGTGAGCGGACAGGCGGCGGCCCGCCACCTGCTGGCGCGGGGGGCGCAGGTCCACTGCACCGACAGCCGCTCCGAGGACGATCTGGGCCCGGCAGTGGAGGAACTGCGCCGCGCCGGGGCCACGGTGGAGACCGGCGGCCACGACCGCGTCCGCTGCCTGGCCGCCGATTGCCTGGTGCTCAGCCCGGGCGTCCCCACCTCCATCCCGCTGGTCCAGGGGGCGAACAAGCTGGGCCTGCCGGTGATCGGCGAAGTTGAACTGGCCGGGCAGGCCACCTCCCGCCGGATCATCGGAATTACCGGTTCAAACGGCAAATCCACGGTGACCTCGCTCACCGGACACCTGCTGCAGCGGGCCGGCCTGTCCACCCTGGTGGGCGGGAACCTCGGCACACCGCTCCTCGATCTGCTCGACGGGCAGGACGGCCCCGAACCGGCGGACGGCTGGCTGGTGGCCGAATTGAGCAGCTTCCAGCTGGAAACGGTGCGTGAATTCAGGCCGGCGGTGGCGGTGCTGCTCAACGTCACCCCCGACCACCTGGACCGCCATCGCGAAATGCGGGTCTACTCCGCGGCCAAGGAGCGGATTTTCCTCAACCAGGGCGAAGGCGACGCAGCGGTAATCAATCTCGACGACCAAATCACACGGGCCATAGGCATGGGGTCATTGAATCCAGGGGTGCGCCGCCTCTTCTTCACCGCCGGCCGGGGAAAGCCGAAGGCCGGCGTGGAAGGGGCCTACATGCGCAAGGACTGGCTCACCGTCCGGCTGGCCGACCAGGACCTGCCGATGATGCAGGCCGGGAAGATCCCCCTGGAGGGGCGCCACAACCTGGAGAATACCCTGGCCGTGGCCGCGGTGGCCGGCCACCTGGGGATCGGCCCCGAAACCTTCGCCGCCGCGGTGGCCGATTTCCGCGCCCTGCCCCACCGGATGGAACCGGCGGGCACAGTCTGCGGAATCCGCGCGGTGGACGACTCCAAGGCAACCAACGTGGACTCGACCCTGAAGGCGCTGGCCGGCATGAGGCCGGGCAGCGTGCTGCTGATCGCCGGCGGTCTGGGCAAGGGCGGCGACTTCTCCAAGCTCCGCGAAGAAGTAGCGGCCAAAGCCAAGGGGCTGTTCCTCATCGGCAAGGACGCCCGGCTGATCGCCGAAGCCATGGACCCGGCGGTGCCGGCACGATATTGCGATTCGATGGACCAGGCGGTGGAGCAGGCACTGGCCGCCGGCGGCGAAGGGGACGTGCTGCTCCTCTCACCGGCCTGCGCCAGCTTCGACATGTTCGACAATTTCGAGCACCGCGGCCGGGTGTTCAAGGAAGCAGTTGTCCGGGCTGCTGCCACGGGAGGGCACTGAGATGCCGAAACGACTCTCCTTTGACCCGCTGCTCTTCATCACCACCGTGCTGCTCATCCTGGCCGGGCTGGTGATGGTGCCCAGCGCTTCCACCGCGATGAGTATCGGCCGCGGGGTCTGGCTCGGTGCACCGCTGGCCAAGCAGCTGCTGCTGGCCGCCCTGGGTTGCGCGGTGATGTATGCCGCCATGTCCCTGCTCAGATACCCCGATCTGAACAGCCCGACGCTGGCCTGGGGCGGACTGCTGCTGGTCTTTGCCCTGCTGGTCTGGGCCCTCTTCCAGCCCACCGTGGCCGGGGTGAACCGGTTTATCCGTTTTGGACCGGCCACCTTCCAGCCGTCGGAGGCGGCCAAGCTGGCGGTGATCTTTTTCTTTGCCTATTACTACTCGGACAAGAATAACCACCCGGGTGAGAACCGCCAGTCCCTGGCTGTGGGGCTGGTGGTGCTGGGGATGGCCGCCGTGCTGGTGGGCCTGGGCCAGGACCTGGGCACGGCCGCCATACTGGGCGCGGTGGGCCTGATGGTGCTCTACTTCGCCGGGGCGCACTGGGCCGTCCTCTCCGCGACCGCGGGCGTCGGTCTGGCCGGCGCGGCCGTGCTGATCGGTTCCCGGTCGTTCCGTATCGAGCGGCTGCTCTCGTTTCTCCACCCGGAGAGAGACCCGCTGGGTGCCGCGTTCCAGCTCAACCAGTCCCTGATGGCCATCTCCACCGGCGGGGTCAGCGGCCTCGGCCTGTACCAGGGTCAGCAGAAGTTGCACTTTCTGCCCCAACCCGCCAGCGATTTCATTTTTGGCGTGGTGGGCGAAGAGACGGGACTGATCGGCTGCCTGGTGGTTCTCGGTCTCTACCTCGTGATCCTCTGGCGCGGGCTCTATATCGCCCGCCGGGCCGACAGGCCGTTCGGCCGGCTGCTGGCCGCCGGCATCACGATGATGATCGTCTTCCAGGGGCTGGCCAATATCAGCGTTACCACCGGGCTGGTGCCCACCACCGGGATGCCGCTGCCGCTTATTTCCAGCGGCGGTTCATCATTGGTAGTCAGTCTGGCCGGCATGGGTTTGCTGCTCAACATCTCGCAATTTTCGAAATAGGGTGCCGGCATGGCGCGAACAGTGAAAAATACCGGTAAAACATTGTTGGGCGCGGGGAATCACGTTGACATGCAGAGCCGTGAACCCTACAATATTTTTAATAATAATAAAGAAACGAAAAATATACTCTTTCTCCGCAAGAACCCCCGCGGATGTTTACCCTGGGCCGAATTGTGCCGGGTGACATCGAGGGGGTTTTTGGCTGTACCGGCGGAACGGGCAGAGCGGGCCGAGGCGCGGCGCACAGTGACACCAGGCACAAACGAAGGAATCGACCATGGCGGCACAACGGGTACTGGTCACCGGCGGCGGGACCGGGGGGCACATCTTCCCTGCCCTGGCCATCGCCGGCGAACTCTGCCGCCAGGCCCCCGGGATGGAGGTGCGCTTCGCGGGCAGCCGTTACGGCATGGAGCGACAGATCGTTCCCGGCCGCGGGTTTCGCCTTCACCTGCTCCACGTCAAGGGATTGCGGGGCAAGGGGCTGCTGGACACGGTGCAGTCCCTGGCCATGCTGCCGCTGGCCCTGGCCGAGGCACTGGCCATCCTGCTCTCCTTCCGGCCCCAGGCGGTGGTTGGCGTGGGCGGTTATGCCTCGTTCCCGGTGGCCCTGGCCGGCAGGCTGCTGGGGCGGCCGCTGCTGGTTCAGGAGCAAAACTGGGCGCCCGGGTTCGCCAACCGGATGCTGGGCCGTCTGGCCCGCCTGGTGGCGGTCTCCTTCCCCGAATCCACCGGCGCCTTCGGGCCGGGGAAGACGGTGCTCACCGGCAACCCTGTGCGACCGGACTTCGCGGCCATCGGACCGCCGGACAAGACCGCGCCACCGGGGCTGCTGATCTTCGGCGGCAGCCGGGGCGCCAGGGCGATCAACCGGGCGGTCTGCGAGGCACTGCCGGCACTGGCCGGCTCGGGCGTGGAGATGCGGATCCGGCACCAGACCGGAATCGAGGACGAGCAGTGGGTCAGGGAGGCATACCAGCGTGCTGGAGTTGAAGCAGAGGTTAGCGCCTTTATCGAAGAAATGCCGGCGGCGATGGCCGAGTGCAGCCTGGCTCTCTGCCGCTCCGGAGCGAGCACCGTGGCCGAGCTGGCCGCGGCCGGCCGGCCGGCCGTCTTCGTGCCCTTTGCCCAGGCCACCGGCGGTCACCAGGCGCAGAACGCCTTCGCCGTGGCCCGAGCCGGTGCGGGACTGGTGATCCGGCAGGACGATCTGGATCCCGGCGGACTGGCTGAAACTCTGGCCGCGCTGCTGGCCGACCGGGAACGGCTGGACCGCATGGCCGAGGCAGCGAAAAGCCTGGCGCGCCCCGACGCGGCGGCGAAGATCGCCGGGCTGGTGATGGAAATGATCGGGGGCCGCCCCCCGGAGCACGCAGGAACGTGAGCGAATGATGAAATCCATGGGCCGCAAAATCCAGCAGGTTCACTTCGTGGGCATCGGCGGTATCGGGATGAGCGGCATCGCCGAGGTGCTGCTCAACCTGGGCTACCGGGTCAGCGGTTCGGACCTGCGTTCCTCGCGGGCCACCGAGCGTCTGATCGGTCTGGGGGCCCGGGTGACGGTGGGTCACCAGGCGGAGAACATCGCCGGGGCGGATGTCGTGGTCACCTCCACCGCCGTGGGCCGGGGAAATGTGGAGGCCGAAGCGGCCCGCCAGTCGATGATTCCGGTGATTCCCCGGGCCGAGATGCTGGCCGAACTGATGCGGATGAAATACAGCGTGGCCATCGCCGGCTCCCACGGCAAGACATCCACCACCTCGATGGTGGCCCACGTGCTGTCCCACGCCGGACTGGATCCCACGGTGGTGATCGGCGGCCGGCTGGACATCCTGGGTTCCAATGCCAAGCTGGGCCGCGGGGACCTGATGGTGGCCGAAGCGGACGAGAGCGACGGCACGTTCCTCAAACTGACGCCGACCATTGCCGTGGTGACCAATATCGACAGCGAGCACCTCGATTTCTACGGCGACATGGAAAAGGTGGAGACCGCGTTCCTCCGCTTCATCAACCAGGTGCCGTTTTACGGCACGGCGATTCTCTGCCTCGACGAGCCCCGTCTGCAGGATCTGATCCCGCAGGCCAAGCGGCGGGTAATGACCTTCGGGCTCTCGGCCCAGGCGGACGTGGCCGGGGAAGAGGTGCAGCTGGTGGAGCTGACTTCCAGCTTTGCCGTCCGTCACCGGGGCACGCGGCTGGGCACCATCACCCTGCGCCGCCCGGGCCGGCACAATGTGCTCAACGCCCTGGCCGCGGTGAGCGTGGGTCTCGACCTCGAAGTGCCCTTCGAGCAGATCCGCGAGGGGCTGGAAAACTTCCGCGGCGTGGACCGCCGGATGCAGATCATCGGTGAAAGGTCCGGGGTGCTGGTGATGGACGACTACGGCCACCATCCCACCGAGATCCAGGCCACCCTGGCCGCGGTGAAGGACGGTTGGCGCCGCCGTACGGTGGTGATCTTCCAGCCGCACCGCTACAGCCGGGTCAACCTGCTGCGCGAAGACTTCTTCCGTTCCTTCCTCAACGCCGACGAGCTGGTGGTCACCGACGTCTACCCCGCCGGTGAACAGCCAATCAGGGGAGTGGACGCCGAGATGCTGGTGGAGGGGATCCGGCAGTACGGGCAGAAAAAGATCCACCTGGTGAACCAGGTGCAGGACGTGGCGGCCTTCCTCGAGAGCCGCGTGCACGAAGGCGACCTGGTGATCACGCTGGGTGCGGGTGACGTGCACCGGGCGGGCCGTGACCTGCTGCAACGGCTGGGCGGGGACGGGAAAGACGAGGGGAAGGCGACCGGCTGAGACACGCCGGACAAGGGACACCATGAGCGGCAACCAGGACAAAAGCAGCGGCACCCGGCAGGGCCAGCAGTTCCTGCGCGGGCCCCGGCCGCGCAGGCTGAGCCTCAAGCGCCGCCGGCGCCGCAGGCTGGTCACCGGCACCACCATCACCCTGCTGGCGATCCTTTCGACCGTCGCCGGCTGGATGCTGGGGGCGCATGCGCTGCACGTCGTGCGCAGCTCTCCGGCTCTGGTCATCGTCGACCTGGAGATCAACAGCTGCCCCCGGGTGGACCTGACGGAGCTGACCGCGTTGAACCGGACGGTGGAGCAGCGGGTGAACATCTTCTCCATTCACCTGGGTCGGCTGGCCCGTGAGGTGGAACAGCACCGCTGGGTGGAGTCGTGCTCGATCAAGAGGATTCTGCCCGACCGGTTGCGCGTCCACGTGGTAGAGAAGGTGCCGGCCGTCCTGGCCCGGCACGGTGACCGACTGCTGCTGCTGGGCCGCCAGGGCGAGGTGCTCGAGGAACCCCCGGCATCCGCGGCGTGGGCCGGCCTGCTCCCGCTGCTCACCGGCTTCAGCGATGACACGGCGTGGGAAGCACACCAGGGACGGGTACGGGAGAGCCTGCCGCGGGTTGAGCTGCTGCAATCGCTGGAACAGACGCAGGCCATCCCGCGGGTGGCCCGGATCGATATGAGCGAGACGAACAACACCAGGATCTATTTCGACGGCCGGGACTACCCGGTTTTGATAGGCGACAACGGGTATACCGACAAGCTTGCCCGCTACCGAATGCTGGAAAAAACATTACATGAACGACACGGCGACAATCTGCAGTACGTGGACCTCCGCTTCCGCGACCGGGTTATCGTCAAGCCCGCCTTGGGCACGGGGGAAGAAGGGAGAATCTGATGGCAAAGGCAGAGAGCCACATCGCCGGTTTGGACGTAGGCACCACCAACACCATCGCCATCGTCGCGGAGCCGAAGGAATCGGGGGAACTGCACATAGTGGGTATCGGCACACATCCCTCGCGCGGCCTGCGCAAGGGCGTGGTGATCAACCTCGACGCCACCACCGAAGCGATGCGCAAGGCGGTCGAAGAGGCCGAATTGATGGCCGGAGTGCAGATCGAGCGAACATACGCGGCGGTGGCCGGCGGCCATCTCATGGGTTTCAATAACAAGGGCGTGGTGGCCATTTCCGGCAAGTCCAAGGAGATCCGCCGCGAAGACGTGAACCGGGCGGTGAGCGCGGCAAAGAACGTCACCATCGCGCCGGACCGCGAAGTGCTGCACGTGATCCCCCAGGAATACATGGTGGACAGTCAGGAAGGGATCGGCGACCCGGTGGGGATGACCGGCGAGCGGCTGGAGGTCAGCGTCCACATCATCACCGGCTCCAGGACCTCGAACCAGAACCTGATCACCTCGATCAACAAGGCCGGGATGGACGTGATCGGCATGGTGGCCGGCCCGCTGGCCGCCGCGGAGACCGTGCTGACCACCGACGAGAAGGACCTCGGCGTGGCCCTGCTGGACATCGGCGGCGGGACCACCGACCTCTCGATCTTCCAGAACGGAAGCCTGGTCCACACCTCGGTGCTGCCGCTGGGCGGAGACAACTTCACCAACGACATCGCCGTGGGGTTGCGCACCTCGATCTCCGAGGCGGAGTACATCAAGCAGGGCTACGGCTGCGCGCTGGGCAGCCTGGTGGAGGAGAGGGAGACGCTGGAGGTCCCCAGCATGGGCGGCCGCAAGCCGCGGCTGCTGACCCGCAAGCTGCTCTCCGAGATCATCCAGCCCCGGGCCGAGGAGATTCTCGAACTGGCTTTCCGCGACGTGCGGAACAGCGAGAACAATCTTAAGCTGCACTCGGGCATCGTGATCACCGGCGGCGGGGCCTCCCTGCGGGGACTGCCCGAGCTGGCCGAGCAGATCTTCGAGCTTCCGGTCCGGGTGGGCCGGCCCACGCAGATCAGCGGGATGACCGAAGCGGTCTGCGATGCCGAATTCGCCACCGCGGTGGGGCTCACCCGCTACGTGCAAAGGCACCCCGACCCCGAAGCCTATCCCATGCAGTTGGGCGCTGGACGTCCGCGGGTGTTCAGCTTTGGCGGACGGGTCAGGGAGTGGTTCGCGACAATGTTTTAAACGTTGTTTCAAATACATGAAAAGAACCGGATTTGTATATTGGGGGAGATGAGATGGCTACCAGGGGAGACCGCCCGGCGGGCCGGGCAACCACAGCACCAGGGGGGATGAGCTAGATGAACAGGCTGAAAGGCGAGAGAAAGGACCCGAACGAGCGCGGGCTGAGCCTCACCTTCGATGAGGAGACCCTGCCCGGCGCCAAGATCCGTGTGGTGGGGATCGGCGGGGGCGGCAGCAGTGCCGTAAACCGCATGGTCAAGGCGCGGCTGGAGGGGATCGAGTTCGTGGCGATGAACACGGACAACCAGGCCCTCTGCAGCTCCAACGCCCCGGTGAAGGTCCAGCTGGGCACCAAACTGACCAAGGGCCTCGGCGCCGGCGCCGATCCGGACGTCGGCCGCCAGGCGGCCATCGAGGACACGGGGAAGATCATCGAGATCCTCGACGGGTCGGACATGGTCTTCATCACCGCCGGGCTGGGCGGCGGCACCGGCACCGGGGCGGCGCCCATCGTGGCCAGCCTGGCCTCCGAGCTGGGCGCGCTCACCGTGGCGGTGGTGACCAGGCCGTTTCGCTTCGAAGGCAAGAAACGGATGGCCCAGGCCGAGCAGGGGCTGCTCGAGTTGCGCGAACACGTGGACACCATCATCACCATTCCCAACGAGCGGCTGCTGCACACCATCGACCAGGGGACCTCGATCACCGAGGCCTTTGCCGTGGCCGACGACGTGCTGCGTCAGGCCGTGCAGGGCATCTCCGACCTGATCACCATCCCCGGGGACATCAACCTCGACTTTGCCGACGTGCGCACGGTGATGAAGGGCATGGGCATGGCGGTGATGGGGACCGGTGTCGGTGAGGGCGAGAACCGCGCGGTGGATGCGGCCCAGCGCGCCATCTCCAGCCCGCTGCTGGAGGAGGCCTCCATCGACGGCGCCCGGGGCGTGCTGATCAATGTCACCGGCGGCCGCGACATGACCCTCTTCGAAGTCGCCGAAGCCTCGCGGATCATCCAGGAATCGGCCGCCGATGACGCCAACATCATCTTCGGCACGGTGGTGGACGAGGCGATGGAGGGCCGGGTGAAGATCACGGTGATCGCCACCGGCTTTGACCGGCGCAAGGAGAAACCGCTTCCCAGCACCACCAATGCCCGTCAGCTGAACATGGAGGAGCGGGAACACATCACCCGTGAGGACCTGGGCGACCCGAACCAGGCATTCGGCCGGGCGACCCGCGAAAAGGGCATCCGCGAAGGCAGTCTGGACGACAGCCGGCCGAAAATAATGATGGAGGAAAAAGCGACGAAGGGCCGGTCCATCTTCGGCCGGCGGATGAAGCCCGGCGTGCCGGTGACGGACGACCTGGAGGAGACGTCGCTGCCCGACCTGGACGACGACAGCATCATGCAGGGGTTCGGCCCGCACATCGACGTGGACCGCCACAGTCTCGACATACCGACCTTCATGCGCCGGAAGATGGACTAGAACCGAATACTCCCGCCGGGGACTATAGCGCCCCGGAGTTACAAGAGAGATTCGGATCCCTGAGGGGGACCCGAAAACTCTCATTTCATCTCATTCTCCCTGTTTACCCCCGGGACCGCTTATCCCCCTGGTCCCGGGGATTTTTTTGTCTCCATTTTTCTCTACCCCAGAATACGCAGGAAATTGCCCGAAGCGATGCGCTCGATGGACTGCTCGCCGAAACCGCGCCGGCGCAGAGCGTCGAGGATGGCCGGGAAACAGTCGCTGCCGCTGATGCCCTCAGGCAGGGTGGGGACACCGTCGAAATCGGAGCCGAAGCCCACGTGCTCGTCCCCCACCAGCGAGACCACGTGCTCCACGTGGTCCGCCACCCGTTCCAGGCCCACCACCACTCCAACCATCCGCTGCTCCAGGTCCTCGCCAAACCGGCGGAACCCCTCGATCCGGGCCGCCGGATCGTCCATCCTTTCCAGCTCCAGGTCGTCGAGCCTGCTGAAGAGATCGCCGCAGGTCTCCAGCAGGCGGTCCCAGTACGACAGGTCGAGGAACCCGGGGAAGAAGTTGATTCCCACCATCCCCCCGGAATCGGCCACTGCCCTGATCTGGTCGTCGGTGAGGTTGCGCGCGATGGGACAGAGCGCCGAGGCGCAGGAATGGGAGGCGATGAAGGGCTTGCGGGAAAGACGAACCACGTCCTCGAAAGTGGTTTCATGGACGTGGGAGACATCGATGATCATCTCCATCTCGTTCATCGCCGCCACGACCTTCTCGCCAATAATCGTCAGCCCGGACACATCCTCCAGCGGCTTGCCGGAAGAGGCGGCCCAGGAGAGGTGGGCGGAATGGGTCAGGGTCATGCTGCGGGCGCCGGCCTCGCGAAGCCGCTGGAGGTTGGCCAGGTCGCCGCCGATGGCATGCCCGTTCTCCACCGCCGGAACCACGGCCATCCGGCCGGCGGCCCAGGCCTCGGCCACCTCGGCCGCCGTCTCCACCCGCTGCAGCCGGTCGGAATGCCGGCGGCAGAGATCGTCCACCAGGCCGAGCAGGACCCGGGCCTCGGTCACGGCTCTGGCCTCGGGCAGCACCGAAGAGACGAAGCAGGCAAAGACCTGCAGCCCCACCTGCCCCCGTTCCAGTGCCGGAAGACGGACCTCGACATGCGGGTCGTCCGACGCCGGGTCGGCCCCGGCCTGGACCTTGATGATCGTGTCGCAGTGCAGGTCGGCAATGCGGACCATGCGTTCCTCCTGTAACAGAGAAGTGGTGCCAAAAGAGTAGTGTTTTCCTTACGGCAAGTCAAAAGTTCCCGCGCCCTTCCCGTCCCGCACACTCAGCCGCTTGCGCCGCACCATCAGGTCGAGTACCCGTCTGGCCGGCTGCGTCCTGCTCGCTCATGCCCTCAAAGATCGCACCAGAAGGGCCGATGGTCGGTCAATGCATGAGCGCGGTCACGGTGCAACCGTCCCGGTCCGTGTGGCCGGCCGCCGGGTAAGGCGGGTGATTGTAGGGGGGCGGGGTGACGTCTTCCACGGTCAGGCGGAACCGGTTGTCGCCGATGAACGTCTGTGCGGCGGGAAGGGTGAAGTTCCAGCGGCTGCTAAGGCTTTGCCCGGGGTCGAGAGTGGTGTATCCCGAGCGCCAGTTGCCGAAGCCCTGCCCGCCGGCCAGCTTTACGTCGATGCGGCCGGCAACCAGCCTTGGGGAGCCGGAATAGGTGTTGGTCAGCGTGGCCGAGAAGCCGACGTCGAGGGGCACGGCGCCGCTCTCCGGCTCGCAGGCGAGCACTCCCACCAGGATCGCCGGGTCGTAAGGATCGTTGAGCAGGATGGAGACATGATTGCCGGACCAGCTGGCGCTTGCCAGGTCGGGCTTGCCGTCTCCGTCGAGGTCGCCGCTGGCCACGGAGTACGGATAACCTCCGGTGACATAGTGCCGGGCTTCGCCGAAGCCCCCCGTGCCGTCTCCATAGAGCAGGGAAACGCCCCGGCGAGCGGGAGACGGGCAAAGGAGATCAAGGTGCCCGTCCCCGTCGATATCGTCAACTCCGACTCTCGTGTAGTCGCTGCCGTCGAGAAGAGGGCCGGGGCCGTCGAAGGTGCCGTCGCCATTGCCCTGCATGATGAACAGTCCTTGACTGGACACAACGACGAGATCCGCCATGCCGTCTTCGTTGACATCCGCGGTGGAAGCATGGTCCAGCAGGCCGACGCCCGGACTGCAATCCTGTCCATAGCTGAAAGTGCCGGTGGATGACCCGAGAAGGATCGAAATATGGTACCAGAAGCACGCGACCGCATCCGTGAATCCGTCGCCGTTCAGATCGGCCAGGGCAATCGAAGAAGTGTGGCCGACGCCGTCGAGAGGGTAATGTACCGGCTCTTCGAAAGACCCGTTTCCGTGGGAAAGAATGATGACCACGTCATTGCTGTGGTAGTTGACCACGGCCACATCCAGGTCCCCATCCCCCTCGAGGTCCTTGAGGGCGACGGACTGCGGCCCTGCGCCGACGATTCGATAGCGGGGCTCCTGCAGGGTGCCGTCCCCGTTGCCGTAGAGCACGGCCACGTCATGGCTTTCATCATTGGCGGTCACCACGTCCAGGTGGCCGTCGCCGTTCAGGTCGCCGAGGGCCATGGACATCGCGCCGTGGCGCGCGGCATATTCAACGCCCGGGTGAAGGTATCCGCCTCCGGCGCCCAGCAGGACGGAGACGTCTTGTGACGCGCCATTGGCCGTCACCACGTCGAGGATACCGTCCTCGTTCAAGTCGCCGATTTTCACGTCATTGGGTTCCGAACCCACCGGACTGGTGTACGGCCATTGCAGGGCGCCGTCGCCGCGATTCAGCAGTACCGTCGCATATCCGTAAGCGGATACCATGGCCGCATCCAGAGCGCCATCGCCGTTCAGGTCTTCCAGCAGCAACCCGGAAACATACAACCCGGCCTGGAAAAACGGTGTTTCCTCGAACGACCCGGTCCCATCACCGCGAAGCAAGGTGAAAAAGTAACCGACATCTTCAACATGGCGCCCCAGGGCGAGATCGAGGTGGCCGTCGCCGTCGATATCGCCGACGGCCATGGTGTGATGATACGTTTCGTCTTCGATCAGCTCTCCTTCGGTGAAAGAACCGTCGCCGGCCCCGAGGAAGATGGCGACCGTGTCACTGCCGGCGGCGGCCAGGTCGAGATGCCCGTCCTCATTGAAATCGTCACAGGCAATGCTTTTGAGCGTGTAGGGGTGACTGCCAACGACAAGTACGGGGCCGGTGGCGAAGAGCCCATCGCCCAGGCCCTGCAGGACATGGATATATCCGAAGCCTGCTGAAACGGCCAGGTCGAGGTGCCCGTCATCGTCGAAATCACCGTTGCAGATCGAATAGAGGAATGAAGAGCCGCAGGGGAAAGGACCGCTCGGGGTGAACGTCCCGTCGCCGAGACCGATCAGCACCCCGACCTCATGACTTGAACCGCCCCACGAGTTGATGGCGGCCGCGATATCGACGATGCCGTCCTCGTTCCAGTCCCCCAGGGTCAGCGAATAGCAAGTGTTGGTGCCGTAGTAGGTCAGTCCGGAGGTGAATGTCCCGTCACCGTCGCCGAGGAGGATCTTCACGCCTGCGCCGTTATAGTGGCCGATCGCCAGGTCAGGCAGGCCGTCATTGTCGAAATCACCGGCGGCACAAAATTGCGGGTCCTGATTGACCGGGTGGCTGCTGCCGGGGGTATAGGTGCCGTCACCCTTGTTGAACAGCACACGAACGACATCCAGGCGCTCGACCACCACCACCAGATCAATGTCGCCGTCAGTGTCGAAGTCCCCCGAGGTGAGGTGACGGGAATATTCAAAATCTTTGGACACCACGTACGAGCGGGGGGCGTCGAAAAAGGAGTCCGCCGGGCCGGCCGGGCAGATCGCGGATGTCAGCAGCAGCAATATAGGGAGAGCGAGCGGTTTCATTGTGCACCTCGAGCAGAGCGGCAAACTTGGCGCAAGCGAATACGCGAACATACTACACAGTAAGTAATATAGCGTCGGGGTATTCGTGTGTCAATGCTTTACAGCCGGAATGCTCAGGGCAGGCCCCTGAAATCCAGCCCCGCTCCCGGATCGCCGTTGTCACACCGGCTCCCACTCGTCTTCTAGAATTTCTTTGCCGCTTCCCGGAGCAACTGCTGCGCTTCCTCGGAATGCCAGCAGGCCAGAAACGCCCGTTCCCGGTCCTCGCGCCGGCGGAGGAACCGCTCGGCCACATCCCCCACCCGGTTCAGCTTGGAGATGGTGAACGCCCGCTGCGTGAGCGCGCCCAGCTCCGCCACCCGGGCCAGGGCCCCCGGCCGTACTTCTTCCAGAGGAAGCACCCGGTCAACCAGCCCCAGTTCCAGCAGACGGGCCGCGTCGTAAAGATCCCCTGTTTCCACCACCTGCTGAGCCGTTGATTCGCCGCAGACCATGGCCAGCACCTGCTGGGCGAGCCAGGGCACCGGGACACCGAGCTTCAGCTCGTTGACCCCCATCAGTTTTCTTCCCTCGGCGATGAAACGGTGGTCGCAACACAGAGCGAGGATGCAGCCGCCGGCGATGGCGTGGCCGGTGATGGAGGCCGCGGTGGGTTTGGGGAAGGTGTAGAGCCGGAGGCAGAGGGAGTTGAAGTCGTGGTAGAAGCGGCCCATCTCCTCTGCCGGCATCTCCAGCAGCCGGGGGATGTCGAAACCGATGGAGAAGAACTTGTGGTTGGCGCTGCCCAGGAGCAGGCCGCGCACCGCTTCATCGGCAGCGGTCTGTTCCAGCAGCGCCAGCAGGTCGCTGACCGTCTGATGGTCGATGGCGTGGGTCGCCCCGCGATCCAGGGTCACCAGGGCCGTGCCCTGCTGGTGTTCGAGATGAACGGCCATGGGGTCGCTCCTTTCCCTGATCAGGTGAAGCGTGTTGTGCCCCCCCGCACCCTGTTTCCCGGGCACGGGGGGGGAGAAGACCGCAGATCATCAGGGCGACAGGGCGGTCACCGTGCAGGCGGCGCTGTCCGTGTCGCCGGCCGGCGCGTAGGGCGGCTGGTTGTACGGGGCCGGCGTCACGTCCCGGCCGTGAAGGGTAAAGAGATTGACTCCGATCAGCGTGCCCAGCGCCGGGATGCCCTGGTTCCAGAACGTGGTGTAGACCTCCTGCGGATCGAGGTTGGTCCAGCCGGACCGCCAGTTGGAATAGAACGCGCCGGAAGCGATCCGGGCATCAATGCGCGCCGCAGCCCGCCGGTTCTCGCTGGTCAGGTTCTCCAGTTGGACCCAGAACTGCGAGACAAAGGGCACGGTGCCGCTGTCCGGCGTGCAGGCCATGGCCGTGGCCAGAGTGTCCACCGGCTGGGTGACGCACTCCGGGTCGTGGGAGGCGATCCAGGTGTTCCAGCTGCTGGAGGAGGTGGTGTACTCGTGGTGCATCCAAAAGGTGGTCCCGTCCACGGGATCGAGGGCCACCGCGCTGTAGTCGCCCCAGCGGCCCGAGGTGGAGCCGGCGGTGCTGGCCTTCTGGATCAGCATGTCGGGCATGGTGCCCGGCGGGTCGTCAGCGCAGCGGGAGGCCCGGGCCATGGAGATGTACTCGCTGGAGGATGACCGGGCGAAACACATCACCGCGTTGCCGGCATCGTCGGCGGAGATCGAGTTGAAGAAGGCCCGCACCCCGGTGCCCGGGTCCACGGTGCCGGACTGGACCAGGGTCGGCGTGCCGGAGGCCGGCCAGTTGCCGGTGTCGATCTGGTACCAGCGGGCGAGCACCCGGGAACTGCCGATGTGGTGGCAGGCCCAGAGTGAGCCGTTGCGCCAGACACAGCTCCAGAAACGGCTGTCAAAGGTCTCCGGCCGGGTGGACGCGCCCAGTTGCGGCGGATCTTCCGGCGGGGAGTAGGAGGGCACGGTGAGGTTGTAGGTCACCCGGGAGACCGCACCCAGCGGGTTGGTGATGGCGTGCAGCCGCACCGTGGTATTGGAGCTGGATTCGAAGTGCTCGATCATGTACATCGCCGGGGCGCTGCCGTAGGTCACCGGGATGCCGTGGGACTGCGGGCCGGTGATGGTCAGGGCGTTGGTCACCGAGGCGGCGCCGCCGCTGAGCAGCGGGGTTTTGTTGAGGATGTAGATCACGTAGTTGTAACTGGTCCAGCAGTCGGCGGTGAGGTAGACCGCCTGGCCGTCCACCGCGATGTTCGGGGAGTCGATGGTGGCCCCGCAGTGGGCGGTGGCGTTTATCCGGTATTTGTACCACGCGCCGTTGGGATCCGAGTCGTCGGAAACGGCCAGCAGGAAGTAGGAGTCGCTGGAGGTGCCCCGCTCGCAGGCCATGGCCATGAAGCGGCCGGAGTGGGGATCGTAGACCACCTCGGGGTCGAAGACGAAGTTGGTGGTCCCCAGCGAGCCCCAGAACCCGTAGCTGTCCTCGATTTCGTCATAGAAGGTCTGGGTGCCGGCCTTGGTGAAGAAGACAATGGAGCCGTTGGTCATCACCACCACGTGGTTCGGCCCCACGGCCAGGTGCGGATCGGGTGGGCTCCAGCCGGTGCTGGCCACGCCGAAGAAGCCGTTGTCGGCCAGCGGCACGGGAGAGGGATCGCCGCCGAACGGTTCCTCGTTGCGCCGCAGTTCGGGGTTCCAGACCGGCGGTTGGTGCGGTGCGGCCACGTCGGTCACGGCATGAAACAGCTGCCCGTTGCGGTGATCAGCGGCTTGCCCGACCACGGCCGCGCGGTCCCGGGCTTCAGCAGCGTCACGGAGCGCGGAATGGAACGCGGCGCTCTGCCGCACCCGCCGCTCTCCCGCCGGGTCAGCGGCCAGGGGCAGCAGCGCGAGGTCCTGAAGGTCGGCCCGGGCATCGCCGTTGAGGTCGGCAGCGGCCAGCAGATCCGGCCGGCTTTCGGTGCCGTCCAGCACATCGTAGAAGAGCTCGCGGTCTGCGGTGGTCAGCAGGTCATCGCCGTCCAGGTCGCCGGCGATCCTCAGGGGCGCGGGCAGCAGCAGAGTGAGGAAGGCGCCGTGATCGTCGGAGAGCCCCTCCCCTTCCCCGCCCCAGACCACGGCCAACTGGCCCTGATCACCGGCCATCAGGCGGAGGCGGCCGCTGGCTTCGGCCAACCGCTGCTCACCGGCCGAAGACCTGGTGAACCGGAAGGCGTCCCCTTCCGGTGTGCCGCGTGAGGTATAGAAGCGGGCCATCACGTCGGACCCGCGGCTGCCCAAGGAAAAGTTGTTCCAGGCCACCACGAAACGGCCGTCGGGCAGGAAGGCCGCTGCCGCACCGTTCTGCAGCCCCGCACAGGTGTCGTGAACCGTGAACACCGGCCCCAGGGGGAGGCCATCGGGACGGAACAGGCGGGCCCGCACATCATAGTCGACGGCTTCTCCGCCATGCTCCAGCCAGGCGGTGAGAAGACGGCCGTCGGGCGAGAGGGCAAGAAGCGGTTCAATGGCGCCGAGATCATTGCCGTTGTTCAGCTTGAACGGTGTGCCCGCGGTGCCGTCAGGCGCAAAGCTGCGGCCGAAAACTCCCGCGGGGCGGCCCTGGGCGTCGAGGGCGGCGTATACTGCGGCGAACCCGTTGTCGGGAAACACGACCAGTGACGGCAACCGTTCACCGGCCAGTGATGCCTGGCCCAGTCGAAACTCTGGTCCGGCGGGCCGCCCCGAGGAATCGAACCTGCGGGCCCAGGCCCGGGGCAGATTCCCGTTCTCGCCAGGACCGGTCCAGGCGGCCAGAAAACCACCATCCGCCAGGGCCGCACAGACCGTGTCGCTCTGATTGCCCCGCACCAGTCCGTTGGCCACCGTTTCATCTGACACAGGCGAGAGCCCGGCCCCGAAGAGACGGATCACCGCACTGCCCAAACTGCCGTCCTGGCCCAGAGACTCCCAGCAGAACGCGGTACGGCCGTCGGCCAGCATGGTGCCCGAAACCCCGGCCTGATCCGGACGAACCGCCTGGTTGAGCCGCGTTTCCAGGCCCCGGCGCCGGCCCTGGGGGTCGAACCGTTGGGCGTACAACTCGTGGCCCCGGCCCTCCTGGCGCCGGCTCTGCCAGAACACGGTCAATTTGCCGTCGCGGCCCATCACCAGGGCCGGGGCGTCCTGCCTTCCGGCACGGTGGGTGTTGGCCCGCGCTTCAAGACGCAGCCAGCGGCTGCCGCCGGCATCGAGATAGTCCGCCGTATCGGCGGCCAGCGCCTCTCCGGCCGCCGGAATCTGCCGCAGCGCCGAGGCCAGCCCGTCCAGGGACTGGGCCGGGGCGCCGGGGGCCAGCGGGACGGTGAGCAGAAACAGGACGAGGATAGAGATCGAGTGTCGGAGGAGTTTCATCTGGAACCTGCCTTTCGGGCGAAATATCGCCATCCCCGGGGTACCAGGGGCCTCCGGGGGAAAGGGAGCCCGGCCATGGCCGGGCTCCCGGTCATCCTGTATCACCTATCACCGCCCGCCGCCCGGAAAGCTCCGGGCAGGTTCCCCTCCCCAGGGAGCCACACCGGTCACCGTGCAATCGGCGGTATCGGTGTCGCCGGAGGGCGAGTACGGCGGCTGGTTGTATGGCGCAGGCGTCACATCTTCCACCAGGGACTCATGATGCGGGTCCTCCAAATGATGGTAATGATGAAAAATCAACTATATGTTGCTTTTAGAATCAGAATTATGAAGATGTCGGGCTGCCGTCTTTTACGGTCCGCCCAATGAAATCCCGCCGATTTCTGTGGAAAAGTTGCTTGGGAGCACAATGTGCGAAACCGGGGGCAACTTCTGGTCAGAATCGCTCTCCCTTGAATATAAGGTAAATTCAAGAAAATTCAAGGGGGAGGGGCACGCTATCCCACCTTCGACTTGGCGCGCATCAGCACCATCGCCGCCGGGATCAGGCCGGCGTTGGCCAGCAGCATGAACGGCTCGATGCGGGTCCAGCTGAAGCGCATGGAAAACCCGCGGGTCACGTTTTCCGGGATGATCGGAGTGAAGATCTGCTGTCCCACGGAGGGCTCGCGGCTTCCGCGGACAAAGTAGAGGCCGCTCTCCTTCTGCAGGAAACGGTGAACCCGGCGCGCGAATTCCGGCCACTGCTCGAGGGGAATGTTGTGCAGGCAGCCGCGGTCGATCACCGCATCCACGTTGGTTCGCGGAACCATCGGCGAAAAGATGTCCACCCGCTGGAAGGTGACCCGGGCCCCGGCCGTGCGAGCGGCCGCGCGGGCCAGATCGATGGCGGTCTGGGAGATATCCCAACCGGTTACGCTGACTCCGGCTCCGGCGAGGTAGATCGCATCGGTGCCCGCGCCGCATCCAACTTCCAGAACCCGCGACCCCGGCTTGATCAGACCGCAGCTGACCAGGGCCACCAGTTCGGGGCTGGGGTGGTCGTAATGCCAGTTCTCAAGGTACGCGCCGCTGCGGTAGGCCTCCAGCCAGTGTTCGGCCGAACGGTCATTGCCGTTCCCGTGGTTCTGGGAAGAATCCATCTCCGTGTCTGCACCTCCGGGGAGTCGAGCGGCGGAACGGCAGGTGAACCGCGCTGACGGGGACAGGAAAAACGAAGTAAACTAGATAGCACAGAGGCGGCTCGCGGCGCAAGCAACCAGGGCCGACCGCGTTGAAATGGTCCGGGCAAAGTGCTATTCTGCCGGTTCCGAACCGGCAGGGTAAAGTCGTGAAAGGATTGATATCAGGGTGTTTCCAGCAACCTGGAGAACGGATCGTCATGAGTTGGGCCTGGGACAGCGCCAAACAGTTCGTCGTCCACCGGCTGACCCCGCCATTCCTGGTCAAGTCCTTCGCCCGGCCCTACGTGGCGGGCGACAGCATCCAGGCTGCGCTCGACATAGCCCGGGAGCTGTTCCATAACCGCGGGATCCACACCACCCTGGATATCCTCGGTGAGGAGACCGCCTCTGCCGGCGAAGTGGAAAAGCAGGTTGATCTCTACCTGCGGTTGGTGGACCTCATCGAAAACCCGGGCCAGAGCACCATTTCGCTCAAGCCTTCGGCCATGGGCCTGGAGCTTGACCAGGGGCTGGCCGAGGAGAGCATCGGCAGAATCGTGGCCGCGGCCGCCCGGTCCGCCGTGGGGGCGACCATCGACATGGAGGACCACCGCCTGACCTCGGCCACGCTGCGGCTGCACCGCCGGCTGCGGGAGCAGTATTCCGCCGAGCAGCTGGGCACGGTGCTGCAGTCCCGGCTGTTCCGCACGGCAGCCGACATCGACGGCCTGTCGGACCTGCCTTCCAGGATCAGGCTGGTCATCGGCATCTACAATGAACCGGCCGAAGTGGCCTTCACCCGCAAACGGGAGATCAAGGAGAATTACCTCGTCCTGCTGCACAAGTTGATCGACGGCGGGCACACGGTGGAAATCGCCACCCACGATGAGAACCTGCTCGAATGCAGCCGACAGATCCTGGAGGATCGGCAGGTCCCCAGGTCACGCTACGAGTTCCAGATGCTGCTCGGTGTTCCGCGAGAGGCACTGCAGCAGCGGCTGATCAACGAAGGCCACGTGGTTCGCCTCTACGTCCCCTTCGCCGACAACTGGGCGGACGCCATCGCCTACTGCAAGCGCCGGATGGTGGAGAACCCGAGCATGGCCGGCATGGTGCTGAAAAACCTTTTCAGCCCTCGCGGCAACGGAGCCAATACATGAACCAGGAGACAAGGAACGAGGGCGGCCGCGGCAATCGCGGATCAGGCAGCGGGCGCGGCGGCAACCGCCATCGAAAGCCCGGGGGGCAGCAGGCAGCGGGTCAGGACCGGCAGCAGGATAAACGGAACCGGCCCGGTGGCAACCAGGGCCAGGGCCAGGAGCCGCGGGCAGAGTCGGCCCAGTCCGGGGGCCTCCAGGGTGCCCAGTCCGAGCGTCGCCAGCACCGCCGTCAGCGCGACCGGCAGCGCGGTCAATCCGGCAGGGCCCAGCAGGACACGAAAACGAACCAGCAGCCCCGGCCGCAAAACCGTCCTGCCGGCCATCTCGCCGACAACCAGCCGAACCGGGGCGCTGCCCGCCCGGACCACCAAAAGGCCGCCAAACGCCGTATCTGGCTCGAGACCGTGGATCGGGATTCCGGTCCCTGGTTCACCGCCCGGGCCGAGGGCGGCCGTCCCCTGCGCCTCACCGTCCTCTTTGGCAGCAAGGCCTGGAGCCCGCTGGACAAAACCCCGCCCCGGGAAATGGACGGCGGAACCTATGCCAGGATTGTCCAGCTGGAGCAGGTTCACGGTTCAGACGTGCACCTGGTGGGGTCACCAGCCCATGCCGCCACCTTTCCCCGCGAAGGGGACGCGCTGGTGACCCGTTCTCCGGGCCTGGCCCTGGTGATCGCCACCGCCGACTGTGTCCCGGTGATGCTGGCCGACCGCCGGGGCACCACGGTGGCCGCGATACACGCCGGCTGGCGCGGCATCGCTGCCGGACTGCCGGGGAAGGTGGTCCAGCGGATGTCCGAGTCTTTCCAGATCCAGGCCGGCCGCTTCCTGGCCTTTATCGGCCCCTCGATCTCACACCAGGGCTACCGGGTTGGTGATGAGGTGGTCCAGAAAGTGGCCGCCTCACTGCCGGAGGGCGGCATGGAAGGCGTCCTGCACCAGGAAGCCGACGGGCCGCACCTCGACCTGGAGGCCGCCGTGCGAACCCAGTTGATAGCCGCCGGCCTGCACGAACGGTCGATCTTCGGCGGACTGCCCTCCACCGACGGGCCGGAGGGGTTTTTTCACTCACACCGCCAGTCCGGCGGCACTGCCGGCCGGATGCACTCGATGATCTACCTCCACGCCGTCGAAGAGGACGAGCCGCCGGCGCCGGAGAAGGGCCCGGAAGAGAGTCAGGAAAACGCCGACGATCCGCCGGACAGAAACCGCCGTCCAGGGCGGAGAGCCCGCTGATGCCCGACCTCGTGCTGATTCCCGAACTCCTGCCGCAAACGGCCCACGGCCGGCTGATCGTACTTGAGGGAATCGACGGCTCCGGAAAATCGACCCTCGCCGCCCGGCTGGCCCACTGTTTGCGCGAAGAGGCCGGGGCGGACGTCGTGCTGCGCCGGGAACCAACCGACGGCCCGGCAGGTCAGGAACTGCGGCGGATCATCACCGAGGGGCGCAAGGGCATCGCCCCCGAGGCCGGGACGGCGCTGTTCATCGAGGACCGACGGCAGCACGTGGCCCAGGGCATCGGCCCCGACCTGGCTGCCGGCCGGGTGGTGATCCTCGACCGCTACTACCTCTCCACCGCCGCATACCAGGGCGCACTGGGTATGGATCCCGAAGCGATCCTGGCCGAAAACGAATCCTTCGCACCCCAGCCCGATCTGGCCTTTCTCCTCGACCTGCCGGTGGACACCGCACTGGAGCGGATCGCCGGCCGGGGGGAACAGCGGTCGGCTTTCGAGAGAAAGACCTACCTGGAGAACGTGCGTGAGCTGTTTCTCCAGCTCCGGCGGCCCTGGATCCGTCTCGTCGACGCCGTGCAGCCGCAGCCGGACCTTCAGCTTGCGGTTCTGGCCATCGTGCGGCAGGAACTTCCCGACCTGTTTGACTGATTATCAGGATGCGGTGGTCAAGGCGGCCCCGGCCATGTTGGCCAGGATGGAGCAGAAGTCGATTTCCCAGGAGCTGAAGCTGCCCTCTCCGCGCGAGGTGCTGACGCAGAGCAGGCCAACGATGCCCCCGCTGCGGCAAACCGGCACGCAAAGCGATGACCCGCCGCCGGCACTCCGGGAGGAGCGGCCGAGAGTGCCGCCGTTTTCCACCACGGTGCCTTTTCCCCTGGACAACGATTCGAGGATGCCCGGGTAGTCCCGGAGCGAAATGGCCAGCTGTTCGTCCCCGCGGTCGGTGGCGCCGGCCATGGTCGGCCCGTCCATTCCCAGGCGGCAACCAAGGACGAACTGCGCACTGTCCACCTCGATGTGTTCGCTCAATGTTTCGAGGATGGCCTGAAGCTTACGGCGGGTGGCCAATTGGCCGAGAATCATACTCGACAGATCGTCCAGCACGCCGAGCACCCCGGATGGCGCTAACACGTCCAGCGGGATCGCCGGGGCCGCGATTGCAGCTCTTTTCTCACCCATGATCCACCCTCTCCAGGTCACTGCCATGCATACACGCATGGTCCCCTTATGAATCGGCATCCTGGGCAGCCACATTAAACAGGAATTTGACCAGTCAGATCGGGCGGCAGCGGGGGGAAACACGGGGAGTTGCGCAAAGCAGCGACAGCACGCGTCACAGTCAACCCGGGATCACCTGGATGTCGGGGGGCGGCTGTATGTTCTGCTGTGAACCCACCGAGGTGCCGCAGACACGGCAGGTATAGTCATAGAGGTCACCGGTGGGAAGGACCAGCAGCAAACGGCGGCGCACCGGTTGAGCGGCCCGGCAAGTGGGACAGAACAGGCTCGAGGCCTCGAAGTCGTCGAACTGCCGTCCGGGTTGCCCCGGGCGGTGTCCAGGGTATCCGCGCATCACACACCTCTCAACATCGGGCCCGCTCACGGATCTCCAAAAATATCCTGCCGTTACGTCCCGGTGGGGCTCGGGGAAGAAGTATTAAAACCGGCACGGGTGACCCGTAACCGGTTCACCTCGGCCGACTCCAGGCCAAAGATTTCACCGAGTGCCAGACGCCACCCGGCCACCGGCTGTTCACCGGTGCTGAGCCGCAACCGAAAGAAGACGGCCGGTTGCCCCTCAGCGTCCCGCTGCTGCAGTTGCAGAACGTCCTGCTTGAGGTCCACGGTGCGCGGCTTGCCCGATTTGCCCACCGATTCCACCGGCCAGGTGCCGCGGTGCCCGAACTGCTCCAGCGCCGCGGCAATCTCGCTGGGGCTGCGTAACGGCCGGCCTTCGTCACCGGCCTGGGGAAAGACCACCTGGTACTCGGCGCTGACCAGTTTGCCGAAGAGCGACAACCAGCGGCCGGGGAGGAACTCGATGGCCGTCACCCGCAGCCCTTCGGGCAGGGCCCGGTTGATCTCCCGCAGGTGGATTTCCGGGTCCAGCGGTTCAACGAAGCGGCCCTCGAAGAATTCGGCCAGACCGGAATGGCCCAGCGGCAGCGGGGGTGCATAGGAAAACCGCGGACGGGGCGAAAATCCCCTGGAATAATCGGGCCGCAGGCCCGCGGCCCGTACCCCGCGCTCGAAGGCCCGCATCAGGTCGAGGTGCGAGATGAGCACCGCCGGCCCCTGCTTGCGAAAGGTGAAGCGGTAGAGCAGGGGATCCGCGTCAGGCATCGGCGGCGCCGCCGCGGTACTGTCCACTCCAGCCGGCGCTGAAACTTCAGGCCCTGTGCCATCGATTTCGCGGCGCAGGAAATCGCACTCGTCCTTGCTCAGCCCGCAGCCGGTGCAGCCCCCGGTGCGGCAGTCCGGGGTCTCCTCCTCGGCCAGTGCCCGCTGCCACTCCTTGACCAGGAACGACCGGCGCAGCCCGGTGTGGATGAAATCCCAGGGCAGCGTGGCCTCGGGGTCCCGTTCCGCGGTCTCCTGCTGCGGGTCGATGCCGGCCTCCGCGAAAGCTTCGGCCCAGACCGCCGGCTGGCAGTTCTCGCTCCAGCTCTCCAGCTTGAGCCCCTTGCGCCAGGCCAGCTCCAGTGCCCGCCCGGTATTGCGGCCACCTCGGGCCAGCACCGCCTCGATCAGCGCCAGTTCCGGTTCGTGCCACTTGACCGAGATGCCGGGGATGCGTGACAACCGCTCACGCAGCCGGGAGAGATGGCGTTTCAGTTCACCCACCGGCCCGAAGGCAGCCCACTGGAACGGGGTGTGGGGCTTGGGCACGAAGGGTGAGAGGCTGACATTGGCCCGGCCCGGACGGCCCTTGCCCCCACGGCCCAGCCGCGAGACCGCTTCAGCCAGGTCGATGATCCCCTCCAGGTCCTCCTCACGTTCCCCGGGCAGCCCGATCATGAAGTAGAGCTTGACCAGTTTCCAGCCCTCGGCATAGACCGTGGCCACCGTCTCCAGCAGTTCCTCCCGGCTGAGGTTCTTGTTGATCACCCGCCGCAACCGCTCGGTACCCGCCTCCGGGGCAAAGGTGAAGCCGCTCTTGCGTACCGCCTTGACCAGCCGGGCCAGCTCGGGACTGAACTTGTCGGCGCGCAGCGAAGGAAGCGACACCGACACCCGGCGACAGGCCATGCGGTTGTTCAGCTTCGCGATCAGCTCCTCGATCCGGCTGTGATCCGAGCTGGAGAGTGAGACCAGCCCCACCTCCTCCCAGCCGCTGGCCTCGATTCCCCGCACGGCCGCTTCAACCACCTGGTCGGGATCCCGTTCGCGCACCGGGCGGTAGATGTAGCCCGCGCCGCAGAAACGGCATCCGCGGCTGCAGCCGCGCATGATCTCCAGGGCCAGCCGGTCCTGGGAGATGCCGGTGATCGGCACCAGCGGCCGGGCGGGGATGTGCTCCGGAGACAGTTCGGTGAGCAGCCGGCGCTCCACGCCGTCCGAAGAGGGGATGGACGGGACATAGACTCCGGTCACTCCCACGGCAGCCTCGAGAAAGCGGCCGCGGTTACCCTGACGCACCGGGCCCACCGCCAGGGCAAGGTCCGCCAACTGTGGCAACCCCTCCTCACCGTCACCGATGAAGAAGAGATCGATGAAGTCGGCCAGCGGCTCGGGGTTCCAGGCACAGGGGCCGCCGGCCATCACCACCGGCCCGTCCTGGCCGCGCTCGGCGGCGTGCAGCGGCAGCCCGGCCAGGTCGATCAGGTTGAGCACCGTGGTGTAAGTCAGCTCGCTCTGCAGCGAGAACCCCACCAGGTCGAATTCGCGCACCGCTATCCGGCTGAAGTGGCCCAGCAACGGCACACCAGCCCGGCGCATCTCCCGCTCCATGTCGGTCCACGGGGAAAAGACCAGGTCGACAAAAACCCCTGCCCGCTCCTCGAGCACGTGGCGCAGGATGCGCAGCCCGAGGTGCGACATGCCGATCTCGTAGGTATCGGGGAACACCAGTGCCACACGCACCTGGTCCGGCCCGGGCCGGGGGTCCCGCGGGGCTCCCTGCTCACCGGCCACATAGCGGGCCGGTTTCTCCACCCGGGTCAGCAGTTCTTCAAAAACATCGGCAGCGGATCGGTCCATCAGGTCACCCTGGGTATGGTTTCACGGCTGTCAGGCGAGCGAGGATTGTAGCACAGGTGCAACAGGACGGGGGATCATCTGACAGAGATCTGAAAACCTCGGCTGTGGTTCGAGAGCGAAGCGACGGCTGACGAAAAGTGCACTTGCTTTTTGATGGTATGTGAGCATTTCTCATCGGGGCGCAACGCAGCCATTGAGCCTCAGACGAGGTTTTGGAACCGCTTCAGGCGGACGCGGGTTTCTGCAGCAGGTAAGGGCAGCGAGCCAGGGTCAACTGGCAGTTTTCGAAACCGTCGTCCGGTGCGGCGGACCAGTCATTGCCCGAAAGGCAGACCCCGTCCACGCCTTCTTCCAGCGCTGCCTTGCAGAGCCGGCAATCCCGGCAATCAGGACCGGCGCAGCTGCCGGCGCTCTCTCCCTCGGGAATACAATGCCGGCTTTCCGACTGGATCTTGCGGGTGATCGACCCGGGCGTGGTGTGACACACACCACTGAGGTCGCCGGTACTGGAAAGCGAGAACCGGCGCAGTTCCTCGGTGGCGTACATGAACGGTTGGTGCACGTCAAAGCGGTCGCGGAAAACCACCCGGCGCACACCCTGCCGCGCCTCCTCGTCGGGGGGAAGCAGACTGATACAGTCGAACATGGTCGCCCGCACCTTGCCCGGCCGGCCCAACTGCATCAACTCCTTGAGGAAGTGGGGGATCTCGGGGTAAAAGTCCTCTTCTTCGGGAACGATGGAGGCATCGGTGGCCGTGCGGTCCCAGACCAGGCGCAGGGCACCGCCCTGGCAGCCTTCGACACAGAACCCGCAACCGGCGCAGGCGTGGCCGCCGCCGATCATGGTTCCGCCCGCCCCGCGGCGGATGCAGTCCCGGAGGCAACCGTCAACGCACACCCCGCAATCGGTACACCGCGATCTGTTCCAGAAGAGTCTAAACATCGCCGGCCCCCTCCCTCGCACGGGGTCCGTTGCGGACCGCCGGCATTCGGTTGCACAACCCACACGCCCTTTGGAGAGAGCAACGTCGATGCCAGCGGTGGGGAAAAGGCGGAAAAGGTCCAAGTGTTCTTTTTTCAATGGCTAAGGGGGCAAGAGGAAAGAGCCGGAAAATTGGCGCGGAGGGGCGGATTCGACAAGACTTTGACTTTGGTTACAGGAGTGTACTAGAACCGGGTACAGGAGAGAAAAAGCGGACTGGAGCTGAAGATGATCCGAAACTGTTCAATGGCGGTACACAAAAAACAGGATGGAAAACCACCCCGTTTTTTGTGTCACCGTGGGTCCGGCCGTCTATTTGGGAGCAGTGATGCACTCCACAGGACAGACTTCAGCGCAGGCACCGCAATCGGTGCACTGTTCGGCATTGATGATGAAAATGGGATCGCCCTCGCTGATGGCCTCTTCCGGGCATTCGGCCTCACAGGCCGCACAGGCGATGCATTCTTCGGTGATGACGTGTGCCATGGGAATTCCTCCGGACGTGATGCGAACGCCCACCGCCATACTGACTGCCGGCGGCGAACCGTCTAAGTCATTGAAAACATAGAACGTTAAAGCTCGATAACCACAAAAGACCCGGAATTATATGTGCTTTTCCAGGTCCATTGCAAGTGTTTATTGACAGGATCAACCCGGCGGCCAGCCGAGATTTCTTCCGCCGAGGAGGTGAAAGTGGATGTGGAAGACGGTCTGGCCCGCCGATTCGAGGCAGTTGGCCACCAGGCGGTAGCCCCGGTCATCCAGACCCTTCTCCCGGGCGATGTTCCGCGCCGCCACCAGGATCTTTCCGGCAATGGCCTCCTTGCCCTCGTCCAGTTCATCGAGGGTGGCGATGTGCTCGCTGGGGATGATCAGCGTGTGGGTCGGGGCCTGGGGATTGATGTCCTCGAAAGCCAGCACATAGTCGTCCCGGTAGACCACGTTGGCCGGTATCTCTCCAGCGACGATCTTGCAGAACAGGCAGTCGGTGGCCATGGAGTTCCTCCTCAGCGGTCGGTGATCCGCTCGATATCGGCTCCCAGAGCGCCAAATTTCTCTTCCAGTTTCTCGTACCCGCGGTCCAGGTGGTAGATACGGTCGATCAGCGTTTCGCCGGTGGCGGCCAGACCGGCCAGCACCAGGGAAGCGCTGGCCCGGATGTCGGTGGCCATCACCTGGGCGCCGTTGAGCTGTGTCGGCCCCTCCACCACCGCGGTGCGGCCGCTGTCCCGGATGCTGGCCCCCAGGCGGCGCAATTCGGCCACGTGCATGAAGCGGTTTTCGAAGACCTGCTCGGTGATCACGCTGGTCCCTTTGGCCTGGGTCATCAGGGCCATGTACTGGGCCTGAACATCAGTGGGGAAGCCGGGGAAGGGCCTGGTCTCCATGTCCCGGCCGGTGAGCTCCTTGCCGCCGGTGATGGTGATCGACTTCTCGCCGATCTCCAGGACCACACCGGCGTTCTCCAGCAGTCCGAGCAGGGCGGGCATCAACTCCGGGCCGCAGCCCTCCACCCGCACCTTGCCCCCGGCCATGGCCCCGGCGATGAGATAGGTGGCGGCCTCGATCCGGTCGGGTATCACCTGGTGGTCGGCCCCGCCCAGTTCTTTTACCCCCTCGATGGTGAGGGTGGCGGTCCCCTCCCCTTCGATCCGGCAGCCCATGGCCCCCAGCAGCCGCACCAGATCGGAGATCTCCGGCTCACGGGCCGCGTTGCGGATCACGGTAACCCCGTCGGCCAGGGATGCGGCCATCAGCAGGTTCTCGGTGCCGGTGACCGTGGGTTTGTCGAGAAAGATCTCGGTGCCGAAGAGTTGCGGGGCCGAGGTCTCGATGTAGCCCTGCTCGATGGCCACCCTGGCGCCCATCTTGCCCAGACCGTAGAGGTGCAGATCCACCGGCCGGGCGCCGATGGCGCAACCGCCGGGAAGCGAGACCCGGGCGCTGCCCCTGCGGGCCAGCAGCGGCCCGAGACAGAGCACCGAGGCTCGCATGGTCTTCACCAGGTCGTAGGGCACCTCGCCGGTGCCGGTTTCGCCGCCATTGCTGATTGAGATGGCCGTTTCCTGATCGATCCACTTCACGGTTTTGCCCAGCATCTCCAGCAGGCGGATCATGGTCCCCACGTCGCGGACGGTGGAGACGTTGCGCAACACCAGCGTCTTGTCGGTGAGCAGTGAAGCGGCCATGGCCGGCAGCAGGGCGTTCTTGGCCCCGGAGACGGTGACCGTCCCGTTCAGTTTCTTCCCGCCCCTGATTAGCAGTTTGTCCATCGATCACCCTTTCCCGGTCACTGTACACAAGTAGAAATGAGGTGCGGATTATAATCGGCGGCCGGCCGATTGTCCAAGCGGCGGTCCGGTTCAAACCTGGTGATGTCGGCGCAGGTGAAGGCCATGTGCTCCTGGCCAGCGAAACGCTCGGTGGCCGTGGCGATGACCACGCTGGAGATGTCCACGCCGTGGTACAAGCCGAAACCGTTCAGCGCAGTGATCATGTTGCCGAATCTGCAGCCGAGATCGAGGAGCGACCGGCCCCCGAGGTGGCGGCAACCTCCGGGGCCGGTCCCTGCCGGACTATTTCAAGACGCCGCAGGTCATGGCTCTTGTGTTTGTCCATCGCGTACTGTTATTAATGTTCTTGGTTTGGACGCTGGGGTGTCCGCGCCCTGCGGGGTAAACAATGTTCAGAAAAATCCTCTTCTACATTCCGCTGCGAATCTCGAGCTTCTACTTCACCGAGCTCCCGGTGGGCCTCGGCTATCTCGCGGAGGCCGCGCGCGCCGCCGGAGCCGAGACGGCTGTGTTCGACGCCAACCTCGGCTACAATGAGCAGGAACTCGACGACAGGGTGCGGCAGTTCCGGCCGGACCTGGTGGCCGTGCAGATGTACTCCGCCGGCTACCGGCAGACCTATCAGATTCTCGAAAACCTGAAACAGCGGCACCCGTCGCCGGCCGTGGTCTGCGGCGGAGCGCACCCCTCGTGTTTCGGCGGACGAGTCCTCGAGGACTGCCGCGCCGTCGACCTGGCTGTGGTCGGCGAGGGCGAGTCGGCGATCGCCGGCCTCGTCTCCGGCGGGCCGCCGGAGGAGATCCCGGGCCTGATCTACCGCCGAAACGGCACTGTGGTCAGCAACCCGCCGCCGGCGCCCGTCGCCGACCTCGATACCCTCGCCTTTCCCCGCTACCAGGGGTTCGAGCTGGAAAAGTTCACCGAGCGCACGGTGAACAAGCGGCTGAAAATCTCCATCTGCAGTTCCCGCGGTTGCCCCTTCCGCTGCACCTACTGCGCCTCCGGCCTGATCATGGGCAAGCGGTTTCGCTACCGCGCCGTCGAGGGGGTGCTGGACGAGATGGAGTACTGGTATTCCGGCGGCGTGCGTGACTTCTCCTTCGTCGATGACGGGTTCACGGCGCGGCGGGAACGGGTCTTCGCCATCTGCGACGGCATGGAGCAGCGCGGGCTCAGCGGTTGTCGCCTGAGCTGCGACAACGGCATTCGGGCCGACCAGACGGACCGCGAGATACTGGCGCGGATGCGGGAACTCGGGTTCTGGCGCGTGGGCATCGGCGTGGAAGCCGGCACGCAGAAGGCGCTGAAGCTGTTGAAGAAGGGTGAGAAGCTGGAACGGATCCGCGAGACCATCGCGCTGGCCTGCGAGCTCGGCTACAGCGTGATGCTCTTTTTCCTCACTGGTTCGCCCGGCGAAACCATGGAGGACGTGGAACAGTCGTTCAGGCTGGCCCTCGAGTACCCGGTCGACGTGGTCTCGTTCAACAACATCATCCCCTACCCGGGCACGGAGATGTACGAGGAGCTCAGCCGGCGGGGGCTCCTGCTGATGCCGCCCGAGGAATACCTGAACCTCGACCCGCGGCACAGCAACGTGCCGGTGTTCGAGACCCCCGAGATCCCGGGACCCCGGCGGCGGCGCATGCTCCGCCGCGCCTTCCGGGTGGAGCAGAAGGTGGCTCGCCGGGCGATGGCGCGGAAGCTGGCCGCTCTCGGCCTGCTGGCCAACATCATCGCCTTCTTCTACGGCTTCGAAACGATCCGCCAGGCCATCATGTCCAACCACCTCTTCCGTCGCTTCGTGCTCGAACCGGTGAAGCGGCGCGCGGGCCGGTAGAGGGGCAGACACCCGGCGGCCCGGGCCGGGACCTGCCGGGATTCTCCGTAATCAGCGGCGTGTCGTGGTTTCCCGGGACAGGCAAAGCACCCGGCGGTAGCCGGCCAGGTCGCGGAGCCAGTTGGGCTGGCCCCAGCCGCCGGCAGCCAGGGCGATTTTCTCCACCGTGCCCCACTGCCCGGCACCCACTTCCATCAGCAGCCAGCCGCCTGGGCGGAGCCAGACACCGGCTTCACTGATGATCCGGCGGATCACAGTCAGGCCGTCCGGCCCGCCGTCCAGCGCCGCCAGCGGTTCGTGGTCGCGCACTTCGCGGTCCAGCTCCGTCAGCTCGGCCTGGCTGATGTAAGGGGGATTGGCAGTGACCAGGTGGAAACGGGGTTCCGGCGGGTCCAGGGGCTCGAAGAGATCGCCGTGAAGCAGGCTGACCCGCTGGTCCAGGGCCAGCCGCCCCAGGTTTTCCGCGGCCTGGGAAAGTGCCGCGGTACTGATGTCAACGGCGGTGATAGAAGCCCGGGGCCGCTCCCGGGCCAGCACGGCCGCCACGATACCGCTGCCGGTACAGAGATCCAGCACGTGGGCATCGGCGTCGGCCGGGATCCGCTGCAGCGCCGCCTCCACCAGGTGCTCGGTTTCGGGACGCGGAATCAGCGCCCGCCCGTCGGCCTGGAACTCCAGGGACCAGAATTCCTGGACTCCGGTGATGTGCTGCAGCGGCTCGCCGGCGGACCGCCGGGCCACCGACGTCTCAAACCGTTCCAGGTCCGGGGTACTCAACAAACGCTCGGGCTCAAGAAAAAAGAGGTCCCGCTCACAGGCAAGGGTGTGGGCCAGAAGCAGTTCAGCGTCCAGCACCGCGGATGTGCCGCCTGCCGCTGTCAGCTCACCGGCGGCCCGGATCAGAGCCTGGCGGATGGTGACCGGCGTGGAGTCGATCATCTCGGGTACTCAGGTAGTGGCGCTGTCTTTTAGCTGCGCGGCCTGGTCATGGGCGATCAGCGCGTCGATGAACTCGTCCAGGTCGCCGTCGAGCACCTGCTCGAGACGGTGGACGGTGAGGCTCAGGCGGTGGTCGGAGACCCGGTTCTGGGGGAAGTTGTAGGTGCGGATCTTCTCGCTGCGATCCCCGCTGCCCACCTGGCTGCGCCGGACGGCGGACTGGGCCTGCTCATGCTCCTGCATGGCGATGTCCTGCAGCCGAGAACGAAGCACGCGCAGCGCCTTGGCCTTGTTCTTGTGCTGGGACTTCTCGTCCTGGCAGGAGACCACCAGCCCGGTGGGCAGGTGGGTGATGCGGATCGCCGATTGGGTGGTGTTCACCGACTGGCCGCCGGGGCCCGAGGAACAGAAGCGGTCGATGCGCAGTTCGTCCTCGTCGATCTCCACGTCCACTTCCTCGGCTTCGGGCATCACCGCCACGGTGATTGCCGAGGTGTGGATCCGGCCGCTGGCCTCGGTCTGGGGCACCCGCTGGACCCGGTGCACCCCGCTTTCGTATTTCAGCCGGCTGAACACCTGGTCGCCCTCCACCAGCACCGCGACCTCCTTCAGACCGCCGATACCGGTTTCGTTGGTGTACATCACCTCGCGCTTCCAGCCCTTGCGCTCGGCGTAGCGGCTGTACATACGGTAGATCTCGGCGGCAAAGAGCGCCGCTTCTTCCCCGCCGGTGCCGGCCCGGATCTCCAGCAGCACGTTCTTCTCGTCGTTTGGATCTTTGGGCAGCAGCATGACCTTGAGGTCGGCGATGAGCTGCTGCTGCTGTGTGCGCAGGGTTTCGACCTCCAGACGGGTCAGGTCGCGCATCTCTGCATCGCCCTCTTCACGGCCCATCTCCTCGAGCATCTGCTCGGTGTCGGCCAGTTCCTGCTCGACACGGCGATACTTGCGGTAGCACTCCACCACCGGCTCCAGCTCCGACCGTCTTCGAGTGGCTTTCCGGTACTCATCCCGGTTGGCCAGCAGCTCCGCATCGCCCAGACGGGCGGTGAGCGCCTCGTAGGTCTTTTCAAGCTCCTGGAGATTCTGCAGCATGGTCCATGCCCTGCCGGAAAGCCGAAGAGAGAATTCCGCGGTGCGGGAAGAGGGTGAATGGCTGGCCGGGAGGGTCTAATTCTCGGCGGACTTTTCGCCCCTCTTGCCGTAACGGCGCTCGAACTTCTCCACCATACCGGCGGAGTCCACCAGCTTCTGTTTACCGGTGAAGAAGGGGTGGCAGTTGGAGCAGATCTCCAGCCGGAGATTGTCCTTGGTGGATTTGGTGGTGAACTCCTCGCCGCAGGCGCAGGTCACGACCACTTCTTTGTACTCAGGGTGAATTCCTTCTCTCATATCCATTCCTCACATCGCGCATTCACGGGGGACAGGATCGTTCCCGGTGATAAAGCGCAGATTATACTCTTCGTTCCCGGCCGGTTCAACGACAAAATCGGGTTCAGCCGAGGTCCTGCATGGCACCGAGGAAATCGGCGTTGCTCTTGGTTTTGCCCAGTTTGTCCACCAGCAGCTCCAGGGCCTCCACCGAGGAGAGCGGATTGAGCACCTTGCGCAGGACCCAGGTCCTGTTCAGCTCATCCTTGCTCAGCAGCAGCTCTTCCTTGCGGGTGCCCGACTTGAGGATGTCGATGGCGGGGAAAATCCGGCGGTCCACCAGCTTGCGGTCGAGGTGGATCTCCATGTTGCCGGTGCCCTTGAACTCCTCGAAGATCACGTCGTCCATCCGGCTGCCGGTCTCCACCAGCGCAGTGGCCATGATGGTCAGGCTTCCGCCCTCCTCCACGTTTCGCGCGGCGCCGAAAAAGCGCTTCGGTTTTTGCAGCGCGTTGGAATCCACCCCGCCGGAGAGGACCTTGCCGCTGGGCGGGACGATGGTATTGTACGCCCGGGCCAGCCGGGTGATCGAGTCGAGCAGCACCACCACGTCCTTCTTGTGCTCCACCAGCCGTTTGGCCTTCTCGATGACCATCTCGGCCACCTGGACGTGACGCTGGGCCGGCTCGTCAAAGGTCGAGCTGATCACCTCGCCCTTCACCGAACGCTGCATGTCGGTGACTTCCTCCGGACGCTCATCGATCAGCAGCACGATCAGCACGCACTCGGGATGATTGACCTCCAGGCTGTGGGCCAGGGTCTGGAGCAGCATGGTCTTACCGGTGCGCGGGGCAGCCACGATAAGACCGCGCTGGCCCTTGCCGATGGGGGTCATCAGGTCCATCACCCGGGCCGAGAGGTCATCCTGTGCGGTCTCCAGGACAATCCGTTCCTCGGGGTAGAGCGGGGTGAGGTTGTCGAAGAAGATCTTCTCCCGGGCCATGTCCGGGTGCTCGAAATTCACCGCTTCGACCTTGATCAGGGCAAAGTAGCGCTCGCCTTCCTTGGGCGGCCGGATCTGGCCCGAGATGGTGTCACCGGTCCGCAGGTCGAACTTGCGGATCTGGGACGGCGAAACGTAGATATCGTCCGGCCCGGGCAGGTAGTTGTAATCGGGCGCGCGGAGAAAACCAAAGCCGTCGGGCAGCGTCTCCAGCACCCCTTCGGAAAAGATCAGACCGTTCTTGGCCGTCTGGGCCTCGAGGATCTTGAAGATCAGTTCCTGCTTCCTGATGCCCGTGGCGCCAGGGACACTGAGGTCCTTGGCGATGGCCACCAGTTTGGTGATGTTCATTTCTTTAAGTTCAGTGATGTCCATGTCAAGTCCTCGTCTGTTCTGAAAAATCGCCTGGTGCCGTCAACCGTCTCCGGGCGTGTCCTCAAAAATGTATATCAATCCGTTAAACGGTTTGTCTCGTCATTCGGGCCCTCCCCCTCCGTCCGGTCAGCCGGTTCTCGAAACCGGAGGTCCAGCTCTTTCCACAACTCGTCGCGGCCGGTCCCGTCTTTCGATGAAAACGGAAGCACCGGCACGGCGCGGCGCTCCAGAAAATCCCTCCTGATCTCCGCCGCGGCACGCTGCACGCGTGACCGGGAGAGCTTGTCCGACTTGGTCAGCACCACCAGGTAGCCCAGATCATTGTGCTCCAGCCAGTCCTTGAGCTGCCGGTCGGCCGCCGTGGGCTGGTGCCGGCAATCGAGGAGCAGCAGGGCGATCAACGGCCGCTTCCGCTGGCTCAGATATCCCTCCACCAGGATCTTCCACTTTTCCTGCTCCGTCTTCGAGACCTTGGCGTAGCCGTAGCCCGGCAGATCGACGAAGTAGCACCTCTCGTTCACCAGGTAGAAGTGGGCCAGCCTGGTCTTGCCCGGTGTCTGGCTGGTGCGGGCCAGTTTCTTGCGGCGAAGCAGCCCGTTGATCAGGCTGGACTTCCCCACGTTGCTCCGCCCCATGAACGCCGCCTCCGGAAGGTTGTCCTTGATGAACCCCTCACCCGGAGCGGCAAAACTACGCGCCAGTGTGGCCGATTTGATCTTCATTTCCCTGATTCAATTGATGTGCCGTCCGAAGCCCTCGCCCGCTGGCCCGCTAAAAAAGGCTTGCAGCAGATCTGCGGTGAGGCGTTCGGGTTAGTGGGCCACGGGCCCTTCGGAGGAAGGTCTCTCCTTCTTCAGCGGCAGCGGCCGTTCCTTGTCGCCGTCCTCGCCTAAGGGTTCGTTGGGGTGTGCCTGGCGGACCAGGGCGAGGTCAACCACCTCGTCCATCGACTCCACCAGCGATACGTCCAGTTCCCTGAGCACTTCCTCGGGGATGTCCTGAAGATGCTGCTCGTTGTCCTTGGGCAGGATAATGGACTTCACGCCGGCCCGGTGGGCAGCTAGCAGCTTTTCCTTGACGCCGCCGATGGGCAGCACTTTTCCTCGAAGGGTGATTTCGCCGGTCATCGCCACATCGCGCCGCACCGGCACTTTCTTCAGTGCCGAGATCAGGGAGACGGCCATGGTGATGCCGGCCGAGGGACCGTCCTTGGGGATCGCTCCCTCGGGAACATGGATATGCACGTCGAAGTGCTGGTGGAAATCGGGATCGATGCCCAGGCGCTCGGCCCTGGAGCGGACGTAGCTCATGGCCGCCCGGGCCGACTCCTGCATCACCTCGCCCAGCTTGCCGGTGATGGAAAGCTTGCCCTTGCCGGGCATCAGCGTGGCCTCGGTGGTCAGCACTTCGCCGCCCACCTCGGTCCAGGCCAGGCCGTTGGCCAATCCCACCTGACTCTTTTCCTCGAGCATGCTCTCCCGGAACTTGGGTACGCCGAGGTAGTCCCGCACCACGTCCGCGTCCACCGCCACGCCGAAATGGCCCTTGGCCTGAACCACCTTGCGGGCGATCTTGCGCAGGATATTGGCGATCTCCCGCTCGAGGTTCCGCACCCCGGCCTCCCGGGTGTAGCGGTCGATGATCCTGTTGATCCCGTCGTCAGTGTAGTTGATCCCCTTGCCGGTGAGGCCGTGGGCTTCCAGCTGCTTACCCACCAGAAACTGCTTGGCGATCTCCAGCTTCTCGTTGGCCGTGTAGCCGGAAAGGTGGAGCACTTCCATCCGGTCACGGAGCGCCGGCGGCACGGTGTGCATCACGTTGGCCGTGGCGATAAACATCACCAGCGAAAGGTCAAACTCCGTGTCGAGGTAGTGATCGAGAAAGGCGTTGTTCTGCTCCGGGTCGAGCACTTCCAGCAGAGCCGCCGAGGGGTCGCCGCGGAAGTCCATGCTCATCTTGTCCACTTCGTCGAGCAGAAACACCGGGTTCCGCGTGCCGGCCTTGCGCATCATCTGGATGATCTGGCCGGGGAAGGCCCCGATATACGTCCGGCGGTGGCCGCGGATCTCGGCCTCGTCGCGCACACCGCCGAGGGAGAGGCGGACGAACTTGCGGCCGGTGGCCCGGGCCACCGACTTGGCCAGCGAGGTCTTGCCCACGCCGGGCGGGTCGACGAGGCAGAGGATGGTTCCCTTGGTCTTCTTCACCAGCTGCCGCACGGCGAGGAATTCGAGGATCCGTTCCTTGACCTTGAGCAGTCCGTAGTGGTCCTCGTCGAGCACCACTTCAGCCCTGTCGATGTCCCGGAGTTCACGGGACCTCTTCTTCCAGGGTACAGCCAGCAGCCAGTCGAGGTAGTTGCGGGAGACGGTGGCCTCGGCCGACACCGGCGGCATCGATTCCAGACGCTTGAGCTCCTGGAGTGCCTTTTCCCGGGCGTCCTTGGGCATTCCGGCTTCTCCGATCCGGGTCTGGTAGGTCTCGACCTCGTCCTCTTTGCCCTCGCCCCGGCCCAGCTCTTTCTGGATCGCCTTCAACTTCTCGTTGAGGTAATACTCCTTCTGGGCCTTCTCCATCTGCCGCTTCACCCGACCGTCGATCTTGCGGTCTACCTTGTGCTTGCCAATCTCCTGGCCCAGCATGTCGGTGACCAGCTGCAGCCGCCTGCCGGGATCGAGGGTCTCCAGCAGTTCCTGCTTGGCCCCCACGTCGAGGATCATGTTGGCGGCCAGGGTGTCGGCCAGCCGGCCCACATTCTCGATGCGCACCGCCGAGACGATGGCATCGCCGGGCAGTTTCTGGCTGATCTTGATGTATTTCTCGAAGCGGGAGATGGCCTCCTTCATCAGCTCGTCTAACTCCGGGCCCTCCACCTCTTCGGCGGGCAGAATCCGGGTCAGCACCTCCATGTAACCGGATTCATCACGCAGTTCCAGCATCCGTGCCCGGACCAGCCCTTCCATCAACACCTTGATGTGCCCGTTCTGCAGCTTGAGGCTCTGCACCACGCTGCCCACCACGCCGGTCTCGTAGATGTCATCGAACCCGGGACGGGTCACCGACGCATCCTTTTGCGCTGAAAGAAAGATCCGCTTTTCCAGCAGCAGGGCGTTCTCCACCGCCTTGATCGAAAGTTCCCGGCCCACCACGAAGGGCATCATCATGTGGGGAAAGATCACCACGTCCCGCAGGGGGATGAGGGGCAGGGTAACGTAGTTTTCGAGATGTGATTTTCTGGAGTCTGTCATGTGGCACCTCCGGGCGCCTGAATCCGATCGAGGGGATCAACCGTTCGCCGGTCTCCCTCCTTGTCGGCAACACCCGGCCTGATGTTTAGATACGGTAATACGATGGCCACGGTCAGGGGTTCAAGTTGGGGACCGCCGCCATGGCCCGCTATCACTTGTTTCAGCGGGTCCCACGGAATGCAGCCGGAATCGTGGGGCAATAACAGGTTCTCGGGGCCGGTCCTGGTCCAGCTCAACCGGCCTTCTCATAAATGATTATCGGGCTTTCCTTGTTCACCACGGTCTCCCGGGTGATCACGCACTCGGTCACTCCGGTTTTGGAGGGCAGGCTGTACATCGCTTCCAGCATCCGCTCCTCCATGATCACCCGCAGCCCCCGTGCCCCCAGTTTGCGCTGTGCCGCCTCAGAGGCGATGGCCTCCAGGGCTTCGGGAGTAAAGGTCAGGGTGACGTTGTCGAACTCGAAGATTTTCGCATACTGCTTGGTCAGGGCATTTTTCGGCTCGGTGAGGATCCGCAGCAGCGCGTGTTCATCCAGGTGCTGCAGAGTGGCCACCACCGGCAACCGCCCGACAAATTCGGGGATCAGGCCGAACTTGATCAGGTCTTCGGGCATTACCTGTTTGATCAGGTTGTCCTCCCGGTCCTTGCCGCTTTCCACGTCGGCGGTGAAGCCGAGCGATTTTGTGGCCACCCGCTGCTCGATGATCTTGTCCAGGCCGACAAAAGCGCCGCCGACGATGAACAGGATGTGGGTGGTGTCCACGTGGAAGAACTCCTGGTGGGGGTGTTTCCTCCCGCCCTGGGGCGGGACGTTGGCCACCGTGCCTTCGAGAATCTTGAGCAGGGCCTGCTGGACCCCCTCCCCCGAGACGTCGCGGGTGATCGAGGGGTTCTCGCTCTTGCGGCTGATCTTGTCGACCTCGTCGATATAGATGATGCCGCGCTGGGCTTTCTCGATATCGTTGCCCGCAT
>JAQAZP010000009.1:0-12095 GCA_032127265.1 Acidobacteriota bacterium
GTGGTAACCAACCCACGGATATCAGCAGGATCAACCGTCGGCATTACTGGCCCCGCCTCTGCTTGGAGCCTGGATCGATGAGAGGAGGAAATCATGTAAGAAATACTCCGTCATCGCACTTGACTTAGGAAGTCATATCAGACGCTCCACATCAGCGGCAAGCCGAGTCGGCGCGAAGCGCCGGCTGGCGCGCTGGTTGATTTGGAAATGCCTGGCAGCGTCGATACGAGCCATTTGCCAGCAGCTCGGGTTGCAACCAGCGTGACGGAATCGGCTTGGCCGTTGAATGTGGTTGTTAGCCCATCCTCGGTTTGTGTAGTTCAATGTCAAGGTGCAAGGCGTAATTCTTGAAGTCTTTGTCGGTCGTAAAAACAGGGGCTGAATGCCGCATTGCCACAGCACATATTAGGAAATCAATATGCGACCCTTGCACACCTTTTTTACGGCAAGCGTTGAATAGACGCGCAGCTTGTTCGTAATCAGCTTCAAGAATGGGAAGGTCTTCAAATGCTGATAGATGCTGCCTTATCATTTCGAATTGCTTAGGGCTGGGGATGCCTGAAAGGACCTCTTGCCGAACGGGGCCTATCAAACAAGCACGAAATTCATTGATCAGTTCTGCCAATTCGTTGATCAGCATCTGTTCATTCGGCTCAGGGCGCTGCCGACGGAGAGCAAGGGACCAGATGGTTGTATCCACGAGTACAATCAATGTCTGGATCGTCCTTTTTTGTGATCATAATCAGGGGCAAATTCGATAGAACCAAAGAGCTTAAGAATTTCCTTCTGTTTCCGACGCTGGATAAACTCGCGTAGCGCCTCATTGACCGTAGCTTTCTTCGTCTTCAGCTTTCCGATCTTCAGTGCATCAGAGAGGAGCCCCTCATCAATTGCTAAATTTGTTGCCATTTGCTTATCCTCCCATCACACATAATACCACACAATTACATGTGTGAGTCAAGAATATTTTGGGCTACAATTCTATATCTGACCATACACAAAAACAGGGAATTCGGGCACGGATATTGCAAATCTTTTCATAGTGTCGCTGGTCAAGGTCAGAACCCTAATAAGTATAAGTCATTGTGTCATATGGTAAACACGGGTGGGCCGATAGTCAAGAGGTCGGCGATGGTTGCTGCTATGGCTCGGTATAACCAGGCCATTACTCGGATATAAGGATGGTTTGATATCCAGGGGGCTGGATATTCGCACGTCGGTTGGCAGGGTCGTGATTGGCAGGTATTACCTGGATATTAGACTGGTTGCATAGTCGGGTATTGTGTTTGGCGATACGTGTAAACTGCAAGAAATCAGTTTGATACAGAAGGCAGGGTGGGAATGAACAGCGAGTTGGAAGCATACGCGGTGTGGCTGCGTGAGAAACGGATGACTTCCGATTACAAAATACAGTTTTTCGTGGGGTGGGTGGAGCGGTTTCTGCGGTTGCAGTCAAGCAGGCAGATTGAGGTCTGGCAGGACACGTTGCGGGTTTTCCTGGAGGACCTGGGGGAGGGGCGGACCCAAGGCTGGCAACTGCGGCAAGCGGCTGATGCGGTGGCTCTGTTCTGTGGTCAGTATCGTAAACAGCAGGTTACGGGGGTGGCAACTGATGTACATGGTTCCGGCAGCTACACAGGTTCGAGTGCGGCTGGCGGGGAATCAGGTGTCGGTGGTGAATGTGGAAATACTGGGGCCTTGAACGCAAAGCAGCTGCTGGCGGAGATGCGGCAGTTGATGAGATTGCGTCACTATGCATATCGTACTGAGCGCAGCTATCTGGGTTGGGCTCAGCGATTTCTCGCTTACTTGGACGGGACCACCAGGGTTGCACCGACAACGGATGATGTGAGGTCGTATCTCAGCTATCTAGCTGTTCAGCGCAACGTGGCATCATCCACCCAGAACCAGGCTTTCAATGCACTGCTGTTTTTGTTTCGCCATGTGCTGATGAAAGATCTGGGTGACATGGGCGCAACAGTGCGGGCTCGGCGGGGGCGTCGGTTACCGGTGGTGCTGATGCCGGAAGAGGCTCGGGCTGTTTTCAATGAACTTCGGGGGTTATACCGGCTCATGCTCGAGCTGGTCTATGGCAGCGGGTTGCGGGTGAGCGAACTGGTGCAGTTACGGGTGAAGGATATCGACTTCGCATCCGGATCGATTATGGTGCGGGTGAGCAAGGGGGACAAAGACCGTGTTACCTTTTTACCGGAGCGGTTGGTTCAGGTCCTGAAGGACCACCTGGCCAAGGTGAAGGACCTGGCTTATGGATTCGGTTCGTCCGAGTGCGGAGGCGCGAGTCCTGCCGCCACAGGCGGCTCTTCAGGTCGAGGTTCTTCTGCGGGCGCGGCTGCGGCTTCGGCGGCTTCCTGCTGCAGCAGCTCCATGGCCCGTTCCACCGGGATGGAATCCTTCGGGCCTTGCATCTTGTCCAGGCCGTACTGCTCCACCAGGGCCGCATAGTCCTCTTCGGTGATCGGTTCGGCGCCGTCGAGGATGAAGCCGCGGACGGTGTGCGCCAGACCCACCTTCTCCCATGGGGTAAAGTTGGGGAAGGCCCGCATCTGGGTTCCCGGGATGCCCTCGATGAGGGTGCGGTAGATGTCGGTGACCTTGGTGCTCTTTTTCCACTTGGGCCGGTCGCTGAAGTTGCGCGCCACGCCGGGCAGGCCCGACCCGTCGCCCTGGGCCCCGTGGCATGAGGCGCAGTAGTTGCGGTAGAGCGCCCCGGCGTCGATGTTCAGGTCCTCGGGGCCGAAGGCCGGGTGGTTTGCATCCACCAGCCCCTCGAACTCCAGTGGTTTGTACTTCTTCTGCTCCTGGGCCCTGATCCACTTGCGGTAGTCCTCTTCCGAGACAACGTGGAGCATTGAGATCATCTGGGAGTGGTCCTTGCCGCAATATTCGGCGCAGAAGATGTTGAAATCTCCCACCCGTTTCGACTCGAACCAGAGGTAGGTCTCCTTGCCCGGCACCGCGTCCTCCTTGACCCGGAAGTCGGGGATGTAGAAGCTGTGGATCACGTCGCCGGGCGGCGAGGTGATCTCCGCTTTCACCGGCGTGTTCACCGGCACGGTCATCTCGGTGGTGCTGATCCCTTCCTCGGGGTAGTAAAAGGACCAGGACCACTGCTGGCCGGTGACCTTGACCACCATCGCCCCCTCGGGGACCTCGCGGATCAGCAGGAATCCCTTGTAGCCGACCCAGAACATCCAGGTGACCAGGATGACGGGCAGGACGACCCAGGTGACCTCGAGCCAGAGGTTGCCCTGGATCTGGGTCGTCTTTCTCGCCCGCCCGCGGCTGTAGCGGATCGCGAACCAGACCATGGCCAGGGTGATGCCCAGCAGCAGGATGAGCGAGATCCAGCCCATCATGTTGAAGGCCAGGTCGACCTCGCGGGTGATGTCGGAGAGCGGCTGATTGAACTGATTAACGGTATCCATAGTCTGCAAATGTCAATCCGATGAAAATGGCGTAGGTTACCAGCACCGCGAGTATCATAAACGCATAGAGCGGTTTCCCGAACCGGATGTGCATGAAGTAGAGCAGCACCAGCGTGCATTTCACCGTGGCGATGAGCACCGCGGTGAGGATCGCCACGTTGCGCATGTCGATGTAGGAGACCGACACGGTGATCACGGTCAGGGCCAGCAGGGCCAGCCAGACGTTGAAATAGATCGAGTAGGGAACGATGTGATGGTCCTTGTCCTTTGGCATGCCCATGCGTCAGTCCTCAACCGATGAGATAGAACAGTGGAAAGAGAAAGATCCAGACCAGGTCCACAAGATGCCAGTAGAGCCCGGTGTTCTCCAGCAGGTCGATCCGTCCCTGGTGGACTTTCCCCCGGCCGATCAGCGCCATGGTAATGAGGATCGCCACCGCGCCGATGATCACGTGCAGGGCGTGCAGCCCGGTCATGGTGAAGTAGAGCCCGTAGAAGATCTGCTCTCCCTGGGGGAACGCGGCCAGGGTCTCCGATTTCGGCCAGATTCCGAGGTGGAACTTGTGGCTCCACTCCACCGACTTGATGCCGAGGAAGCCGCAGGCGAAGAGCAGCGTGGTGGTCAGCAGAATCAGCGATTGCTTCTTCTTCCCCCGCTCCAGGGCGCCGATGGCCAGGGCCATGGTCAGGCTGCTGGTGAGCAGGATTATCGTGTTCGCCCCGCCCATCAGCTTGTCCAACTGGGCCGACCCGGCCATGAAGTCCCAGCGGTGAACGGTGAGATACATGGCGTAGGCGATGAACAGGGTGCCGAAGAGCAGCACCTCGGTGAAGAGAAAGAGCCACATCCCGATCTTGTTCGCCTCGGGGTCGTGGTGCTTATGGTGATGTTCGGCGGCGGCCGCCGTCCCGTGGCTCATCGCTCCACCTCTTCGGGGTACTCATAGGCCCAGCGGCTGAGATCAGGTTCGCCGGTGAAATTGAGCGTCGGCGGCGGCGAGGGCGTGGTCCACTCCAGGGTCGCCCCGCCCCAGGGGCTGTCCGGCGCCTTCCTGCCCCGTTTCGCGGCCCAGATCAGGTGGATCAGCAGCAGGAAGAGCGAGCTGATCAGGATCCAGGAGCCGATGGTGGAGAGCCTGTGGTAGATCTCGTAGCGCGGCAGGTAGTCGGCGTAGCGCCGCGGCATCCCGGCCATCCCGGCGAGGAACAGCGGGAAGTAGGTCAGGTTGAAGCCGATGAATACGGTGCCGGCCAGGGTGGTGGCCAGTTTCTTGTTGTACATCCGGCCAAACATTTTGGGCCACCAGTAGAGCATCGCGGCATAGAAAATCATGATCGTGCCGCCGAACATGGTGTAGTGGAAGTGGGCCACCACGAACGAGGTGTCATGGATGTGGATATCGATGGAGAGCATGCCGTTGTACAGCCCGGTCAGGCCGCCGATGCTGAAGAGGAAGATGAACATCAGCGCCCAGACCATCGGCGGCTCGAGTTTGATCGATCCCTTGTACATCGTGGCCAGCCAGTTGAAGACCTTGATCGCGCTGGGCACGGCGACGAAGAAGGTGAGAAAGGAAAAGATGATTCGCGCCGCGTCGGCCATCCCCGAGGTGAACATGTGGTGGGCCCAGACCAGCGAGCCGATGCCGGCGATGGCCATCGAGGAGTAGGCCACGAACTTGTAGCCGAAAATGGTCTTGCGCGAGAAGGTAGTGATGATTTCAGAGACGACCCCCATGGCGGGCAGGATCATGATGTAGACCGCGGGGTGTGAGTAGATCCAGAAAAGGTGTTCGTAGAGGATCGGGTCGCCGCCGCGGGTGGGATCGAAGATCGCCACCCCGATGAACTTCTCCAGCATAACCATCACCAGGGTGATCCCCACCACCGGGGAGGCCAGGATCTGCACCCAGCCGGTGGAGTAGAGGGCCCAGATGAAGAGCGGCATTTTGAACCACTTCATCCGCCGGTCGCGCAGCCGGTGCACGGTGGTGACAAAGTTGAGACCGGTGAGGATCGACGACCAGCCGAGGACGAAGGCCGCCAGCATCGGCACGAAGATGTTCTGCTCGGTTCGCAGACTGTACGGCACGTAAAAGGTCCAGCCGGTGTCCACCCCGCCGAGGATCACCGAGACCAGGGCCAGCAGCGCCCCGACCACGAAACAGTAGTAGGAGAGCAGATTGATCCGCGGGAAACTCACGTCCTCGGCCCCGATGAGGATCGGCAGGAAGAAGTTGCCGAACACCGCCGGGATGCCGGGGATGATGAAGAGGAAGATCATCGAGATCCCGTGGAGCGTGATCAACCGGTTGTAGATGTCGCTGCCGAAGTACTGTACGCCGGGGGCGAAGAGCTCGAGGCGGAAGATGAAGGCCAGCAGGGCGGCGAAGACAAAGAAGATCAGCATGCTCCAGAGATAGAGCAGGGCGATCCGTTTGTGGTCGGTGGTGGTCAGCCAGGACCAGATACCGCTTTTGGCGTTGAGATAGTTCGGTGCGGTCTCGGCCGCGGCAATGGCTGTGGTCATGATGCTGCTCCCTCGCTCCTCCGGGGTGGCCGCCGGGCCGCGGGCTTCCTTAGGACAAGAAACCCGACGAAGAGCAGGACGAAGACCAGGGTGATGCCGAGGATGATCCGGTTGATCTTCAGCACGTAGGCCTGTCCTTCAGGATCGTAAGCATAGCAGAGGCGCTCCACCTTCTGCATGAAGGACCGCGAACGGCCCTCGGCGGCGTCGATCACCGCCATCTCGAGGTCGGCCGGGTTGAAGCGCGTGGTGTTCAGGTAACGGACGATCTTCCCCTCGGGGGAGAGAAACATCACCGAGGCGGCATGAACGAAGTCGATGCCGTTCTTGTCCCGCACATAGCGGAAGCCCACCGCGTCGGCGAGCTTGCTGATGTTTTCCTCGTCGCCCACCAGGAAGCGCCAGTCCTCGGGGGCCGGCACGTTCTGCTCCATGGCGGCGAGCATGTTGATCCGCTTGAGCCGGGCCAGCTCGTACCCCTCGTCGGGGTCGAAGCTGATGGTCACCATGCGGAAGTCCTTTCCCGGGACAACCCGCGCCTGCTGCACCACCCGGGAGAGCTCGTTGAGCAGCGGCGTGCAGATGCCGGGGCAGCTGAAGTAGACCATGGTCAGGATCACCGGCTTGCCGAACAGGTCGGCCAGCACCACCGGGTTGCCGTCCTCGTCGGTGAACTTGAGGTCGGCCAGCGGGATGATGGTGTCGAGGTGCTCCTCGATACCCACCCGCGGGTTGATTTCCTGACCCGGAACGTGCGGCGCCTGGCCGCTGAGGGTCTGTGCCGGGGCGGGCACCGGCAGGGCCAGGATCATGATCAGTATCAATGCGTTTTTGATCACGTTCATTTCCCCCACCTCTAGAGGTGAAAATGCAGGGACTCCTCGAGCAGTGGGTCGCCCACCGCCAGCGGAGAGTGCCGTTTGATGAACCGGGCGATGAAGAGACCGACGATACCCAACAGCAGCAGCAGCGGCCCCAGTTCCTGCCAGCCCAGCGCGGGGCCGCTCTTGTGAAACTGGGGCATGATCAACCAGTAGAGGTCGAGCAACTGACCCGCCAGCATCAGGACCGAGACCCAGAGCAGGATGGTCGTGTTCATCTTTGCCCGCTGGGAGAGCAGGGCCATAAAGGGTATCACGAAGCGTACCAGGGCCAGCGCCGCGCTCACCCCCAGCCAGCCGCCGTCAAGCCGGTGGGCCAGGTAGAAGGTCTCCTCCGGCATGTTAGCGTACCAGATCAGCATGTACTGGCTGAAAGCGATGTAGGCCCAGAAGCAGGCAAAGACGAACTGCAGGGCGCCGAGGTTGTAGATGTGGTGCCGGGTGATCAGTCCCCGGCCCAGGCGGCCGCTCCTCATCAGCCAGATGGTGATGATGGTGATGGCGGCCAGCGAGGAGAGCACCATGCCGCCGAAGAGATAGACGCCGAAGATGGTACTGAACCAGTGGGGTTCGAGGCTCATCAGCCAGTCGATGCCGGCAAAGGTGGCGCTGGCGGCGAAGAGCAGCATGAACGGCGCGGCGAGCGTACGCATTTTCGCCGTGGACGTTTCACCGCCCTGACCCCGGTCCTGGGCCAGCGAGCGGCCGACAAAGAAGCGGCTGAAGCCGATCCAGAGCGCGAAGAAGGCCACGGCGCGAATGGTCCAGAAGGTGAAGTTGAGATAGGGAGCCTTGCCCTGCAGCAGGTGGTCCTGCTGCACTTCCGCCGCGTTGAGCCAGGGGAAGATGTGAAACTGGTCGTTGAACAGGGCAAAGAGCAGTATCGGGACAAAGAGCAGGCCGAGAAGCCACATCGGGGCGGCCAGCAGTTCGGCCACCCGGCGCACCACCACTGACCAGACCGCGTGGGTCAGGTGGTGCAGGGCAACGAAGAAGAGACTGCCCAGGGCCACCGACCAGATGAAGGTGAAACCCCAGAGGTAGGCGAAGCCAAAGCGGGCCCTACCGGCGTCACCGTCGAAATACGCCGCCGCGCTGAGCAGTGCGCCAAGCACCACCAGAACCAGCGCGGCGGTGAAGAGCCGCCTGCTTTCCCTCGGCGCCGGGACCAGCGGTGCGGTCTGTGCGGTGTGCGCGCTCATGGCTCGAGGTCCTCGGGTCTGGGGTTCATCGCCCGCTGCAAGGCGCGAACGTAGTGGATCACTTTCCAGCGGTCTTCCTCGGTCAGCTTGTCCGCATAGCTGGGCATCTTGCCGGTGCCCATGGTGATGATGTGGTATATCGAGCCGTCGGCGTACCCCTGGGCCTGCTCGGTGTGCAGCGATGGCGGTGCGGGGAAGCGGGGCACCTGGGTGACCGGGTTGGTCCCGGTGGCCGAGCCGTCGGCCTGACCCTTGGGGCCGTGACAGACGATGCAGAAGATGTTGTAGCGGTCCTGGCCGCGGAGCAGGGCCTCCTCGGTGAGTTCCACCGGGTTGTCCAGCAGCTCCCCGGCCTGCCGGGCCGCGGCCAGCTCCATTTCAGAGATGAGGTTCGGATCGATGTCGGGGTCCGCCTCCCGGGCCGCCTTGATCCGGTCGGTGAGATAGGCCAGGGGGTAAGGGTGCCAGCCGTGGGGCATGGTGCCCTGCACCGGGTCGCGGGTCACCGGCAGCGCCAGGCCGTAGGTGCGGCCGTAGGTCATCTGCGCCTTGCCCTTGGGCTGGGCAGCCATGCCGTTGAAGAACTCGATGAACGGCGTGGCGGCCAGGACCAGCGGGATGACGAAAGCCGCGGCCACCAGGCTGAGCAGGGTCGCCTTGTACATCAGCGGCGACCAGCGCGGGTAGACCTTCTCCAGGATGTTCTGCAGCAGTTTCTGCATCATATCAACCCGTCATCCTCCTCTTCGCACGCCACCAGCGGGCGAATGTCGCCGCAACCCGAGGACTGCAGCAGCCGCCGGGCGTCCTGTTCGGAGTAGGCTGCGTCCCGGGACTCCAGAACGATGGCAAACCTGTTGCCGGTGATTTCGGGCATCACTCCCGTGTCGTGGAGCGGTGAGTGCCAGCGGCCCAGCTTGCAGAACAGGATCACCGAGCCCATGGTGGCCAGGGCGGCGAAGAGGACGAACAGCTCGAAGTAGATCGGCACAAAGGCCTGCCAGCTCCAGAGCGGCTTGCCCCCGATGCGGATCGGGTAGTGCCAGACGCTGAGCAGGCCGGTGAGCAGCAGGGCGGCGACCAGGCCGATGAAGCCGGCGCTGATGGTGACATAGGGTATGGGCGAGGGCTTGAGCCCCATGGCATCGTCCAGCCCGTGCACCGGGTACGGGGTGTGGCAGTCCCAGTGCTTGTACCCGGCGTCGCGCACTGCCTCCGCGCCCCGGACCAGGGAGTCCGGATCGTCGTAAAGGCCCACCAGTCCCAGCGGCGTGGTGTTTTCTTTCACGGTGGCGGTGGCCGTGGCCGTGTTGTTCACCGGCTCAGTCATGGCTCCCCCCGCGGGACGGCTGCGCCCCGGACGCCACCGCTTTCAGCTCCGCCGTGGCGATGGTGGGCAGGAAACGGCAGAAGAGCAGCATCATGGTCAGGAAGAGGCCGAAACTCCCGGCCAGCAGCCCGACGTCCACCATTGTGGGTTTGAAGTAGTCCCAGCTGGAGGGGAGGTAATCGCGGTGCAGGCTGGTGACCACGATGACGAAGCGCTCGAACCACATCCCCACATTGACCAGCAGCACGATGGGATACATCAGCAGCACCGTGCGGCGGATTTTCTTGAACCAGAGCAACTGGGGCACGATCACGTTGCAGGTGACCATGATCCAGTAGGCCCAGGCGTAGGGGCCCATGGCCCGGTTGAGGAAGACGAATCGTTCGACGGCCACCCCGCTGTACCAGGCGATGAAGAACTCCATGGCGTAGGCGTAGCCCACCATCATCGAGGTGACGATGATGATCTTGTTCATCAGCTCCAGGTGATTGTCGGTTATCAGGTGCTGCAGCCGGAACATCTTGCGCATGATGATGATCAGCGTGGCCACCATGGCGAACCCGCTGAAGATGGCGCCGGCGACGAAGTATGGCGGAAAGATGGTGGTGTGCCAGCCGGGAATCACCGCCACGGCAAAGTCGAAGGAGACGATGCTGTGCACCGAGAGCACCAGCGGCGTGGAGAGCCCGGCGAAGAGCAGGTAGGCCTTCTCGTAGTGGCTCCAGCCGCGGTTGCTGCCGTTCCAGCCGAGGCTGAGCAGACCGTAGATGAACTTGCGCACGGGGTGCACCGCCCGGTCCCGGGCACTGGCCAGGTCGGGGAGCAGACCGGTGAACCAGAAGAGGAACGATACGATGCCGTATGTCGAGACGGCGAAGACGTCCCACTCCAGCGGCGAGCGGAAGTTCTGGTAAATCCCCTGCCCATTGGGGTAGGGGATCAGCCAGAACATGGCCAGCCAGGGCCGCCCGGTGTGGATCAGCGGGAACTGCATGGCGCAGATCACGGCGAAGATGGTCATCGCCTCGGCAAAGCGGGCGATGCCGGTGCGCCAGCGCTGGCGCAGCAGGAAGAGGATCGCCGAGATCAGCGTGCCGGCGTGGCCGATACCGATCCAGAAGACGAAGTTGACGATGGCCCAGCCCCAGCCCACCGGAACATTGTTGCCCCAGGTGCCGATGCCGCGAACCACCGTGACGCCGACGCTGATGACAAAGACCAGGGCCAGGAGACTGGTGACCGAGATGGCGGCCCACCAACGGCCGGTGGGGAACGATTCCGCCGGACGGTAGACGTCCTCGTCGATACGGCGGGCGTCCACCCTGGTGGTGAACAGACCCAGCGGCGACAGTACTGATCGGCTCTCACTCATCGGTGATGGCCATCCTTCGCAGGTCCGTCGTCATCCACGGCGCGGTTCCGTATCCGCGCCTGGTAGGTGACGTTCGGTTTCACATTCAATTCTTCCAGTATGTGGTAGGCGCGGTTCGACTTCCGCGCCCGGGCCACGGCCCCCTCTTCCCGGTTCACGTCGCCGAAGACGATGGCCCGTGCCGGGCAGGCCTGCTGGCAGGCGGTCTGGATCTCGCCCTCGGCCAGCTCACGTCCGGTCAGCTTGGCCTTGTGCTTGGCGGCGTTGATCCGCTGCACGCAGAAGGTGCATTTTTCCATCACCCCCACGCCGCGCACCGTCACCTGGGGGTTGAAGGCCAGCTCCTGAACCGGGTCCTGCAACCGTTCCTGGTGGTAGCGGAAAAAGTTGAACCGCCGCACCTTGTAGGGGCAGTTGTTGGAGCAGTAGCGGGTGCCCACACAGCGGTTGTAGGCCATGTCATTGAGGCCCTCGGGGCTGTGGCTGGTGGCATTCACCGGGCAGACGTTTTCGCATGGTGCGTTGTCGCAGTGCTGGCAGAGCATCGGCTGCTGCTGCACAGTGGGGTTTTCCGGGTCGCCGTCGTGGTAGGTGTCCAGCCGCAACCAGTGCATCTCGCGCCCGTTGTCGCACTGCTCCTTGCCCACAATGGGGATGTTGTTCTCGGCCTGGCAGGCGGTGATGCAGCTGCCGCACCCCACGCAGCTGTTCAGGTCGATGGCCAGGGCCCACTTGTGACCCTTCGAGTAATCGACCTGGTCGTAGAGGTCGAACTCCGGGTCGGGCAGGTGCCGGCTCTCCTGGATCACCCGGGGGTTCTTCTCCCATTTCCCCCGTGAGGTGTCCCTGACGATGTGCCGGTCATGCTGGTCGAATGTTTCCTGGGTTCGCACCAGGTTCACCGAACCGGATGCGGGCCGCACCGCCGCCCCGGGCACCATGCGCGGCGCCGCGGCTCCGGCCGCGCCGAGCAGCGGGGCGCTGTTTACCCCGGCGGCCTCCAACGCCACCTGTCCGCCGCGGATCCGGCCGTGTCCCAGGGTCAGCGCCACCACCCCGTCAGCGGTTCCGGGCTGGATCAACGCCGGAACGGTGATGCTTTTACCGGCCGCCGAAATGGAGAGGTTTTCGCCCTCTTCGACACCCAGCTCCCGGGCCGTGGCCGGGCTGATGGCGGCGGCATTGTCCCAGACCAGCTTGCTCACCGGGTCGGGAAGTTCCTGAAGCCAGCCGTTGTTGGCAAACCGGCCGTCAAAGACCGCGTTGTGGGGCAGGATAACCACTTCAAAGCCGCTGTCCGTGGGCACCAGCGTTGTTTCGTCGGGCCCGGTTCC
>JAQAZP010000010.1:0-14597 GCA_032127265.1 Acidobacteriota bacterium
CCCCCAGTGTCGGAGGCCTGGTGATGGAATGGCTGACTATTTAATGCCGATCAACTCCACGTCGAAGACGAGCATTCCGGCCGGACGTCCGGACCGTCCCTGATAGGCGAGTTTTTCGGGAATCCAGAAGCGGCGTGTCTCTCCCACCACCATCAGCTGCAGACCCTCAGTCCAGCCGGCGATTACCCTGTTGAGCGGGAAGGTTGCCGTTTGCCCCCGGGTCACCGAGCTGTCGAACATCTTCCCGTCCGTGGTCCAGCCGGTGTAGTGAACTTCCACATTGTCAGTCGCTTTCGGGTGCACCTCGCCGGTACCCGCTTCGAGCATCTTGGAGATAAGGCCGGATTCGGTTTTTTCCGCATCCTCGGGTGGCTGGGCCACGTCCGGAGGCGCGGGGATGTCTTTGGCGGCCGCTGCGGCCAGGGAGAGGGACAGCAGAATGAACAGGGTCACGCTAAGAATGGAGAGAATTTGCCTGGTTGATCTCATGGCTACAGTTTCCTCGCAGGATTGATGTTTGTTTCACGGTAGCACGGCCTCTTCAGTTTTCGCTCCTCAATTGTACTCTCGGCCGAAACTCGGATCAACAATCAGGATGCAATCGCGGAAGCGGGGTCCCGATCATCGACCACTCCAGGGTGTCGCGGCGCACACATTTACATCCCGCTGCCGTGCAACTTTTTCAAGCTGTCCTGCACGCCTGTATTGCCGGGATCGAGCTGCAAGGCCTTCCCATAGTTCTCGATGGCCAACTCTCGGTTGCCGGCTTTCAACCAGGCGCCGGCCAGACTGTCGTACCAACCCCAGAAATCAGGGAACTCCAATACATTGATCTGGAAGACGGCAATAGCTTCGGCAAATTTCTCCGCGTCAACCAGTCTTTGTCCGACATGGTTGATCGCATACGGTTCGACTTCGTGTTCATCCAGCGCCGACGCCTTGATCTCACGGTACGTCTTGAGGATCGCTTCAGCGCCGCCGCCGGCAGCCGATTGCAAAACATCGGCAAGGCTGAACTTCGCCGTGCTCTGAAGTTCCAGAAAAAATGCCTGTGACCAGCACTTTTCCCGCACCACGCGAAACCCCGTCTTCTCGGCCAAAGCCTTGTAGTAGGCCGGATCATGGGTATTACCGGGCCAGCGGACACCGTATCCGGTTTTGACCACCCTGCCGTCGGGCAAAGTGAAAGTAAAGGGGAAGATCGCTACGTTTTCCCCCTCCGTTTTGGAGCCTGGGATGAGCACATCCCACACCAGGACGCGCCCTTTGGGGGCCAGCACCCGGCGCAGTTCCAGAAAGGACTGCTCCTGGGTCTGCTCATTCATATACATCAAGGTGAAAAAGATGGTGGCGGTTTGAAAGGTCTTGTCCAGAAATTGGAGATCGGTGGCATCCATGACGATCTTCAGCGGGCCCGCCGGCGCATTGGCCAGCTCTTCTTTGGAGAGATCGATGGCCACCACCTGGTTGGATTTCATCTGACCAATGACGCCTTCGCCGCCGCCGCCGATATCCAGGATGAATCCTTCCGCCGTGAAATCCTCAATGGTCAGCTTTTGCAGCGGGAACTCGTGGCAGGAGCTCTCTTCCTGCTGTGCAGCGGCGGCGGTGGCCAGGGGAATCGCCGCCAGGATGCACATCAAAGCGGCAAGGAACGGTACATACCGTCCGAAGAGCCTCAGTCAATGCTGATAAAATGACATACATATAAAACAACGTCTGGAAACGGGAATAGGTTACGGCATCTGTTTCTGTTCTGGTGTCGGCGGCCAGGAAGGGATAAGCTGATTTACAGCCTTCTCGCGGGGACCGTCATCGGCTCGATCGTCAAGGCGTAATCAACCAGGCAGTCTCTGGCCGGCGTCATCGCCATCCTGCATGGGGTGCGGAATACCTGCCTTTGCTTCCGCTACGATCGCAACGTATTCGCAGCGAAGAAATGGGCGCTGAAGCAGGTGTTCCGCCGGTCACTAGCTGACTGGGGTGGGCGTTCGTCTGATCCTTACAAATTGGCCGCGGCAACATGAGTTCCCTGTTCCACCGGTGGGGCATACGCCTCGATCTGGAACAGCAACTCAACGGCACTGCCCGTATACTGCCAGCCCTTTATCCAGCCGGAGTGGTCCGGGTCGGGACCGAGACCGGTGAGCAGATCATCACGGCCGTCACCGGTCAGATCATGTCCGGCGTGCACATTAACACCGTACTTCATTTCCGGAAATGGCCAGGCGAGAAAACTGAATCCGGGAAGCTGGTTCACCGCTGATCCACCGTCGAAATCCCAGCCACGCACATGGGTCCCGAATATGGAGCCGGGCCCCGCACCGGTAATGATCTCGTCGATGCCGTCCTGGTCGACGTCACCGCAACTGACATTCACCCCGTATTGGGCTGTGCTGTAGGCCATGAAGCTTACTTCCCCCAGGGGAATCGCTTCGCCCCCGTCAACGTTCCAGCCGCGGACGTGGGGCCCGAAGACATTTCCCGGACCCGGGCCGGTGACGATCTCGTCATAGCCGTCGCCGTCGATGTCGCCGCAGGTCACATTCACTCCCCACTTCAAGGTGCCATACGCGAAATAGCTCACCCCCGCCATGGGGGCCACTGCCGGACCGCCGTCGAAATTGAAAGCCCGTACGTGCGGACCGAAAACAGCTCCCGGACCCGCGCCGGTGATTATTTCGTCGAAACCGTCGCCGTCGAGGTCTCCGGCAGCAACATTCACGCCGTACCGCGGGGTCCCGTAGGCCATAAAGTTCACCCCGGGGATCGGTGTTCCGCCCGTATCGAACCCCCTGACCTGTGGCCCGAACATCGGCCCCGGTCCGGGGCCGGTGAGGATCTCGTCGATCCCGTTGCCATCCAAGTCTCCGGCGGCCACGTTCAAACCGTAGTGTGAGGTGCCATATGCTGCGAACTCACCAAGAATGAAGTTGTCCGAGGGGTCGAAGATCCGGACCAGCGGCGGGTTGTTACTTCCGGGCCCGGGACCGGTCAGAATGACCGCGGAGGAAGGCGAACTCCTCAGCCATGTCGACTTGGTCCCGAAGCTCTCATAACCCATCATGTCCTCGAAGACGAGCAGCTCCTCACCTCGATCGGCCGCACTGTTCTGATTGTAGGCATACCGTTCACCAGGGATGTCAAGCAGGTCCGGCTGCCAGGAACTCCCCGTATGGATCAGCGACGAAAGCTGCAGTTGGGAATCCTGCTCGGCCCAAAACGTTGCGGTGGCCCGGGAGCCGCGATAGAAGCACGCACCGGAGCGGGTGACCGAGGACAAGGTGAGGGAATATGGATTCTCTGTCGGCTCCCAACCAGTGGCGGCGTCGTAGCGGAAGGCGTAGAGCCGAATCAGTGGATACTCCGAGCGCATGACCACTCCCAGGGCGTCACCGGAGACACTCGAGTCCGCGTCGGTGAAATTCTCGATATCAGCGTCGTCCGGCCCGGGTGCCAGCAGTTCATGTGCATTCTGCCATACACCGGCCTGCGTCCGATTCGCGTAGATGCCGTATGACGGTCCCACCGTCTGCCAGAAGACCGTGGCCTCACCGTTGTCATCCACCGTAACCGGGAGACGCGAGTCCGCACTGGTATAAGAGTATCCAGCCTGCGACGTGCCGGGCAGAAACTCGGCCGGCCCCCAGCTCCTGGTGGTCGAATTGAATCGGTGAGCGTAGAGGCCTGTGGGACCGCCGCTGTCTACCCTGTACAGCAGATAGACCGTGTCGCCGGCCCGGTTCTTCACGACGGTCGGGAGCATGGCTTCATACCCCGCCGGTGATACCTGGTGCGCGGTTCCCCAAAGCCCGGTGCCGGCATCGCGAATGATGGTCCATATCGGCCCGCCGATGGCGCTCGGGTCAAATACCACCACCACGTTGCCCTGTGCGTCGGCGGCGATTTCCACCGCCTGCCAGAAGCTGGTGGTTGTGTAAATCATGTCCGGCCCTGACCAGCCCGTACCTGGTTCATACCGCAGTGCGTAAAGGTCGTAGTCGCCGGCGAGATCGCGAAAAGCGATGGTGATGTTGTCGGACGGGTCGATCGTCCCTTCGGCAATACCCATGTTATTCTGCGGCCCGGTCAACATCTCGATGGGATCCCATGCTCCGCTATGCCCTTGCGAGCGGATCGATTTCACGCGCCAATCGCCGCCGTCCACCGTGGACAGGATCACCCAGGCATTGCCGTTGCTGTCGAACATCGGGCTGTTGGCGCCAAAGTAGTCGCTGTTGCTTCCAGGCGGGGGCATGATTGTGCCCAGCGGGTCCCAGTACGTGCCGGTCTCACCGACGGGCCTGCCGGCGCCGGATGGTTCGCTCCGGCTGCTCAGGGGAGGGATACCATTATCAACGAGACGGTTCAGCACGCGTCCCTGCGGGCTGATGAGATACCCGTTATACATCAGGGTCAGGCCGTCAGCCTGACCCTGAGGAATGGACGTGCTTTTGTCCGGCACACGAATCATCCATGCCGCGCGGCCATCGGAAAGCTTGGCGGTCAAGCGTCCCGGAGTGCTGTCCAGGGTCAGCGTTTGGGGTTCCTGGCCCTGGACAGTTGCCGTCAAGGAGAACAGGATGGCCAGGATCGTCATCCAAAATACTGATCGCATCGTTTTCTACCTCCGGTCACGCTTGCGCTGGTTACGAAGAGGCTACCATCACATAATTTTACTATACTACTTCACTATACTTTGTTTGGCCAAGCTGTCCGGTGAGCTTGTACCGTGACCGTGACTTCGCCGCGGCCGGAAAAATATCTTCGACTAAATCCGTCAACCTATTCATTTCACAGAACATCGAAATAATAAACAGGTTGTGGATTTCTCCGTTTCCTGCTAGCATTGCTTCAAAACTGGGTTCGGATTGCACGATTTCCCCCGGGCCGGGAGGCCGCCGGGAGAAACGTCCGATCGGCCTGTCGAGCCGAATCCCCAGTAATTCCATTCTGACAATGATCATTCTCCTGAACTGGTGCAGGTATCGGCCGCCAGTTCACGACACCCACGTCCTCTTCGGGAGGTGCCATCATGCGGGTCACCCGTCGCCAGTTCTTCAAATACTGCACAGCCGCCTCGGCCACCCTGGGGCTCAGTGCGCACAGCCTGAAAGGTCTGGCCGAAGCGCTCCGCAATCCGCTGGGCCCCAATGTCCTCTGGATTCAGGGGGCGGCCTGCAGCGGCTGTTCCGTTTCCTTCCTCAACCTGATTTCATCATCCGCTCCTCAGGACGCAGACGATGTGCTGGTGGACTCGATCAACCTTGCCTACCATCCGACGTTGATGGCTTCGGCCAGCTTTATGGCCGTCCGCACCGCGCAGAAAGTGTTCAAAGATGAGAATTACATCCTCATCGTCGAGGGTGGGGTGCCCACCGCCTTCAACGGCAACACCTGCCTGATGCGCATCGGCCGGGGCATCGAGCGCTCGTTTGCCACGGCGGTATCGCTGTATGTGGAAAATGCCGCCAACGTCATCTGTCTTGGCGAGTGCAGCTCCTGGGGCGGCATTCCGGCGGCGCCCCCCAACCCCACCGGTATCGTGGGGGTCAAGGAACTCACCGGCTACAACACCATCAACATCCCCGGCTGCCCGCCCCATCCCGACTGGCTGGTCTATGTGCTGGCCCGGCTCATCGCCGGACAGAGCGTCCCCCTCGATTCCAGTGGCCGGCCAACAGCCCTGTTCAACGACACGGTGCACCACGACTGCCCCTACCGGGATGCGTCCGAGGCGCACAGTTACGGCCAGGAAGGCCGCTGTTTCGAGGAGATGGGCTGCCGCGGCGAAAACAGCAGCACCAAGGCGGACTGCCCTTCGCGAAAATGCAACAACGGGGTCAACTGGTGCCTCGGCGTGGGGTCGCCCTGCATCGGTTGTGTATCGCCAAACTTTCCGGGAACCCAGCCGTTTTTCGGCGGGGATGACAGCCGACGGTCCCAGTAAGAGAACAACCGCTGACGCCAGCGTGGGGAGATAACGAACATGTCGCAAAAGATGACCCAATACGGAGATCCCGTGATTGAAGCTGCCGGAACCGGCGGCGCCAGAATTGTCGGCATCCAGCCCAGCGTGGTGAAGATCGACCCGGTGAGCCGGGTGGAAGGCCACCTGAAAATGAACGTGAGCCTGGAGAGCGTGGGCGGCCAGCTCCAGGTCGTCGATGCCTGGTCCACCGGGACACTTTTTCGCGGACTGGAGAAAGTTCTGGTGAACCGCGATCCCTGGGACGCGGTGGTGATCACCCAGCGGATCTGCGGGGTCTGTCCCATCTCCCACGCCATGGCCTCGGTCCTGGCCCTCGACGACGTGGCCGGGGTGACGATCCCGAACAACGCACGCGTGCTGCGCAACCTGGTGCTGGGCGCCAACTTCATCCAGAGCCACATCCTGCACTTCTACATCCTCGGCCTGCTCGACTTCATGGACGGCCCGGACATGGCGCCGTGGGCCCCGCGCTGGTCCGCGGACAAGCGCCTCGACGCCGCCGCCGAAGCGCAGCTGCTCGGCCACTACCTCGAGGCCCTGGCCATGCGGCGCAAGGCCCACGAGATGGGCGCCGTGTTCGGGGGCCGGCTGCCCCACGCCGCCTCGTTCATCCCCGGCGGTTTCACCGCCAGTGTCAGCTCCTCGAGAATCTCACAGATCAGCGCCTACCTCGGCGAGCTGATCCCGTTCATCAGCAACGTCCTGCTCCCGGATATCGAACTGCTCGCTTCCTTTTACCCCGACTACTTCGATATCGGCGGGGGCCGCGGCAACCTCCTGGCTTTCGGGGTCTTCGACCTCAACAGCAGCGGGACCAGCAAGCTGCTGGACCGCGGCCGGGTGGTCAACGGTTCCACCGTGGTCCAGGCCGTGAACGAAGCCGCCATACGCGAGCAGGTGACCCATTCCTGGTATCAGAACGGCACCAATGACCTGCACCCTTCCGCAGGTGAAACAGAGGCGCAGTTCCCCAAGCTGGGTGCCTACTCCTGGCTCAAGGCGCCCCGCTATTCCGGCGCCGCTTACGAAGCCGGCCCGCTGGCCCGGATGTGGGTCAACGGCGACTATCGGGAAGGGATCTCGGTCCTCGACCGTCACCGTGCCCGGGCCTTCGAGGCTCTGAAGGTGGCCCAGGCGATGCAGGGGTGGCTGGGCGAACTGCAGGTGGGAGGCCAGGTCTTCCAGCAGAACAGCGCTCCCTCGTCCGGCACGTCCTTTGGCCTTACCGAGGCGCCCCGGGGTGCTCTGGGGCACTGGCTGGAAATCTCCTCGGGAAAGATTTCCAATTACCAGGTGGTTACCCCCACCTGCTGGAACGCCTCTCCCCGGGACACTGCCGGCACCCGCGGCCCCATCGAGGAGGCACTGATCGGTACACCGGTGAGCGACATGGCGCAGCCCGTCGAGGTGCTGCGGGTGATTCACTCCTTCGATCCGTGCCTGGCCTGTGCCGTCCATGTGATGCGGGCTGACGACGAGACCGAGGTCTGTGTCATCAATCCCCGTTGATCGATGCGGGGATCAGCTTCAATCGAACGCGGGTCATCCCCTCCCGGGGATGATTCGAAGAACATCCTGGTCGTCGGCCTGGGGAACGAACTGCTCCGGGATGACGGCGTGGGTCTTCACGCCCTGCGTCAGCTGGCGCTCGAGCCGCCTTTCGGGGTGCGGCTGGAGGAGGTGGGGACGGCCGTGCTCGACGCCCTGCCGCTGTTCGAATGGGCCGATGCGGTGCTGGCCCTGGACGCCGTTCAGGCCGGCCACCCCCCCGGAACGATCTACCGCATGACGGCGGATGAAGTGGCTGTGTCCCGTTCCACCACATCGCTGCACGAACTGGGGCTGCTGCAGGCTTTTCGTCTCCTGTCTCCCGAAGACCGGCCGGCGCTGCTGATCCTCGGCGTGGAGCCGGCCGAGATCGATTTCGGCACCACTCTCACGCCGCCGGTTGAGGCCGCTCTCCCGGGCTTGATTCGTACCTTGAGGGAGATCCTCGATTCGGACCCCCTCTTTCAGGCCTGACCGACCCGCCTGCGAATGCTCACCGTAAAAATCCCGCCTGGCGTCATCGACCCCAGGCGGGATAACTGTTTGCGGCTAACCCACCGGCACACCGGCGGCCAGCTCCTTGACGGCCTCGGCGGTCATCGCGTTCCCACCGATGCCCCAGTCGCCGCTCTTCACCTCTTGGACAACGACCCAGGTGACCGGACGCATATTCTCGCCTTCGACGGACACCATGGCGTCCGTGACCTTCTCGATCATCTTCTGCTTTTCGGCCTGGGAGAAGACATCCTCGATGACCTTGATTTGTACAAATGGCATGTTGTAACTCCTCTATTTTTCAGTTGCTGGACTTCGTGCGGGTTGGTGCTGTCGGTGACCGTCTGAAGCTTCGGACAGTCCCTCCGATTCAATCACTCAACAATAGCTTAGCATGGTGGACAAAATAAGACTATTATTATTTTTCACTCTTGTCGTCCACCCTGTAGTTTCAAAGGTCAGCGCTGATATGTTGTAGAATGGCCGGCAATGAAGATGAATCGTGCCGTGCATCCAGCTGGTCGGATTCAGGGATGCAGTCACCGCGATACAGTTCGAGAGCATGAGAACACTCTTATCGAAACTGCCTGAATGGCTGAAGTCCCCACTGCGGAATCTGCGCGGCTTCGCACGGCGGGCCTCCTGCCATGGCAGGGGAAGATACTGCCCTGTGTGCGGCACATCATCCCGCCGGTTTTGTTCGTACGGCGTCACCCCGCGAAAGGACGCTCTCTGCGTGTATTGCCATTCGGTCGAGCGCCACCGCTTCCTGTGGCTCTATCTGCAGCGAAGGACCGACCTCTTCGACGGTTCGCCAAAGAAGATGCTGCACGTCGCGCCGGAACTGTGCTTTGAACCACGGCTGAGGAAGTTGCTGGGCCATGGTTACCTGACCGCCGATCTGGTCGACCCCCTGGCCATGGTGAAGATGGATGTCACCAGCATCGAGTATCCCGACCGGTCATTTGACGTGATCTACTGCAGCCATGTCCTCGAGCATGTGCCGGATGACAGGAAAGCGATGCGCGAGTTCCGGCGCGTGCTGGCTGACGGTGGATGGGCGATTCTGCTGGTGCCCATCACCAGCGACTGGACCTTCGAGGACCCGGCCATAACGGAGCCGTCAGAGCGGCGGAAAGCTTTTGGCCAGGAAGACCACCTTCGCCGTTACGGGCTGGACTACGCCGATCGGCTGCGTGAAGCGGGGTTTACGGTGGACGTCACTGAGGTCCACGATCTGGTTGACCGTGACGAGGCCGTGAGGATGGGGCTGTCTCCGGAAAGTGGTCTGATCCACCACTGCACCGGGTGAGACGGTTCCCGGACGGTATCCCCCCGCATCGATCCCCGTCCCCTTCCTGCAGGACGGGGACGGGCCCGACGGCTGACTCAGAACCAGAAGGTCATACCGATGCTGGTAATGTATCCATCGTGGCTGATTTTGTATTCATTCGTGTCGATATCGAGGAACTGGTAGCGGACATCCCCCGAGATGGAGAAATGGTCGCCCAGCCCGACGTCGGCACCGAAGCCGCCGTGGTAGCCGAATTCGCTGCTGGTGGTTTCCCAATTACCGAGACTGGTCGTGGCGTTGTACCATGTGCCGCCGAAGATCAGATGCGGGCCGGCCTTGCCGATGACGCCGCCTTTGAAAATGTACCACAGCAACGAGGCCTGGACGGGGTATCCGTCCACCTTGACTGTCCCCCCGAGGAATTCCTGGCTGCGGTAGTCGATGGCTCCCTCCAGCATCAGCCCGGCGGTCAACCGCAGCTTGGCGTGGGCCCCGCCATACCAGGGCGAATTGTCGGCATCGCCGGTGTAGTACCCGGATCCATGAACACCGAGGGCAAACATCGAATCATGGACACCGCCGTGAGCCGCTCCGCCGGCCACGGCCAGCAGCAGGAAAGACAGGAAAACATATCTTGCCCAGCAGTATCCGGCACGGTTTTTTGCGGTATTCAACATTTTCCCCTCCTTCGGATGTCACGATGAACCATTCTTTCCAAAATCTCTGATGGAAAAATGTGCTTTGATGATTTTATTGTAGTGCCAGCGGGTCGAAAGTCAAACAACGGTGCTGTCTGAGGTGAGCGGGAGCAATGAGTGCCGGATCAGGCGTGCTCGACGGACGGAGCGCCGGGATGGAGAAGCCCCTCGACCTCGGCCGCCGCGTCGTCCCGGCCGACCAGCCGCAGCAGCGGGATCATGTCCTCCAGGGCCGTGGTGCGTTCCGGATGATCACCCGCGGCTCTGATGGCGGGCAGCATCTCCATCAGCACCGCCGCCGCCTCGTCCAGCCGCTGCTGTTTGACCAGGGATTCGGCCAGGCTGCGCTTCATCCACCACAGTTCGCCATGCTGCGGGCCCCAGGCCGCTTCGGCGATGACCACCGCCCGGCGGATCATCTTTTCCGCCTCGGCGGGCCGGCCGAGGCCGCAGTAGATGTCGCCCATGGTGTTCAGGCTCAGCGCCACGTGGGGGTGGTCGCGGCCCAGCACTTTCTCCCGGATGGCCAGCGCGCGCTCCTCGAAGCGCAGCGCTTCGTCGTAGCGCTGCTGGTCGTTGCAGACGATGGCCACGCAGTGCAGGCTGGTGGCCAGGCCCCAGCTGTCCGGGCCGTCCTCTTTCTCCTCGATCTCGGCCGAGCGGCGCCACAGCCGCTCCGCTTCGGCCAGGTCGCCGTTGAAATAGCGCAGGGCGCCGATGTTGTGCAGGCTCTGGGCGATCTTCGAGGGTATCGGCGGGTAGATCCGCTCGCGCATTTCGAGCGCCTGGCGGTGCACCGCTTCGGCCTCGTCCAGCCGGTTGGTGTGCCAGAGCACGTTGCCCAGCGTGTTCAGGCTCTCGGCCAGTTCCTCGCCGGCGCCGAGACGCCGGCGGCGGATATCCACCGCCCGCCGGATCGGCTCCTCGGCCATCCCCGGGTCGCCCCGCAGGTCGAGCAGCAGGGCCAGGCTCTGCAGGCTGGCGGCCAGGGACAGCTCGTCGTCGGTGTGCTGTTCGCGGATGGCCACCGCCTTTTCCAGCAGCGGGGCCGCCTGGTGGTAGGCCCCCATCACGTAGTAGACCCGGCCGATGGTCTCCATCAGCGTGGCCTGGGTCAGCGGCCGGTCGGCCAGTTCCTCGATCCGCTGACTGCCCCGGTCGAGGAGTTCGCGGGCGGTCAGCTCCTTACCCTTCGTCTCGCCAGGGTCGGAGCCGCGGAACAGTTCGACCATGAAGTCGGAGACCTCGCGGGCGGTGCCCGACTCCCGGTTGGCCCGGTCCCGCTCGGTGCGGATGCGGCCGGTCTGGATGGCCATGGTGACGGTAAAGAGCACCAGCACCAGCAGTGCGGCTACGGCACTGCCCATCAGGGCCCGGTTGCGGCGGGCGAACTTGCGGATCTGGTACAGGGCGTTCGGCGGGCGGGCATTGATCGGCTGGGAGGAGAGGTAGCGCTCGATGTCCTCGGCCAGCGCCGCCGCCGACTCGTAGCGCCGCGCGGGCTCCTTTTCCAGCGCCTTGCCGACGATGTTCTCCACATCCACGTCCAGCCGTCCGACACCGTTCCAGCTCTGCCGCAGAGGCCGCGGCGGCACCTCGCAGATCACCCGGATCGCTTCGGCCAGGGCGGCGCGCATGGTTTCGTACGGCCGCTGGCCGGCCACCAGCTCGTAGAGGATGACGCCCAGGGCATAGATGTCCGTGCGGACATCCACCGAATCGGTTTCGCCCCGCGCCTGCTCCGGGCTCATGTAGGGCAGCGTGCCCTTGATCATCCCCACCTCGGTGGCCATGGTGGCCAGCACGTCCTGGTCGGTGATCCGGGCCAGACCGAAATCGAGGATTTTCACCGTGGGCATGGGCGTTGTCTGCCCGCTCCCCGAGATGGAGGTCTGTTCGTCGACTACGAGGATGTTGGCGGGCTTCAGGTCACGGTGGATCACCCCGCGCTGGTGGGCGTAGTGCACCGCCTGGCAGAGCACGCCGAACAGCCGCAGCCGCAGCTTCAGTTCATCCGAGGTCACCGGCGAGGGCCGGTCGGCATGCCAGCGGTCGAGGGTCAAGCCCTGCACCAGTTCCATGGCAAAGAAGTCGCGGCCGTCCGCGGTGTGGCCCGATTCGTAGATCGCGGCAATGTTGGTGTGCTTCAAACGGCCGAGGGTCTCCACCTCGCGCTGGAACATCCGGGCGTGCAGATCGTCCACCAGGTGGAAGCGGTGCATCACCTTGATCGCCACCCGGCGGTTGGGGTGCTGCTGTTCGGCCTCGTAGACCACTCCCATGGCCCCTTCGCCGAGCAGACCCGTGATGCGGTAGCCGGCAATGGAATCGGGCAGACGAGCGGGATCCGTCGGCTGACGAGACTCGGAATCGCCCCTGACAGCAAGGGTCTCCAGCTCATCTGACATCGTCTGCCGGCCTTCCGGCACATCATCCGTGGGGTTCATCGGGTGATCCTTGTTGGTTCTGTATTTCGGTCCAGTGCTGACGGTCACTTGTCATTATCTGAAATTTAGCAGCAGATATGTCAAATCCGTCCTGCTGCCGGGCGAGCCGGAAGGAGTGGCGGCAAACCGTGCTGCTGGTGCCGGGTGAAGGCCCGGCAAGAGGAGCGCTGTCAAGGTCACGCGATATTCCGGTTTGCGGTATCCGGTCTTGTGCCATCCTTCGGGGGCAGTGGAAGGCGCGGATTGTCACTGTCCAGTGTGAGGAAAGGGGCTGCCGCGTCGCGAATATTAATGTAAGTAATCGTTTACTTATAATATCCAGGGTGATATAATATACAAATACAGTAGAGAATAAGCAAAACGATCAGATCAGGATATGGAGGACTTCATGAGCAATACAGCACGTATCATTGAGCCAACGGATACCGTTCGAAATTTAGTTGTGGCGTTCCCGGCGGCACGCCGGGTCTTCGAGGAGAACGGCATCGATTACTGTTGCGGTGGGGGAAAGACGCTGGAGCAGGCGGCCAGAGAGCCCGGCGTTCTGGTGCCCCTCCTGATCGAGCAATTACAGCAGGCCGTCAATGTGAACGAGAACGTCGATGTCGACGAGCGAAGCAAGATTGATCGACGGCTGGCCGCTGCCGACCTGCCCCAGGTGGTGGACCACATTCTCACCACGCACCACGACTACATGAAGAAGGTTCTGCCGCGGATCGACACCCTTCTTGAAAAGGTTCTCGCCGCCCATGGCGACCGGCACGGCGAGACGGTTCTCCAGCCCCTCCGGCAGGTATATGAGGGTCTGCGCGACGAGCTTTCCGCGCACCTGATGAAGGAAGAAAATGTCCTCTTTCCCATGATCCTGGGCATGGACGAGGCCCGGTCAGATGGTGCTGACAGGTTCGAAAACCATTGCGGTTCGGTTCAGAACCCGATTCAGCAGATGGAATTCGAACACGCGAATGCCGGAAGTGCACTTGTGGAAATGCGGCGGATCACCGGAGACTATCTTCTGCCCAGTGACGCCTGCCCCACCTTTGCCGGACTCTACGAGGAACTCCGGGCGCTCGAGGCGGATCTTCACCAGCACATCCACCTGGAAAGCAATCTTCTGTTCCCCAGGGTGGTGAAAATGGAAGCTGAACTTGGCCAAACCTAGCCCCTGTTTTTGCAGGCCATCTGCCGCGGGGAGCGGTCATGTCGTCAATGCTCCGACCGCCTGATCAGCACCAGGGTCGTGTCGTCCATCGGGGACATCTCCGGCCCGCGAAAGCGGGCCAGCTCTTCCACCAGGGACTGGAGAATATTTGAAGGTCCGGACTGGTGAGCGGAGAGAAGAAAATCGGCCAGCCGCCGGATGCCGTACTCTTCCCCGTCCTGATTGGCGGTTTCCGTTATGCCGTCGGTATACAGCAGGACAAGGTCTCCCGGGGCCAGATCACGAGCAGCCGCCTGGTATGCGACTCCCGGAATCACACCCAGGACCGGCCCGCCATCGCTCAACTGCTCCACTTCGCCGCTGGCGGCGTGCAGCAACAGCGGCGGATTGTGTCCGGCATTGCAGAAGCGGAACCGGTGATTGGGGGCATCGAGTTCGGCGTTGAAAAACGTGACAAATTTGTTTGGCGCCGAGTGCCGGCAGAAATGCTCGTTCAACCGGCCCATGATTCCGGTGAGATCCTGGCCCACGGCAGAAAGGACGTGAAGGCAGGCCTGCAGGTTGGCCATCAGCAGCGACGCGCCGATCCCTTTCCCGGACACGTCTCCCACGCTGATCCCCAGCGTTCCGTCGGGCCTTTCGATGAAGTCGAAATAATCTCCGCCAACCTCGTGGCACTGGCGGTTGAAGCCGAAAATCTCGTATCCCGGCAATTCCGGATCTTTCCCCGGCAACAGCCGGTCCTGGATGCTGGCCGCCAGGGCCAGTTCCTCTTCCAGCCGTTGTTGCTCCAGCGACTGCTCGAGCAGGCGGGAGTTCTCGATCTTGACCGCCGCCAGGTTGGCGATAAAGGTCAACAGCTCCAGTTCCTCGCGGCCAAAGCTGTTCATCGAACTGAGACTGTCCACGTAGACTGTTCCGATCACTCCTGTCCGGCTCCACAGCGGGACGCACATCGCCG
>JAQAZP010000011.1:0-2609 GCA_032127265.1 Acidobacteriota bacterium
AAGCCCTTCTGCCTGATGATCGCCAGTGAGTATCCCCACGGCCCGTATTTCGATGAAAGCCCCTACAAGGCGGACGATGTTTTGCTTCCCCCATTCGTCGGGAGCACGGAGAAAGAAAATGCGACCCTCTATTACGCCAGCATCGCCCAGAAGGAGCGGGAGCTCGCCTCGGTGCTCAAACTGCTCGAAAAGCACGGGATCAAGGACCGGACCATCGTTTTCTATTCCGATGACCACGGTGTGGCTCGTGGGAAATACACCGCCTACGACTCCGGTCTGAACGTGGCGTTCATCGTGCGCTGGCCCGGGAAGATCCGTCCGGGCCGGACGGAGGCCCTGAGCAGCTACGCGGACTTCGTCCCGACCGCGATCGAACTGGCGGGTGGGACACCGCCAAAAGGACTCGATGGCAGGAGCCTGCTGCCGATCCTGGAAAAGGGTGAGGGCAAGCATCACGAGTATGTGTATGGCGTCACCGTCAACCAGGGGATCATCAACCGCCATGTCTTCCCGCAGCGCTCGGTTCACGACCGGCGCTACCACTATATCTATAACTTCAACAGCATGGAGCGCCTTGAGCGGGAGCGTGGGGAGGGGAAGGAGATCAACTACTTCCTGGCCGTGGGCGCGGCGAAACACAAGGACCTCCCTGAAGAGATGCTCTTCGACACCAAGAGCGATCCGCATGAGATGACCAATGTGGCGCTGGAACCCGCGATCGCGGAGATCAAGAAGAAGCTCAAGGCCGAGCTCTTCCGCTGGATGAAGGAACAGAACGACTACCTGACGGAGAAGGGTTCGGTTCCGTTCCTGGACACCGGGCGGAGGTTTAGCCTGGACCGGCCCGGCGATGGCCATTCCATTCCCGCGGACAAGGTTGGAAGCCTGGAGGGGATGACAATTAATCCCCACAAGGCAACCGCCCCAAAAACCGAATGAAGAAGTTGTGATTCATGATGCATCGCACGAGTAGGCATAAAGATAGTTGATCGGCGTGGGCGCCGAGTCTGATGGCGCTCCCGCAGTCGCGAGTGGGGCCGGCGGTGTCCCGGCGGTCAGCAGGTCGTTGACCGCGACACCGCTCAGGCAACCGGCGGTCAGCAGCACGAAAAGGAATGGCTGTCTCGTTCTCATCTATCCCACGTTCTTCCAGCCGAGATCGTCGGCGAAGATGAGCACGATGTACGGTTAGGAATCTGCGGCATGAATCGGCGCGGTTAGCGCCGCAAGAGTAAGCAAGTGCGCAAGGATTGATCTCATAAGCTGGTGCGACTATTCGGTGTGGTTCCACGCGGCATTTTGGAGGGTTTTGAGTCGGCTGACTTCCTCCGGTTTTTCCGCGGCCAGATTGTGTTTCTCCAGCGGATCAGTTTTCAGGTCGAACAATTCGATCATGTTCGGCGCGGAGGTGTAGGCTTTGTCCGGGCGGTTCGGACCGGGTAGCAGGAGCTTGGACCAGCCGTTGATGACCACCTGGGTCACCAGGCTTTTCTCCGGCTTGCCCAACTCAGCGATGTCGTGGGTGTAGGCTTCGACAAAGATGGTGGTCCGTGCGGTCATCGTCGTCCGGTCGAGGAGATCGAGCCCGGGCAGGTCGACCGGCGCTTCCAGTCCGCAGAGGTTCAAAATGGTGGGCGCGAAATCAATGATCGAAGCTAGCGTCTCATCGTCGCGCAACGGCTGCACCTTTCCGGGCCAGCGGACAAACATGGGCGTGCGCACGCCCAGCTCATACGGCGATAGTTTGGCGCGATTGCCCTGCTCCGCGTCCCAGCCGTTGTCGGCCAGATAGAGAATCAGGGTGTTCTCCGCGAGCCCTTGTTTCGTGAGAAATTCGTCGAGTTCGCCGCAGGTTTGGTCAAACCACTCGACCATCGCGTAATACTTCTCGGCCTGCGGACTCAATCCCCTGTCCTGGTAATGCGCCAGAATCTCCTGGGGTGGATTGTGCGGCGTGTGCGGCATCATGGGCGCATACCAGACGAAGAACGGCTGCTTCCGGGCCCGGGCCTCCTCCATGAAATCGAACATCGGCTTCATGGTCTTCCGGCCGATGTCCAATCCATCGCCGCCGTGCCGCCCCTCGACGGTGGTCATGCCGGCCGTGAATCCGACTTCCTCGGCGGTGACATTCCAGAGCTTGCCGGTTTGGAACGTCCGGTAGCCCGCCGCCGTGAGCGCCTGGGGAAGAATCACCGAATTGCCGAGGAGCTGATGGGTCAGCGGCGAACGATTCTTCTTGGATGTCACCTGCGCGTCTTTGAAGGCGGTCTCGTTCAAATCGTTTCCCGTGATGCCGTGAACGTGGGGCAACTGGCCGGTGAGCAGGCAGGCCAGGGCCGGCGAGCACACCGGCATGACATAGCCGCGCGTGTAAAGCAGGCTTTGCGACGCGAGGCGGTCGAGATTCGGCGTCTTCGCAATCTCACTGCCCATGAAGCCGTAATCGGTGAAGCCCTGATCGTCCGAGATGATCAGGATGATGTTAGGTCTGGTGCTTTCCGCACTGAAGGCAGAGCGCACCATGAAAAGGTGCGACAGAATAGCGGCGAGCAGGATGATGTGTTTCATAAGTCGAAGAGTTTGAGGGTTGCGAGTCATTACCGTTT
>JAQAZP010000012.1:0-20846 GCA_032127265.1 Acidobacteriota bacterium
CGGCCTCAGCGAAGATGAGATCCGCAAGGTCTTCGAGGATTCCCGGGCCCACGCTGACGACGACCAGAAGCGGCGCGAGCTGGTGCGGACTATTCGAAACCTCGAAGGCCTGCTCTACTCGGTAGAGAAAAGCTTCTCCGAGTACGGTACGATTCTCCAGGAAGGCGAGCGGTCTCGGGTGCGGGCCACCATCGACCGCGCCAGGCGCGAGGCGGCGGGGGAGAATCTCAAGGGCTGCAAGGAATGCCTTGACGAACTGCAGCAGGTCTCCAAGGTGCTTTCCAACTCTCTTTTCACCGGCGGCAGCTCCGACTGAGGCATGGCCCCGGCTCCCGGCCGGGGACTGCTGACGCGGCACAGGGGATTCCAGGCAAGTGAATGACAACGACAAACGGGATTTTTACGAGGTGCTGGGGGTTCCGCGGGGGACCAGCGAACAGGAAGTCAAGCGGGCCTACCGGCGCAAGGCGGTGGAATACCATCCGGACAAGAACCAGGGCGACAAGCAGGCCGAGGAAAAGTTCAAGGAGGCTGCCGAAGCCTACGCCGTGCTTGGTGATGCAGAGAAACGGGCGCTGTACGACCAATACGGACACAGCGGGCTGAAGAACGGTGCCGGGTTTTCCGGCTTCGACCCCAACATTTTCGGAGACTTCAGCGACATTCTCGGTGACCTCTTCGGGTTCGGCGATATTTTCGGCAGACGGTCCGGCCGCGGCCGCGGCGGCGTCCGCCGTGGCGCCGACCTGCGATACGATCTGGAGATCGAGTTCGAGGCGGCGGTGTTCGGCACCGAATCCGCTATCGAACTCTTCCGCAACGAACCGTGCGGCGATTGCTCCGGCAGCGGGGCCGCCGGCGGCGAAGGCCCCGCCACCTGTCCTGACTGCGGCGGCGCCGGGCAGGTGACCTTCCGCCAGGGGTTTTTCAGCCTGGCCCGCAGCTGCCCCCGCTGCGGCGGGGCCGGGTCGGTGATCAACAATCCCTGCAAGTCCTGCCAGGGGCAGGGCCTGGTGAAAACGCCAAAGGACCTCAAGCTGAAGATTCCCGCGGGTGTGGATTCAGGTTCCCGGCTGCGGCTGAGCGGCGAGGGTGAGGCCGGCCCTCGGGGCGGTCTGCGGGGCGACCTCTACGTGGTGATCCACGTCCGGGACCACGAGTTCTATTCCCGGGAGGACAATCACCTGGTCTGCACCGTGCCGCTGGATTTCTCCCAGGCCGCCCTGGGCACCGAACTGACTCTTCCCGGTCTCGGCGACAATAACGGCGTCGAACTGAAGATCCCCGAGGGCACCCAGACCGGTACCACCTTCCGGGTTCGGGGGGCCGGTGTGCGCGGTCTCAGCGGCAACGGCACCGGCGACCTCTTTGCCCGGGCGGAAATACGCACCCCCCCCAAACTGAGCCGGGAAGCCCGTGCCCTGTTCGAGCAGCTTTCCGAACTGGAGAGCCGGGAACGTGCGAAGGGGGAGAAGACGCTCTTTGCCAAGGTCAAGGACATCTTCAACTAGCCCCGGCGTTCCCGCAGACCACCAATGAACAAAACCTGGCCCTATATCCGGATCACCCTGCCCCCGTCCCTGGAGGATCATGTGACCGATCTGCTTTTCTCCTGCAGGTGCAGCGGCACGGCTGCTGATTCCACAGCAGTGGTGGAAGATCTGGATGCGCCGAAGACTCTCACCGCCTGGTTCCCTGACGATTCTTCCCGCAACACGGCGGCCCGGCAGCTGCGCGAGTTGTTCGGCGGCTTCGGAACAGCGGACCGCTCTCTGATCGAACAGGGAAATGAGGAAGATGTGGACTGGATGGCTTGCTGGCGTGAGGGTCAGCAGCCTTTTGCTGTGGGCCGGCGGCTGCTGGTGATCCCCGGTGAAGACGACCCGGTTCCCGCGGAATACGCCGAGCGGATGGTGCTGCGGATCACACCGGGTCTGGCCTTTGGCACCGGTCATCATGAAACCACCCGTTTCTGTCTCGAACAACTGGAGGCCGAAGCTGGGGAGGGGGTTGATTTCCTCGACGTGGGCACCGGGGCGGGTATCCTGGCCCTGGCCGCCGCGCTGCTGGGTTGCCGGCGGGTGGTGGGGATGGACAACGATCCCCAGGCGGTGGAGGTGGCCGCGGCGAACATCGCCCGGCACGGGCTGGAGGGGAGGATTGACCTGCTGGTCTCCGGCACGCCTGAAGCGGCGGGGCGCCGGCCCTTCGGTTTGGTGGCGGCCAATATTCTCGGCAGCACCTTGATCACCATGGCGCCGCAACTTGCCGGTCCGCTTCTGGCGCCCGGCGGCCGTTTGCTGCTGGCCGGCATCCTGGCCGGTGAAGAGGAAGAGCAGGTGGTCAGGGCGTTCTCTGATTGCGGTCTGGGCTGCCTGCGCCGGGGGATCGACGGCGAGTGGGCCGGCCTGGTGATGTCCAAACCCGGCGGTTGAACCGCTGTAGAGCCCCGGATACAATTGCCGGCCAGGGATCTGAACATTCGAGGCTGATTCACGGGAGGTCAGGCCAATGGCGAAAAAAGTAGGAGTAATTCTTTCCGGTTGCGGCGTCTACGACGGCGCGGAAATTCACGAATCGGTGTGCACCTTGCTCGCCCTCGACGGGGCGGGAGCCGAGATCATCTGCATCGCTCCGGACAAGGATCAGGCCCACGTGATCAACCACCAGAAAGGTGAACCGGAGGAGGGAGCCCGGCGCAGCGTGCTGGAGGAATCGGCACGCATCGCCCGGGGGCCGGTGCGGCGGCTGGCCGATGTGTCGGCGGATGAGTTTGACGCCCTGGTGCTCCCCGGCGGGTTCGGTGCGGCAAAGAACCTCTGCAGCTTTGCCTTCAAGGGCCAGGACTGCGAGGTGGACCCGGACCTCAAGCGGCTGCTCCTCGACTGCGCCGCCGCGGGAAAGCCCATCGGCGCGGCCTGTATCGCCCCGGCCGCGGTGGCCAAGGCGTTCGAGGGGTCGGGCCGCACGTTGACCCTGACCATCGGCAACGACCCGGACACCGCCGCCGCCCTGGAAAAGTGGGGGGCGGTGCACCAGATTGCCGCGGCAGAAGAGACGGTGGTGGATACCGCGAACAAGGTGGTCAGCACCCCGGCCTACATGGTGGCCCAGCGGATCGGAGAGGTGAACAGGGGTATCTCGCGGATGGTCCGCGAAGTGCTCGAACTCTGTTGATCGGAAAGGGCGGCACCGCACCAGATGTCCTCAAAACGGGTTTTTGTCCCACCGGAAGCCATCAGTGACAGCCGGGCCGAGGTGCGGGGGGAGGAGTTTCACCACCTGGCCCGTGTGCGGAGGGTGCGCGTCGGCTCCGCGGTGGAGGTTTTCGACGGTGCGGGACGGGGGTTCCTGGGCCGGGTGGAGACCATCGGCCGCGACCACCTGTGGATCCATCTTGAAGAGGAACTGACGGCCGGTTCCCGTGATCCGCTGCTGGAAGTGGTCCTCTACCAGGCCGTGCCCTCGTCGGCCGGGGTGATGGAGGAGATCGTCGCCCGGGCCACCGAGCTGGGTGTCGGTCGTATCGTCCCCGTGGTCACTACCCGCAGCCGGGCCGCACTGCTCAGCAGCACCGACGGGCTGGCCCGCCGGCTTCCCCGCTGGGAACGGATAACCCGCGACGCCTGCAAGTCCAGCGGCCGCTTCCGCCCGCCTCTTCTCGACCCGCCCCTGGTCTTTCCGCTGGCCCTCGAAGATGCCGGGACACGCTCCGGGCTTCGGATCATCCCCGCCGAGCACGGCCACCACCCGCCCCTGGACAGCTCCCTGGTTTCCGGGCCGCTGCCCCAGGGCGCAGTGGCCCTGCTGGTGGGGCCCGAGGGGGGCTGGACCGGGGAGGAACTGGACCAGGCCCTGGCTTCGGGATTCAGGCCGGTCTCCCTGGGCCCCCGCATCCTGCGCACGGCCACCGCGGCGCTGGCCACGCTGGTGGCGCTGCAGTTGGCCTTCGGCGACATGGGCCACCGGTCGCCATAGCCGGTCATTGCGATGAGCCCACGTAGTGCGCGACGTGGCAATCTTCTGGAACCAGCGTCGGTGTTTTTCGGAGAATTGTTTCGCTGCGCTCGCAATGACATGGGAAAAACGTGCTTAATCTGCCGCCGCCGAATTGCCGATACCTAAGGCAGACCCTGGAAAACGAACCGGGGCGGCTGTTCGTGTGCGTGAAACGCGAACGGCCGGCCCCGTTGCTGGAGGTATTGCGGTGCACATCAACGACCTGCTGAAAATGGCCATCGAGCGCAGCGCATCGGACGTCCACCTCAAGGTGGGGCAGCATCCGGTGATCCGGATCAACGGCGAGCTCTTTCCCCTGGTGGACATCAAGCGGCTGCTGCAGGAGGACACCATCGCCATCGCCTTCAGCATCATGAGCGAGCGGCAGAAGGAGCGCTTCAAGAAGTCCCTGGAAATCGACATGGCCCACTCCGTGCCGGGGCTGGGCCGCTTCCGCTGCAACATCTTCCAGCAGCGGGGAACCGTGGGGATGGTCTTCCGGGTGATCCCGGTGAAGATTCTCAGCATCGATCAGCTCAACCTGCCCAAAGTGCTGAAAAAGGTCTGCATGGAAAAGCGGGGCATGGTGCTGGTCACCGGTACCACGGGAAGCGGTAAGTCCACCTCGCTGGCCGCCATGATCGACTACATCAACTCCACCCGCAGCGAACACATCATGACCATCGAGGACCCCATCGAGTTTCTGCACCGCGACAAGCGGAGCCTGGTCAACCAGCGGGAGATCGACGTGGACACCCGGAACTTCGCCAGCGCCCTGCGCAGCGCCCTGCGCCAGGACCCGGACGTGATCCTAGTGGGCGAGATGCGGGACTACGAAACCATCGAGACCGCGCTGCTGGCCGCCGAGACCGGCCACCTGGTGTTCAGCACACTGCACACCCTCGATGCCACCGAAACGATCAACCGCATCATCGCCATGTTCCCCCCGCACCAGCAGCAGCAGATCCGTCTGCAGCTGGCCTCGGTGATCAAGGCCGTGGTCTCCATGCGCCTGATTCCCCGGGCGGACAAGGAGGGGCGGGTGCCGGCAGTAGAAGCGATGATCGCCACCAACTACATCCGCGACTGCATCGAGGACCGGGACAAGACCAAGCTGATCCACGACGCCATCGCCGCCGGTGTCTCGCAGTACGGGATGCAGACCTTTGACCAGTCCCTGTATCACCTCCACAAGCAGGGGATGATCACCTTTGACGAGGCGATCAAGCGCACCACCCGGCCGGACGAGTTCAAGCTCAAGATCCAGGGCATTCACTCCACCGCGGACATCGGCCAGGAGGTGGTGGATGAGATGCTGTCCAAGGAAACTTCGGAGATGAAGGAGGGGATATAGCCGTCCCCGTTTCCTCACCGCCCCCGCCTGGTGCATAGAGCCATCCGGCGTGATATTCTTTTATCCATGAACAGCAACGGCAGTAGTGAAGACAACTTTGCCGCCCTCTATGCCCGGGCGGTACGACTGCTCGGCGTTCGCATGAGAGCCGAGGCCGAGCTGCGCACAAGACTGATTGCAGGAACGCGGGCCGCCGGCCCCGGAGACCCGGAGACCGTGGAACTGGTGATCGCCCGGCTGAAGAAGGCGCGCCTGGTGGATGACCGCCGTTTCGCTTTCGAGGCGGCGCGTTCGCGTTTCGTCCACCGCCTGCAGGGCCGGCGCCGGGTGCTCCTCGAGCTGCGGCGTCTGGGCGTGGAAGAGAGTGTGGCCGAAGCTGCCGCGGCGGAGGCCCTGGAAGAGGTGGGCGGCCAAGGGGCAGTGCTGGAACGGGCGCTGGAAAAGCGGTTGCGCACCGGGGGACGGCCCAGGGACCGCAAGGGGCTGGCGCGGTTGATGCGCAACCTGGCCGCCGGCGGCCACCGCCCGGACCACATCCGGGATGTGCTGGCCAGGGAACTGCCCGACCTCATGGACTAGGCCGGTTCGGATCCTCCCTCAGAACCGTCCCGCCGCCACGTTGGCCCCGTGGGTCAGGCCAGGGAAGGATTCCAGGGAGATCCACTGGCTGACCGTCATCCCATCGTAGGTGTAGACCTTGACCTCAGTGTCGGCATCGGGATCAGGACCGCGGCCCGCCACAATTTCGTCACGACCATCACCATTCAGGTCGGCCCCGGCAAAGACGTTCACTCCGAAGCTGAGAGGTTCGGTCTCCCAGGCGAAGAAGCTGAAGCCGGGCAGGGGGGTGATGGCGTCGCCATCGAAGTTCCACCCTCGAACGTGCGGACCGAATACCGCGCCGGGGCCGGCCCCGGTGACGATTTCGTCGATGCCGTCACCGTCCACGTCACCACAGCTGATGTTGACTCCGTATTTGTTGGTACCGTAGGCCAGGAAGCTGACCCCGGGGATGGCTGCAGCCGCTCCGCCGTCCACGTTCCAGCCTCTGATGTGGGGCCCGTACACCGCACCCGGCCCCGCGCCGGTGACAATCTCGTCAAAGCCATCGCCGTCGATGTCACCGGCCGAAACGTTGACGCCCCACTTGGGTGTGCCGTAGGCAAAGAAGTTTACGCTGGAGATTGGCGTTACGGTTACGTTGTCATAGTTCCAGCCGCGGACGTGGGGTCCGAATACTTCACCAGGCCCAGCGCCGGTGATGATCTCGTCGTATCGGTCACCATCGAGGTCGCCGGTGCACACGTTGACCCCGAAACGGTTGGTGCCGTAAGCGAGAAAACTGAGTCCCTCGAGGGGTGTGCCATCTCGCTCGAATCCACGGACGTGGGGGCCGAAAACTTCGCCGGGACCTGCTCCCGTGATCAATTCATCTACCGCATCACGATCCAGATCGCCGCAACTGACATTGGTCCCGAAGTGTGGGGGGGCGTACGCGGCAAATTCCGTTTCGGGAGCTGCATCCTGCTCTGCGGGGAAGAGCCGGACCAGCGGCTGGTTGCCGTATGCCGGTCCCGGCCCAGCCAACAGGAGTGGTTCGGGAAACCAGAGGGGGTAGTGATACCCCATATCCAACTGGCCTTCATCCTGAACGGCATCCGAGCGGGTCGTCCCGGTTACCATTTCGCTGGCCGGGTCGCTGGTGTCAACGCAGGGGCTGGTTTCAGGTTGACCGGCCACGGCCTGTGAGAGATAGAACCCGCCCATCGGGCCTGCCGTGAACAGCGGGTCGATATCGAGATTGCCGTCGCCCGGTGCGCCAACTTCGATATCGGAATACGAGAAAGAGGACCAGGTCCCGCTGGCAGGTGCATACGCGTCCGGGGTGTTGCCCCAGATGATGCAGTCGCCGGCATCCAGGTGCGACTGGTTGAAGTTAAAGATGCCGCCCCCGGCGCCGGCGGCAGTGTTCCCGCAGATGGAGTTGCTGCGGCATACCATATCGGTATCGAACATCGAAACGCCGCCACCGTCCGTCATCGCCGTATTGTCCGTGATGAGGTTGTTGAAAAATTGCGGATCGCCGTCGCCGCTGTGAATCCCACCCCCGAGGTAGAGGCTCCAGTTACCAGAAACCCGGTTGCCGGCGACGGTGCATGTTCCCAGTGTATCAATGTTGATGCCCCCGCCTCCGGACCAATAATAAAAAGGGTGGCAGGCATTGTCCTCGATGACGTTTCCCGTGATGGAAGTCGTCTCGCCGCCCACTAGGCGAATACCACCGCCGCCCCAACTGCCGTAACTTGTATTGCCGCGGATCAGGTTACCGGTAATCACCACCGCCGCAGAGTAAAAGACATACAATCCTCCGCCGATGTAATTTTCATCATCCGGGCGATGGTCGGTGATCACATTGTTTTCCACCACCAGCATAGTCGCGTGGATCGAGCTGATCCCCGTGGTATTGGCCGTGATGGTGTTACCCGTGATCGTTGCGGAGGCGTCTTCTCCGACGGAGATACCGGAGTACAGGTTTTCGCTGATCAGGTTGTTCTCCACCAGCACATCACCACGGCAACTGATGCCCGTGGTATTCTCTCTGATGATGTTTCCAGTGATGGTCGGGGAGCCGTATGCAATAATACCTCCGCCAGACAGGTTGTTCGAAATGGTGTTGCCGGAGATCACCGGGGAACTGTTTCCTGCGCAGTAGATGCCGCCACCGTAATTATCAGCGAAATTACCGGTGATAAGGTTGCCGGTGATTGTTGGAGAAGTGCCCTCGTCGCACTGGATCCCGCCACCAGTATCGCTCGTGCCGGACATATACCCGCCGGTCAGAGTGAATCCCTGAACTATGCTGCCCAGGTCCTCGCCCCGGTGGAAAACGAAGCATCGGTGTGGAGATGCTTCACTGCCCTCAGCGTTGATGATGCAGCTATTGGGGCCGTTGGCGGACCGTACGGTGATTGCCTTGCCGAGGAAATCCAGGTCTCGGTTACCCTCACCGACATAAGTGCCGTTGGCCACTACAACCGTATCGCCGTCAACAGTGGCATTGATCCCCGCCTGGATGGTGGGCTGGTCACCGGGGACGTGGATGGTGGCGGCGTGGGCTGGGAATGACATGAGGCAGGCGAGGAGCAGGATGCATGTTCGCAGGGTCATCATCAAAGTCCTCCAGATGACTTAATCCAGCCTAGATTGGACGTTTTCACTAAGGATAACAACCGGTTCACTCTATTGTCCATGAAAAGACAGTCCAGCCTGCCCGATGATGCTGTCGCCTGAAAACCGGTCAGGGGGCGGATGATCCGGTTGACAACCGCCACCCGCACCAATAATCATTGGGGCTCGTACGGAGAGCGGCGCGGGTCGCGGTTGGCCGGTCCCCGCTGCTGATTCCACGTATTGGATGAAAGGACGGTCCCCGATGGAAGGCAACCGGGTCCGCGAGACCTTTATCGAGTTTTTCAAGAAGCATGACCACCGCTACGTGCGCAGTTCTTCGCTGGTGCCTCACGAGGACCCCACTCTGCTTTTCGCCAATGCCGGGATGAACCAGTTCAAGGAGATCTTCACCGGAGCGCGGAAGTCGGAATATGCCACCGCGGTCTCGCACCAGAAGTGCGTGCGGGCCGGCGGCAAGCACAACGATTTCGAGATCGTGGGCCGCAGCAGGAAGCACCAGACCTTCTTCGAGATGCTGGGCAACTTCTCCTTTGGCGACTACTTCAAGGAACAGGCCATCGAGCTGGCCTGGGACCTCTGCCTCAACGGCTACGGCCTCGACCCGAAAGACATCTGCGTTTCGGTGTTCCGCGAGGACGACGAGGCCTACCGGCTGTGGAACGAGAAGATCGGCGTGCCGGCAGAGAAGATCTACCGCCTGGACGAGAAGGACAACTTCTGGGCCATGGGCGACACCGGTCCCTGCGGGCCCTGCTCCGAGATCTTCATCGATTACGGCCCGGGGAAGAACGGCGAGTGGGCCGACGAGGACCCGGCCGGCGATAGCGACCGTTTCGTGGAATTCTGGAACCTGGTCTTCATGGAGTTCGAGCGTGACGCGCAGGGCACCATGACCAGGCTGCCCCGTCCCTGTATCGACACCGGTATGGGCCTGGAGCGGATGACCGCCATCCTCCAGGGAGTGGAGGGCAACTTCCAGACCGATCTCTTCCGTCCGCTGATCGACGCCATCGCCGAAGAAGTGCAATCCGAGTACGGCGCCGGGGGCGAGACCGATGTCTCCTTCCGGGTCATTTCCGACCACCTGCGCTCCATCACCTTCCTGGTCAGCGACGGGGTGCTGCCGGCCAACGAAGGCCGCGGCTACGTGCTGCGCAAGATCATCCGCCGGGCGGTGCGGCACGGCAAGCTGCTGGGCACCAGTGACCCCTTCCTCTGCCGGCTCACCGGCACGGTGGCCGACAGGATGGCCGGGGCCTACCCCGAGTTGAACGACTCGCGCAGTTTCGTCTCCCGGGTGGCCCTCTCCGAGGAAGAGCGGTTCGAACGGACCCTGGCCAGGGGGATGAAGCTGATCGGCGACCTGCTGGGGCGGCTGAAGAGCGACGGTGTGCGGGAGATTCCCGGGGACGAGGCCTTCAAGCTCTACGACACCTTCGGCTTTCCCCGCGACCTGGTAGATGAGATCGCCTCGGATGCCGGGCTGACCGTGGACCACGAGGGCTTTGGCCAGGCCCTGGCCCGGCAGCAGGAGCGGTCGGCCGCGGCAGCTCATGAGAAAGAGGCCCGGGGCGACGCCATATCGGCCCTGCTGGGCGGCGTGCCGGCTGTGGAGTTTCTCGGCTACGGCGGCACCACCGCCCGGGACTGCCGGGTCACCGCGCTGCTGGACGGCAAGGGCAAGCGGATGATTGAACTGGGGCAGGGGGCCGAGGGCACCCTGGTCCTGGACCGCACCCCGTTCTACGGCGAGTCGGGCGGCCAGGTGGGGGACAAGGGAACCCTGGAGGGGGACGAGGCCTCGCTTTTGGTCACCGATGCCAAACGGCTGGGAGACGATTATATTCTGCACCTGGTCAAGGTGCAGTCGGGAACCGTGCGCGAGGGCGACCGGATGGACTGCCGGGTGGACGGTGCAGCGCGCAGAGCCACAGCAGCCAACCACACGGCCACCCACCTGCTGCAGGCGGCCCTGCGCTCGGTGATCGGCGACCACGTGAAACAGGCCGGCTCCATGGTGGCGCCGGACCGCCTTCGTTTCGACTTCACCCATTTCTCGCCCATCGACAGGGAAGACCTGCAGCGGATCGAGCGGGAGATCAACGAGGTGATCCGACAGGACCTGGCCGTGGAGACCGTAGTGTCCGACATGGAGCAGGCGGTGGCCAACGGGGCCATCGCTCTCTTTGGCGAGAAATACGGCAACGAGGTGCGGGTGGTGAGCGTGGGCGGCTATTCCCGCGAACTATGCGGCGGCACCCACTGCGGCCGCACCGGTGAAATCGGTCTGTTCAAGATCCTCTCCGAGAAGAGCATCGCCGCCGGTGTGCGCCGGGTGGAGGCAGTGACCGGCCGAAAATCGCTGGAGATCTTCCAGGGTCAGCAGCTGCTGGTGGAGGAGGCCTCCCGGGCGGTGAAGAGCTCGCCGGCCACGCTGCTGGAAGACCTGGGCCGGGTGCAGCACCAGGCAAAGGAACTGGGGCGTGAAGTGGAGAAGCTGAAGATGCAGCTGGCCTCGCGGCCCCAAGGCGGCGGTGATGACAGCGGGCCGCTGGAGATCGCAGGGGTCAAGGTGCTGCTCCACCGGGCCGATGATCTGACACCGCCGGAGCTGCGAAACCTGGCCGATACGCTGAAAACGAGGATCGGGTCGGGCCTCGTAATCCTCGGCAGTGTCAGCGGCAAAAAGGTGGCCCTGCTGGTGCTGGTGACCCCCGATCTCGCAGGCCGGATAGACGCAAAAAAAGTGATTGGCGAACTGGCGCCGATCATCGGCGGGGGCGGCGGAGGCCGTCCCGACCTGGCCCAGGCCGGAGGTAAAAACCCCGATGGTCTGCCCGAGCTGCTGGAGCGGGCCCCGGAAATCCTCAAAGGCCTGCTGGGCTGACAAGACTGAACCGAATACGTGCCGGCAGGGTCCTGATCCGGGCCCTGCACTGCCGGCTCATCCCGAGACCGCTTTCTGCCGATATGGTGATTGAGCGAAATTCATCACCCGGCCGTGGAGAGCGATAGCGAGATGGCCAATCTAAAATCTCCAGGAGCAGCTTTTGCGGTCCGGTATATCTGTCTCCTCCTGCTCTTATCCTCGTTTGCCTCCAGTGCGTTTGCCGATATCTACCGCGTGGTCCGCCCGGACGGCACCGTGGTATTCACCAACCGTCGGCCCGGACCGGGGACCCGCTGTGACCTGGTGGTGGGAAATGAACCGAAAAGAAGCCCCAGCGGAGCGAAGCTGGCTGCCCTGATCAAACCGGGCAGCGGCCGGGCCTGGCACTACCTGCCGAAGATCGAATCCATCTGCAGCCGCTACGGCCTTGATCCGCGGCTGGTGGTGTCGGTGATCGAGGTGGAGTCCGCTTTCAATCCCCGGGCCGTTTCGCCAAAGGGCGCCAAGGGGCTGATGCAGCTGATGCCGGCAACGGCGAAGATGCTCGGTGTGACCGATTCCTTTGACCCGGAGCAGAATCTGCACGGCGGTATCCGCTACCTCAGCTACCTCTACGACCTGTTCAACAAGGACCTCTCCCTGGCCCTGGCGGCCTACAATTCCGGAGAGGGGCGGGTGATGCGCCTGGGCCGGATCCCCCGGATCAGTGAAACCCGCACCTATGTCGACCGCGTGACCCGGCTCTACCTCGGCGGTGAAAACACGCCCATCCAACGCGCCTCGTTCTAGACTGAAAATCGGTGACAGTCACCGGTTTCCGACCCCAATTTTATTTCAGTTGACCAGCAGGCCCTGCCAGGCCAGCAATGCCATGCCGGCGATGTAGATTAAAAGGATGACCAGGGAATGGGGGGACAGGCGCGAGAACACCAGGCGGCGGGCCGGCCGGCCGATGCCGGAAAAAACAGTCAGGCTGAGCAGGACGCCCAGCAGTGCGGTGTAGATCACCGCCCGGCCGGAATAGAGCAGAATCGGGCCGTGGAAGAAGAAGGCGTCGGCGAGGGCGACAATCACCATGTTGAAGATGTTCGAGCCGAGGATGTTGCCCACCGCCAGGTCCACGGCGCCGATCCGGGCGGCGCTGATGGTCACCACCAGCTCGGGCAGGGACGTGGCCACGGCAATGAGGATCATGCCCACGAAGTTGTCGGTGATCATCACCTCCCGGCCGGCAATGTGCAGCGGCGTCTCGGAGATGATGCTGCCCAGAACGGTCATCCGCCAGCCGGCGGCCACGATGACCAGGGCCGCGAAGGTGAACACCGCGTAGATCCGGGAGGTCTTTATCTCGCCGCCGCCGGCCGCGGCGGCCGCCGTCTGCTCCAGCCGCAGGCTCTGTTCCCTGCGGCCCGCCTGGAAGATCCGTCTCATGGCCCAGAAGTAGATGGCGACGAGAACCAGGCTTTCAAATCCCACCGGCAGACGAACGTAAAATCCGAAGGTCCAGCCATGGTCCTGGGCCAGGTTGAAGAAGATGGATACCGCGGCCACGGTGAGCATCATGAACGCGCCGGTGAGAGCGCTTCCCCGGAGGCCGGAACTGGCCTCGGCCAGCACGGCCCGCCGGCGGAGCAGGAAATCCAGGATCACCAGGACGAGGATGTTGAACAGGTTGCTGCCGATCATGTTCTGCAGCGCGATATCGGGTTCACCGATCCAGGCCGAGGAACAGGCGGTGACCACCTCGGGCAGGGAGGTGACCACCGAGAGCAGGACGGCGCCGACCCAGAGCCGGCCCAGACCGGTCTGTTCGGCGATGCGGTCACCGTAACGGGTCAGCTTCGTGCCGGCGAGAATGATGGCCGCCGAGCAGAGGAAAAACTGGGTCCAGATAAAATTGGAATTCCAGTCCATGGGCTTTCTTTCCAGCACCGGGGCCGGGTTAAAGTCTTTCGCTTGTTGTGGGCGGGCCGTATGGTACTGTAAGCCCCGGGGGGAGTCAACGGACTGGGCGGGCCCTTGCCCAGCCCCGGTGGAGACGGCTAATATAACCGGATCGTCAACGAGGAGATCCGCGAAAATGCACGTTACGCTAGTCTATCCTCCCGCGGCGGAAGTCCGGCAGCCCTATCCCGCCCTGCCTGCCCTGGGCGGGTATCTGCGGGAGATCGCAGGGTGCCGGGTGAGCCTGGTGGATGCCAACATCGCCGCGTTCCACCATTTCACCTCGGCCCCGCGGCTGGAACTTGCCGCCGCCCGCCTGATGGCGGAGCTGGAAACGCTGGAGCAGGGGGAGACCCTGGTCCCGGCCGATCAGCAGCGCTACATCGACCTGATCAACGTGGTGTTCGAAGGCCCCCGCCTGGCCGCCGGGACGTCCAGGGCCCGGAAGACCATGAGCGGCTGGGACACCTTCATGGACCCCGAGGCGTATCACAACGCCGTGGTCACCTTCAACCGGGCGCTGCAGCTGATCTCCACCGAGTTCTCACCGGCGACCTACGATTCCTTCGGCTTCCGCCTGGACGGGCGGGAAACCACCGTGGAGGGGCTGCTGGAGGCCGCAGAGGATCGACGGGTCAACCCCTTCGTGGACTATTTCCAGGAGCAGACGGTTCCGGTCATCCTGGCCGGAAAGCCGCAGGTGGTGGGGCTCTCGGTGGGCTACATCGACCAGCTGCTGCCGGCCATGACCCTGGCCCGTCAGCTGCGCGAGGCCGCGGGAAAGGAACTCTGCCTGGTGGCCGGCGGTGCGCTGCTGGTCTCACTGGAGTCAGTGATCCGGCAGGGGCCGTCCCTCTTTCGCGACCTGGACGGGTTCATCCTCCACGACGGCGAGGAACCCCTGGCCCGCCTGGTCGAGCAGTGGCCCGACGGGGACCTGCGGCAGGTTCCCAACCTGCTCTACCTCGACCGGGAGCAGGGGACGGTGCAGGGAACGCCACAGGAATGCGCCTCCCCCATGGGCGGCTATCCCACCCCGGCCTATGACCTGATGCCGCTGGATGACTACCTCACGCCGGAAGTGGTGTTTCACCTCCAGTCCTCCCGGGGCTGCTACTGGAACCGCTGCGCATTCTGCACCCGGCCGGTGCTCACCCCGGACCGACATTTCCGCAAGCGCAGCAGCTCCAGCGTGCTGGCCGACGTGGACCGGCTGCGGGAGCTGGTGGGCGCCCGGTTCTTCGCCTTTTACGACGATTCGGTGCCGCCGGCCACCCTGGGTGAAATCGCGGATCACCTGGCCGCAACCGCGCCCGAGGCCCGCTGGTACGCCGAGGTGAAGTTCGAAAAGATCTACACCCGGGACTTCCTGCTCCGGCTGCGCGAGGGGGGCTGCCGGATGCTCTTCTACGGCCTGGAATCCGCCTCGCAGCGCATACTTGACCTGATGGACAAGGGGATGAAGATCGAGGTGGCCGAAGGGATCCTCAACCACTGCGAGGAACTGGACCTGCCGGTGGTCCTTGGCTGGTTCGTCGGCTTTCCCGGTGAACGGCTGGAAGACCACAAGGCCACCGTCAGCTTCATCGAGCGTCACCACAAGACCGTGGTCAAGGCCGACCCCCTGAGCTTCACCCTCTTCCGGCACTCCAGGGTCTATCTCGAGGCCGAAAGATTCGGCATCACCGCGGTCATGGACCAGGGTCTGGGGCCGCTGGCCCTCAGCGCCGGGTACGAAGTGGGGGAGGGGCTGATCAGCGCCGGCGATGCGTCCCGGCTGGCCCATCAGGCCGGGATACGGCTCTCCCGTCTGGGGCTGATGGAATCCCGTTCGGAGAGCCACCTCTTCCTCACCGTCTGCCGGGCTGACGGCGCCGGCATTCCAATACGCACCCGTGAGCGGTATCTGGCCCTCAAGCCGCGGTTCGACGGGGAGTATGAGCAGCGGCAGCTGTCCTTTCCCCTGGACCGGCTGATGCAGGAGGTCCGCTCGCGGGAGGCCCGGGTGGAGGGCCTGGTCAGCCTGAAAGGGGAGGCCTGGCGGAAGCGGATTGCGGAGCAGATGCTGGAGATGGGCCGGCCGGTGCCTCGTGCTCCCCACCCCTACCTGCTGCACCGCCGGAGCCGGTCGGAAATCACCGGGCAGGAGGTCCGGGTGCTGGAACTCTGCGACGGGAAAACCACCGTGGGCCGGATCATCGAGATCCTGGCCGCAGCGGATCCGCCCATGGGCGAGAACCTGATCTACCCCTGCATCACCGAGTCCCTGCGCAAGGGCGTTTTGCAGATGGACTGACCGGTTCGGTCACTGGAGGTAGCCCAGGGAGCGCAGGCGTTCACGGGTCCGGCTGTCCAGCACCGCCTGGCTGCCCTCGGCGCTCTTCCCCAGGCTCTCGTGGAAGCGTCGTTGCTCATCCAGGTGCCGGTCGAGAAGTACCCGCAGCTGTTCAACCACCAGCGGCAAATCAAGCGCCAGGTTGTAGCGCGCCCCGGGGTCGGACTCCAGGTCGTAAAGTTCCTCGCCGCCGCTGTTCGGTGAAAGAATCAGGCGGTAGCGGCCGTCGTCCACCGACTTCTTTTCCCCGAAATAGATCAGGGCTTCGCCGAAGCTCAGCCGGTCCTCTTGCGCTGCACCCTCCATCAGGGGCAGCAGGCTTTCTCCCTGTCCTTCGGCCATGGGCGGGAGCTGGAGAATATCGAGGATGGTGGGGGCGAGGTCGATCAGCCGGACCTGGGCCGCCACCCGTCGTACCGGCGGTGCATCGCCCGGGGGCTTGATCACCAGGGGCACGCGGGTCAGTTCGTTGTGCAGGGTGTGGCCGTGGCCCACGTTCTCGTGGTCCCAGAACTCCTCGCCGTGATCCGAGGTGAAGGCCACCAGAGTGTTCTCGAACAGCCCCAGCGAATCTAGGGTGCCCAGCAGCCGGCCGAACTGCTGATCGGTGTAGCGTACCTCGAGGTCGTAGAGACGGCGCAGGTGGCGCCGGTCCTCAGCCTCCAGGCGCTGGCCGCGGCGCAGCATGTTGACGTTGCCCGACCTCTTGCCGGGCAGCCGGCCGCGGTAGCCCTTGCCGGCCAGCGCGCGAAAACTGCCCAGCGGGGCGTAGGGGTCGTGGGGGTCGATGACGTGGACCCATAAAAAGAAATTGCTCTCGGCGTTCTGCTCGAGGAAGCGGATTGCCCGGTCCACCATCTCCGCCGAATCGTTGGTGTCCGGCGCCTTGAGGTAGTCGGGCCGGAACCGCCGCACCACCCTGACCCAGATCATCTTCATCCAGTATTCCGAGGTGGCCTCTTCCCAGACGTGGTTGTAGTTGTCGAACCCCTGGGTCAGACCGTAGGTGCCGGTGAGCCAGGCGTTGCAGACTACGGCCTGTGTCAGGTAGCCGGCCGAGGACAGTTCTTCGGCCAGGGTCTGCCGTGCACTGTCCAGACGGTTCCGTGATGTGATCACCCCCTGCCCGCTGGGGTGGATGGCGGTCATCAGCGAGCAGAAGGAGGGGAGGGTCCAGGGGGACTGGGCCTGGGTGTTGTCAAAACATGTGCCGGCGGCGGCCAGCCGGGCCGTGTTTGGCGTGGTCGACGTTGCGGGGTCGTCGAAATCCATGGCATCGGCGCGCAGGGTGTCCACGGTGAAGAGCAGGACATTGCGATTCCCAGGTACCCGGACCGGTTCGGTGGCGGTTTGCGGGCCGGGGGCAAAGGCCAGCGGGAGGAAGGTCCCCGTCACCAGCAGAACCAGGGCCAGGAGGAACCAGGCCCGGATGGCCCAGCGGCGGGAACTGTCTCGCCCCATGGCCCGGCGCAGCAGGAGAGCCAGCGCGAGGAAAGCGGCGGCGCATCCGGCGAGGAGCAGCAGCAGACCCCGGCGGCCGCCCGCCGGGTGGTCGCTGTTGCGCAGGATCCAGAGCATCAGCGGCACCGTGGGGATCAGGATGCCGATCAGTGCCAGAAGCACGGCCGGCGGAGTGTGGGCCCCGGTGAACCGCTGCACCAGGACCTGCAGGGCCAGTCCGGCCAGCAGGGCGGCAAACCCGATGCGCAGCATGGCAAAGATCCGGCCGGTGTCCAGCAGCAGTGCCGGGCTGAAACTGGAGTAGGTGCTGAACGCGCCGTAGATCAGCACCGTGCCGCTGCCCACCAGTCCGGCCAGCAGGGGATCGAACCTGTCGTCCGCGGAGCTTGAATCGCCCGGGCGTTTACGATACCAGGCCCAGAGGACCAGGGCCGGGACAAGGGCCAGGAGGGCCAGGCCCAGACCGTCCGCCAGCAGCGGTGTGAAAAAGACCCGGGCCAGCTTGGCCAGATCGGTGATGGTCACGTCACTGGTGCGGGACTGGGTGATGGTGACCGCGGCCAACCCTTCCTGCAGACCTAGCAGCAGGCCGAAGAGAAAGCCGGTTTTCAGGCCGCGGCCGGCGGCGTCCCCGATGCTGATTCTGCTCATTTCCTCTCCTGAACCGGGCCGGGGCCGGTGGCGTTTCCGGGGCTCCGCAGACCTTGGTGCGCAAATCCGACGGCAAGCCGCACCATTCTACCCAATCAGGCCCGGTCCGGTCGAGCGGCCCGATCCGCGCACCCTCTTTGACTCCCATTGCCCCGGGTCCTATAATTCCGGTCCAGGTCTTTTGCCGCGCGTTCAATCGACCCGGTTTGCGGTTGAGGGAACAGACCAGCTGGAGCAGAAATGAATTTACCAATTTTCCTGACCCTGTTTCGCATCTTTCTCGTGCCCTTCCTCGTGGTGGTGCTGCTGACCAAGTTCGACGGCAGGGAACTGCTGGGAGGTGCGATCTTTCTCATCGCCATTGCCACGGACTGGCTTGATGGCTACCTGGCCCGTAAACGGGACCAGGTGACCACGGTGGGCAAACTGCTCGATCCCGTCGCTGACAAACTGCTGATCAGCGCGGCCTTCATCTCACTGGTCGAGGTCTATCCCACGGTGGTGCCGGCCTGGATGGTGGTGGTGATCGTGGGGCGGGAACTGGCGGTGAGCGGGTTTCGCAGTATCATCTCCGCCGAGGGGCAGGTAATTTCGGCGTCGATGCTCGGCAAATACAAAATGATCTCCCAGTCGGTGACCATCGTTTTTCTCATCCTGGCCAAACTCTTTATCAGCCACGAACTGTTCCGCCTGATCGGTCAGTCCCTGCTCTGGGTGGTTATTCTGCTGGCCATCGCTTCGGCCATGGACTATTTCTTAAAGTTCTGGCATCTGATGAGTCCGAAAATTCGACGAAACACATAAATCCCCGGCCCGTGGGCCGTTTCCAGGGACGCTCCGACCATGGCCGACCAGCTCAGCGACATGCCGGTCATGGAGAAGGCGCCGCGGAGCCTCATCTCCCGGGTGCGCCGGATCTTCATCACCGGCCTGGTCATCCTGCTGCCGCTGCTGATCACCGTCACCCTGCTCTACTTCCTGTTCAAGCTGGTCAATGCCTATATCACGCCTCTGGTGCGGCGGCTGATCGACCTCATTGTCTCCGGGGTGTTCGGCGCCGCGCTCCGTGACTGGGAGCCGTTCCTCCGCTCGCTGACCATTCCCATCGGCCTGCTGCTGACCCTGCTGCTGGTATTTCTGGTGGGGGGCCTGGGAACCAACCTCATCGGAAGACGGATCCTCAAGGCCCTGGACCGTCTGATCCTCCGCATCCCCCTGGTGAAGAGCGTGTATGGCGCCGCCCAGCAGCTGATGCAGTCGATCCGTTTCAGCCACTACGCCGGTTTTTCCCGGGTGGTCCTGGTGGAATACCCGCGCCGGGGGCTCTGGACCATGGGCTTTATGACCCAGGAATACCCCGGGGGCATCGACCGCTTCCAGCAGGGGGAACTGGTCAGCGTGTTCCTGCCCACCACACCCAACCCCACCTCGGGATGGCTGGTGGTGACACCGCGGTCCGATGTCCGGCTCCTCGACCTGAGCGTCGAGGACGGGGTGAAATTCATCATCTCCGGCGGCATCGTGGGACCGCAGTTGATCAACCAGTGGGACCTGAACGAGCCCGGGGTCGATCTGCGGCCGGAACCTCCGGTCGATGCCGGCCTCTGAGCCCGGATGCGGCTCACGTTGTCAAGCCGAGGGCCCATACGGTATTATTTTCCGGACATTCATCTACCTTAACAGGCGAGTCGCGTCCCGGACCCATGAAAGTAGAAATCATCGTCATCGGATCCGAACTCCTGGCTTCGGGATTTCGGGAAACCAACTCCGCCTGGCTCACCGGGCAACTGGAGCGTATCGGTCTGCCGGTCCGTGTGCTGACCAGGGTGGGTGATGACGACCAGGCGCTGGAGTCGGTGTTCCATTCGGCCGTGCGGCGTTCGGACCTGGTGATCGCCGCCGGCGGACTGGGCCCCACCGAGGACGACCTGACCCGGCGGGTGGTGGCCCGGGTGCTGGGCCGGAACCTGGTGCTCAACGACAAGGTGCTGGAACATATCCGAAACCGGTTCGCGGCGCAGCGGCTGACCATGCCGCCGTCCTGCGAACGGGAGGCGCTTTTGCCCATGGGCGCCCGGCCGCTGCAGAACCGCCTCGGCACCTCTCCGGGGCTGCGGCTGGAAGAGAAGGGCTGCGACATCTTTCTGCTCCCCGGGGTTCCGGCGGAGCTGCGGGACCTCTTCTCACGGCAGGTGATCCCGACCATCCGGGGCCGTCACGACGGCGCGGTGATCGATCTGCGGTCGCTGCGGGTGACCGGCCTCTCCGAACCGGAGGTGGATTCACTGCTCCGGGATCTCTACCCCGATCCGGCGGGCGGAATCCGGGTCAGCCTGCTGGCCTCGCCGGGACAGATCGAGGTGCAGCTCCGCGGGGTGGACCGCCGCGCCACCCGTCTCGGGGACCGGCTTGACGCCCTGGCCCAGACCATGGCCAACCGGCTGGGCAGCAACTGCTTCGGTTCCGGCGATGATGCGCTGGAAGCGGTGGTGGGCGGGCTGCTGGCCGCCAACTCCAAGACCCTGGCCGCGGCTGAATCGTGCACCGGGGGGATGCTCTCCCAGGCCATTACCGCCGTGCCGGGCAGTTCGGAGGTTTTTCTCGGCGGCATCGTCTCCTACAGCAACGAGGCCAAGGAGCGGCTGCTGGGCGTCAACCCGCTCTACCTGAAAAAGTTCGGCGCGGTGAGTTCCGCCGTGGCCCTGGGCATGGCCCAGGGGGTGCGGCAACGGTTCGGGGCCGATATCGGGGTCAGCATCACCGGCATTGCCGGTCCCGGGGGCGGAACCCCCGAGAAGCCGGTGGGACTGGTCTACATCGCCCTGGACAGCGGAGAAACGGTGCTGCACCAGCGGCACCTCTTCAAGGGCAGCCGGGGACAGATCCGTCAGGATGCCACCCGCCGTACCCTGGACATGGTGCGGAGGCTGTTCCTGTGACCGAGACCCTGAGGCTTTTCGTGGCCCTGGCCATCCCCCAGGAGGTGAAGGCAGCGCTGAGCGTTCTACGGGGGGAAATGG
>JAQAZP010000013.1:0-12484 GCA_032127265.1 Acidobacteriota bacterium
GAGGTGCCTTTTGATCCCTTCGCTGTTGATGGGGGGGATGATGGGGGCGAGATGTTTTCTGCTGAAGACGATATCTTCAGCGGGGTGGATCCATTCGGCGAGGGCTTCGGTGAAGAGCCGGGGTTTTCGCTGCCGGAAGAACCGGCTGACGCTTCGTCGGGCCGCAGCGGGATGAATACAACGCAGAGTTCCGGTGCATTGATCAAGAAGCCGCCCCGGAAACCTGGTGATCGGAACCGCTCGAAGTCCGCGCTTGGATCGGCGGGAGGACGGCGTTGATGGAACAGACACAGGTCAACGGCAAAGAAAACGGCCTCGACCGCCGGGATATCCACCCGAAGATCCTGGCGGGATTCCTGGCCTTCCTGTTGCTCAACCTGGTTTTTTACGGCATGGTGATCCATCCGGGGAAGAAGGGTCTGCAGGAACGGGAAGAACGGCTGGAAGTGATCCGCCGCGACAAGGCGATCAGTCTGCGCCGTCTGGAGGCGGCTCGTGCGGACAAGACGGCCCTGGACCAGACACGGCAGAACCTGGACACCTTCTATTTCGATGTTCTCTCGACGATGGAAGAACGGATGAACCCGGTGCGCGAGGAGATTTCCCGGTTGGCGCGGCAGTTCAACGTCAATCTGACCAAACGGAACTACCCGGCGCAGGAATATACCGAGATGGGTGTCTACGAGTTCCGGATCCGTTTCCCGTTGCGGGGGCAATTCGAGGACGTGGGAAACTTTATCTCCGAGATCGAGAACTCGGAGAACTTCCTGGTCATCGACCGGATCACGCTCCGCACCTCGGATGACACTGGCCGGTTGCTGGAGCTCAATTTCGACCTGTCCACCTATTTCTGTGCCGTGGACAGCCTGGACCAGTTGATGAAGCGGCGGCGGAGCTGATTGCTGGAGGCGATCTGCAGATGGCGTTCGATCTGAAAATCGGCGGGATTCGGAAGCTGAACCAGCGGGAGGTGATCCTGGTGGTGCTGGCCGGCACCATCGGTATCGTCGCCGTGTTCTACTTCCTCCGCGGCGAGGGGGGGATCGGGTTTGCCGGGCCGGAGAGCCGGTTCACCGCGGAGGAGGCCCGGGCTGTAGTCGGGTCCCAATTACGCGTACCGCCGATTGACCTGGCCCTGCTGGAAGAGTCCTCCGAGGCTTTCGATAACCAGCGCAACCTCTTTGCCTATGGCCAAAACCGGCGGCAGAGGAGCGAAAATCCGCCACCGCCGCGCATGGGACCTCCCGCCGGCCTGCCTCTCATCGCCAGCGGCGGCACGAAAACGCCGGAAGAGGAGGCCGCGGAGCAGGCCGCAGAGGCAGCGGTCGAGGCCGCCAAACTTCCCGATCCACCCGAGATGAATCTCAAGTTTGTCGGGTTTATCGGGCCGCCGGCAGAGAAGACGGTCTTTCTCATCGACGAGGAGGCCGAAGAAAATTATATTGGCGGTGTGGGTGAAGCTATCGCCGGACAGTTTCGGATTCTGGAGATCGGTTACGAATATATCGAGATCGGCTATACCGATCCGATCTTTGAAGGTCAGTCCGAACGGGTCATTCTTGCCGAGTGGTCCGAAGAGGAAGAAGAGCCGTCTGACAAGGTCCGTCGGTGATCTGGACCCGGCAAACCGTTGTGAAAGGGTAGAATCTTGAACGTACATAAAAAGCCTCGAGGCGGCTTTGCCTTCCGGGCAACCGGCCTGGTGGCAGCGGTTGTCCTGCTGCTCCTGGTGATGGGGTGCTCGGCCCGCAAGGCTTACAATGAGGGCCAGACCGCCGTGAGACTCGGCCAGTGGGAAACCGCGGTGCAGCGCTTCACCGACGCGGTGGAACAGGCCCCGAAGAAGCCTCGCTATAAAATCGCCCTGGAGCGGACCAGGCTCGAGGCCTCGCAGAATTTCTTCGAGCGCGGCCAGGAATACGCCAACACCGGCCTGCTCGAGGATGCGGCGATCTTTTTCAACAAGACCATCATGTTCGATCCCTCGAACCAGTATGCCATCGATGAACTGACCAAGGTAATGAGGGCGATCGACAAACGCCGTGCAGAGCAAGATGGCAACAAGACCGAGTTCGAGCAGATGAAGGATGATGCCGTCACCCTGCAATCACCCCGTCTGGACCCGCTGAGCGATGCGAAGATATCGTTTTATTACAAGGATACGTCGATCAAGACCATCTATGAACAGCTGGGCAAGGTGGGCGGGATCAACATTATTTTTGACAAGCAGATCCAGGACCAGGATTTCAGCATCGACGTCGCCGGGGTCACCTTCGAGGACATCCTCAATATCCTCTCCCTGGCCAACGGGCACTTCATCAAGGTCATCGACGAGACCACGATCCTGATCATCCCCGACAACCAGGCCAAGCGGAAGGAGTACGAGGATCAGGTGATCCGCACCTTCTACCTCTCCAGCGCGGATATCAAGGACGTCCAGACCCTGCTGCGCACCATCCTCTCCAAGACCCGGACCATCGCGGTCAACCCCGAGTTGAACGCGATCACCATCATGGACACGCCAAAGAGCGTGGCGCTGGCCAGCCGGATCATCGAATCGAACGACAAGAACAAATCGGAAGTGGTGGTGGCCATCGAACTGCTGGAAGTGAACCGTCAGCGGGTCCAGACCCTGGGCATCGAGCTGACCCAGTACAGCGTTACCCAGTCCCTCAAGGGATCCGGCGACGGAGGGTGGACGGGGACGGTCAACGACCTGCGGTACCTCAACTCCACCGACTGGATCCTCACCCTGCCCTCGATCATCTATAACTTCCTCAAGACCGACAGCGACACCCGGTTTCTGGCCCGGCCGCAGTTGCGGGTGGCCGAGGGCGAGACGGCCAAAATCCACATCGGTGACAAGGTGCCCATCCCCACCACCACCTTCAACTTCACCCAGACGGACAATTCGGGGAACGTGATCCCGGTAACCTCTTACACCTACCAGAACGTGGGTATCCAGATCGAAGTCACCCCGCGGGTGCACCACAACCGCGAGGTGACACTGGAGCTCAAGGTGGAGGTCAGCTCCCTCGGCGCCGTCACCTCGTCCGGACAGCCCACCATCGGAAACCGGGAGATCAACACCGTTATCCGGCTCAAGGACGGCCAGACCAGCCTGCTGGCCGGTCTGTTCAAGGAGACTTCCAGTGAATCGAACACCGGTGTCCCCGGGTTAAGCGACATCCCCTTCCTCAAGAGAATTCTGGGAAAGAACTCGACCGACAACAAGGAAGACGACATCATCCTTACTATCACCCCGCACATCGTGAGAATCCCCAGCATTGTGGAGGAGGACCTGGAGTCGATCTATCTCGGGATGGTGGACAAGGAGCCGTTCAAGGCCCAGATGACCAACCTCTACGGCAAGGATGAGGAGAAGAAGGACAAGGAAGAAGAAGAGCAGAGCGAGGGCGGCGCCGCCGGAACCACCGAGCCCGCCGTCTCCGCACCGGAATCCGCTCCCGACCTGGAGACCGGGTCGCTGGAGGGCTGGCAGGATCAGGGAACGGATTGGGCCGGTGACGCGGACCAGGCCGATGATCCCTTTGCCGGCGGTTCCGGTGGCCGGGGTGACCGCTCTGGTGAGGGTGACCCCGGCGAGGGCGGTGAGGACCGCGGCGGCGAGAGTGACCAGGCCAATGAGCCCGGGGGCGGCGATCCGCCGCGAGGACCGGTACGGGTTTCCTTCGTGCCCGGTTCGGTGGATACTGTGGCCGGCGGGGTGTTTCCTTTGGCGGTGAACATCGAGAACGCCTGGAACGTGGCCCATGCCCCGTTCTACATCACCTATGACCCGCAGCTGGTGGAATACGCCGGCGCTGCGGAAGGGACATTCATGAACTCCGACGGGACGAGCACCACCTTCCAGGCCACGGCCACCAACGGCCGGGTGCTGGTGGGTCTCTCCCGGTTCGGGCGGGGCGCGGGGGCCGAGGGTGCCGGGACACTGGCCACATTCCAGTTCAAGGCACTGGCCCCGGGTAGCGGGGTGCTGGCGTTCACCAACAACAGTGTCAAGGACCCTTCGATGAGGAACCTGCCCTCGATCTGGACCCCGGCCCAGGTGAAGGTACAATAACGTCAGGGAGTGCAGCGGGAGAGACCGATGCTGATGCGCGGCGGACAGGATGGGAATAACCAGGGTGTCAGCTTTATCGAGCTGATGGTCTGCGTCGCCATCGTCCTGGTGCTGGCCGCCACGGCTCTTCCCCTGACCCGCATCGCGGTCAAGCGGCAACAGGAGATCGAGCTCAGGGCCGCGTTGCGCGAAATGCGGCGGGCCATCGACGAGTACAAGAAGGCCACCGACGCCGGGAGGATCATCGTCGAGGATCTCGACTCGGAGGGCTATCCCCTGGAACTGGAGATGCTGGTGGAGGGTGTCGAGGAGGTGGGCCAGGTGGACCGTAAGATCAAGTTTCTCCGGAGACTGTCCCGCGACCCCTTCAACTCCGACGGGGAGTGGGGGCTGCGGTCGTATCAGGACGAGGCTGACTCCGACTCCTGGGGCCGTGAGAACGTGTTCGACGTCTATTCGCTGAGCGAGGGCAAGGCGCTGGACGGTACTTACTATAAAGAGTGGTGAGCAGGAGGCGGACGGTGAACACCAGACTGGGCAGCCGAAGAGGGCAGCGGGGTTTCACCCTGATGGAGCTGTTGATCGTGATGGCGATCATCGGCATCCTCACCAGCACGGCCGCGCTGGTCTACCGCCACTCGGTGACCAAGGCCCGGGAGGCCGCGCTCAAGCAGGACCTCTACCACATGCGCGAGTGCATCAACCAGTACAACGCCGACCGGGGCAAATACCCGTCTTCGATCAATTCACTGGTGGAAGCCGGGTATCTGCGGGATATCCCCAGGGATCCGTTCACCGAGACGAACGAATCGTGGATCGAGATCGAGTATCAGCCGCGCGAAGAAGAGGAAGAGGATTACTGGGGCGGCGGCGGATACGGGAACGACAGTTTCAACAACAACGATTCGTATGACGATTACAATCGCGGCGACTCGGTCTGGGGTGATGACGAATACGACACCGGCCCTGGGATCTGGGACGTGCGCAGCGGGTACAAGGGTCTCGCCCTGGATGGTAGCAACTATGAGGAATGGTAGGGACAGCGGATTCAGCATCGTCACCCTGATGGTGGGGATTGCCGTATTGATGATCATGCTCGGTGCGGCCATGCCGGTGTGGCACACCGTTGTACAGCGGGACCGGGAAGAAGAACTGATCTTCCGCGGTGAACAATACGTTGACGCGATCATCCGCTTTTACGGCAAAAACAACCGCTACCCCCTCTCCCTCCAGGACCTCTCCGACACCAATGGCCAGCGGTTCGTCCGCAAACTCTGGACCGACCCGATGATGGAGGACGGCCGTTGGGTCCTGATTTTCGCCACTCACAACGGTCCCCCCAAGATCACCGGCCGCGGCGGTGTCGGGGCCAATGCGCTCTCCATGGGCGGACTGGGCGGAGTGGGCGGCGGTGCCGGCGGTGGACTTCCCGGTGGCAGCGGGCCCGGCCTCACCTCTCCGGCCGGGGATGATCCCTTTGGCGGCGGCCGGAGCGGCAACGACCCCTTTGCCGGGGGGGGCGGTGGTCCCCCGGGCGGCGGCTTTGGCGGGGGTGGCGGCCAGGGAACCCCTCCACCTGACGGTGGTGGTAATTTCCCCGGCGGTGGTGGCGGTTTGAACGGACCGGGGTCCGGAGGCCTCGACACCCCAGGCGGTAATGAGTTCACCCGGCCCAACGGCGGAAACAGGTCCAGCGGATTGAATTCCGCTCCGTCCTGGTCGTCCCCTGGGGCCACCTTTCTTCACGGCTCGAATGAAGAGACCGGCTCTGGAGCGGCCGCGACTTTCGGGCAGGCGGGATTCTCCGGAGACCAGCAGACCCACCAGTCCGGCGGCGGCGGAGGTTTCAACGGCGGCGGCGGCGGAGGTTTCAACGGCGGCGGCGGCGGAGGTTTCAACGGCGGCGGTGGCGGCGGACTCGGCGGCGGCGGGGGGTTAGGCGGCGGCGGTGGGCTCGGCGGCGGTGGCGGCAGAGGCGGTCACAGTGGTGGCGGCGACTTCGGCGGGGGTGACGGCGGATCACTGGATGATATCTTCGGCAATTCGGGCGATCTCTTCGGCAACAGCGACGAAGCGATGCTCAACCCCTACGAGGCGCTTGAAGGTACCCAGGAGGATATCGTGCTCAATGCCCGGCCGATCATCGGGGTCCGCTCCCGCAACTCGGACAATTCGATCCGCGAATACAACGGCCAGAGTACCTATGACCAGTGGGTTTTCAAGGTCGAGCAACTGCCCGAACGACGGAATAACGCTGCGGGCGGCGGCAGGGGGCCCGGCGGTGGTGGAGGACAGAAAATGAACGCGGGCGGCGGCTCGGGGACCAGGGGCGGTGCAAACATCCTTCCGCCGGGCAAGGGCGGCAAGGACGACTCCCGCAAGGAGGGCAAGGAGGGCAAGGACGACAAGGGGGACCGCGGCCGAGGCCAGGGCGGTGCGGTGGACGGTGGCCCGCGGCAGCTCCCCGGCGGTGGTGGTGGCAAGGTCCCCGGCGGCGGCTGATTCGATCCCTCGGTGAATTTCATCGGTGCAGACTGGCAATTCCTCTTTTCAAGCCCTCTCCAGCCCCTCGGGGATTGATGAGCCCTGATCCTTCCGATATAATTCCGCTTTCATTCTCCAGATCGACTTGGGGAGCCCGGGGTGTTCCGGGAGTTGATTTCGTCTCTTCCATTGGAGCAGCCCGGCTGCCGTACCTTCATTTCCCGGGTGCCGGGGGACGGGCTGTAGCGTGATCCGGCATGGAGAATCGTCTCGTCACCGTGAAAATTCAACGCCTGGCATCGGCCAGGGGCCTGCCCCTGCCCGAAAAAGCCACGGCTCAGTGCGCCGGGATTGATCTCCGGGCTGCCGTGGACCAGGACCTGCGAATCGAGCCGGGGGCCGTGGTCAGTGTCCCCACCGGCCTGAAAATCGCCGTTCCCCCGGGGTTCGAGGCCCAGGTTCGGCCGCGCAGCGGGCTGGCGCTGAAGAACCGCATGCTCGTTCCCAATTCACCAGGAACAATCGACGCCGATTATCGCGGCGAAGTGGCGGTACTCCTTTTCAACGGCGGGACGGAAGACTTTGTTGTCTGCCGTGGCGACAGGATCGCCCAGATGGTGGTCAAACCGGTTCCCATGGTGGAACTGGTCGAAGTTGACACGCTGGAGGAGACCGAGCGGGGGACGGGCGGATTCGGAAGCACCGGCCTGGAATAGAAAGGAAGCCGCCATCGGCCAGAAAGTGAAATTTACCGTTTTGGGCAGCGGCAGCAAGGGCAATTGCTCGGTGCTCGACACGGGAAAAGACGCACTGCTCATCGACCTCGGCTTCAGTTGTCGCGAAGTGGTGCGCAGGCTTGACCTGGTTGGTGTGGATCCGGCCATTGTGCGCGGCGTGGTGGTGACCCACGAGCACGTGGATCACATTCGCGGATTGCGTGTTTTTTCGCGGAAATACCACCCCACGCTCTACTTGACCCCGGGGACGCGGCAGGCATTGGGCCCGGGGCTCGGGGAGTATGCCGGGGAAATCCGGGACATCACCCCCGGGCTGGTGTTCAGCGTGGGCCCGTTCGAGGTGCTGCCATTTTCCGTGTCCCACGATGCGGCCCAGCCGGTGGGTCTGTCGGTGAGCAGTTCGGGGAGTGTGCTGGGGTACGCCACCGACCTGGGCCAGGTGGACCCCGGGGCCGGGGCGCTGCTCAAAAACAGCGACATCCTGGTGCTGGAGAGCAATCACGACCTGGAGATGTTGAAAAAAGGCCCCTACCCCTGGTATCTCAAACAACGGATTCTCAGCGGGAAGGGTCATCTCTCCAATGAGGCCCTGGCCCGGTATCTGGCGGACAACGGCGGTACACCGCCGAGGGAACTGTTCCTGGCCCATATCAGCCAGGAGAACAATGAGCGAGAACTGGCCAGTTTCTGCTCACGGCAGGCGCTGCACGGCATCGGTGCCGCCACCGGGGTTCGGATGACCTGGCAGGACCGGCCGAGCGATACGGTGGAACTGGGTTAGCCCCCAGTTCTCACAGAGCTTCTTCGCGAGAAAAGGGGGCTGGACTGCGGCCGTGAGGCCCGGCAGAGAAGGAACACTGGGAGAGATACATGAAACTTCGCGTCTTTGTGACACTGAAACCGGGAGTGCTCGATCCCCAGGGACGGGCGGTGATGAACTCGCTTCATGCCCTGGGATTCGGCAGTGTGGAACAGGTTCGTCAGGGCAAGTATCTCGAGATCGATCTCGAGGGTGCTCTGTCCGGCGAGGAACTTTCGCTCCAGGCGGACGAGATGTGCCGTAAACTGCTGGCCAATACCGTAATCGAGAACTATCGTTTCGAACTGGCGGAGTGACCCCGGTCCCGCGGGCGCCCGCGGACCGGGGGCGCGGTGAACCCTGGAGAAATCTCAAGTGGATATGAAAAAACCGAGATTCGGCGTGGTGATATTCCCCGGGTCGAACTGTGATCACGATGCCTATCACGCGGTGAAGCACGTCATGGGCTGTGACGCCGAGTTCGTCTGGCACCGGGAGACGTCGCTGGACGGGTTTGACTGCGTGGTGCTGCCCGGGGGGTTCTCCTACGGTGATTACCTGCGCAGCGGGGCCGTGGCCCGCTTTTCCCCGATCATGGCCGCCGTTGAACGGCATGCCGCCGCCGGCGGGCTGTTGATCGGCATCTGCAACGGGTTTCAGATCCTGCTGGAGGCCGGTCTGCTCCCCGGAGCCCTGCTGCGCAACAGCAGCGTCAAATTCGTCTGCCGCGAGGTGGGCGTCAGAGTTGAAAACAACCGGACCCCCTTCAGCTGTGTCTGTGACGCCGGGGAGGTGATGCGCGTCCCGGTGGCCCACAACGAGGGGTCCTACTTCATCGACCCCGAGGGTCTGGAGCGGCTGAAGGCCAACGGCCAGGTGGTCTTCCGTTACTGCCCCCTGGACGATCTGACCCCCGGCGAGGCGAACCCCAACGGTGCGCTGGACGACATCGCCGGTATCTGCAACGAGGCGGGAAACGTGCTGGGGATGATGCCCCATCCCGAACGGGTCTGCGAACCGGATTTCGCCGGCGGGCAGGGCCGCAGGGTTTTTGATTCCATCGTCGCCTGGCTGGGCCGCAACGGAAACGGCCGCGGCGACATAACCATGAGCGGGCAGGACTGACCATGAGCGAACCGCAGATCACTCCCGAGCTGGTCAGGGAACACGGGCTGACCGAAGAGGATTACCAGCGGCTTCTCGCCATTCTCGGCCGTGAGCCGAACTACACCGAACTCGGCATTTTTTCGGTGATGTGGTCAGAGCACTGCTGCTACAAAAGTTCAAAGAACAGCCTCAAGCGGCTGCCCACAACCGGCGCCTGCGTGCTGCAGGGGCCCGGGGAAAACGCCGGCGTGGTGGACATCGGGGACGGCCTGGCCGCCATTTTCAAGATGGAGAGCCACAACCATCCCTCGTATATCGAGCCTTACCAGGGGGCGGCCACGGGCGTGGGCGGTATTCTCCGCGACATCTTCACCATGGGCGCCCGGCCAATCGCTTCGCTCAACTCGCTGCGCTTCGGTGAGCCCGACCACCCGCGAACGGCCTACCTGGTGCAGGGAGTGGTGGCCGGTATCGGCGGCTACGGCAACTGTATGGGCGTGCCCACCGTGGGCGGCGAAGTGCAGTTCCACCCCTGTTACAACGGCAATATCCTGGTCAACGCGTTCAACCTCGGGATCGTCAAGACCAGCCGCATCTTCCTCGGCACGGCCAGCGGTGAAGGCAACCCGGTGATCTATGTCGGCTCCCGCACGGGCCGCGACGGGATCCACGGGGCCACCATGGCCTCGGACGAGTTCAGCGAGGAGACCGAAGACAAACGGCCCACGGTCCAGGTGGGTGACCCGTTCACCGAGAAACTGCTCCTCGAGGCCTGCCTCGAGTTGATGAAAACCGACTACGTGGTGGGCATCCAGGACATGGGCGCCGCCGGGCTGACCTGTTCGACCCTCGAAATGGCCGGGCGGGCGGGCAGCGGCATCGAACTGAATCTCGACCTGGTGCCGCGCCGCGAAGAGGGGATGACGCCCTACGAACTGATGCTCTCCGAGTCCCAGGAGCGGATGCTGCTGGTGTCCCACAAGGGGACCGAGGACAAGGTGCTGGAGATTTTCCACAAGTGGGACCTCCAGGCGGTGGTGGTGGGAACGGTCACCGGGGACGGCCGGCTCAAGGTGCTTGATCAGGGCCGGGTGGTGGCTGACCTGCCGGTCAACCCCCTCTCCGAGGAGGCGCCGGTGTGCGACCGGCTCGAGGAGCGGCCCGCCGACCTGGCCGGGATACAGCAACTGGATATCGAAGCCCTGCCCGAGGTCACCGACCTGGAGGGGGCCTTGACCAGACTGCTGGCCAGCCCCAATATTGCCGAAAAGCGCTGGGTCTGGGAGCAATACGACCACTCGGTGCGCGGCAATACCCTGGTGCTCCCGGGAAGCGACGCCGCGGTGATCCGGGTCAAGGGCACCGACAAGGCCCTGGCCATGGCGGTTGACTGCAACAGCCGTTACTGCCACCTCGACCCGGTGACCGGCGGCAAGATCGCGGTGGCCGAGTCGGCGCGCAACGTGGCCTGCAGCGGAGGGCGGCCCCTGGCGGTCACCGACTGTCTCAACTTCGGCAACCCGGAGAAACCCGAGGTGATGTGGTATTTCCGCCGGGCCATGGACGGGCTGTCCGAGGCCTGCCGGGTGCTCGATACACCGGTGATCGGCGGGAACGTCAGTTTCTACAACGAGACCCAGGGCCAGGGAATCTACCCCACGCCGACCATCGGCATGGTGGGCCTGCTGGAACATGCCGACTGCCGGATGGACCAGTGGTTCAAAACCGAAGGTGACGTGGTGCTGCTGCTGGGCCGGAACAGCGACGAAGTGGGGGGGAGTGAGTTCCTTTCCCTGCTCCACGGCCGGGAATGCGGCCTGCCGCCGTCAATCGACCTGGAGCAGGAAAAACGCCTGCACGGCCTGCTCCTCGAGGCGGCAACAGCGAAGCTGCTCGCTTCGGCGCACGACACCTCCGACGGCGGGTTGGGCGTGGCCCTGGCCGAATCCTCATTCGGGCAGCACGGCATGGGCTGCCGTATTGACCTCGCTTCCGGCGGCCTGCGGCATGACCTGCTTCTTTTTGCCGAGACTCAATCACGGGTGGTGGTAAGCTGCACTCGGGAGAATCTCGAGGCCTTCCTCCAGTTGGCTACCGCGGCAAGTGTCCCGGCATCGGCCATCGGTTCGGTGGCTCACGGAGTGTTCAGCGTCCAGGTGGACGGTGAACCGGCGCTGGAGTGCGACCTGGACCGCCTGCGCCAGGTCTGGCGGGAGGGCTTCGCCTCCGCCGTGTTCGGGGACGGCAAGAACTGAAACACTCGGCCGGCCCGACGTTGCCCGCGGGTAACCGGCCGGCTTCACGGGGAGGGTTGTTCATGCCCTTCGACGATGACCGGTTCCACGATGAGTGCGGCGTTTTCGGGCTGTATGATCACCCCGAGGCGGCCAACCTGACCTACCTCGGGCTCTATGCCCTGCAGCACCGGGGTCAGGAGAGCGCCGGGATCTGCTCTTCCAACGGCAGGGAGCTCAAGCTGGAGCGGCAGATGGGCCTGGTGGCTGAGGTGTTCACCGAGGAGAACCTGCAGGCGCTCAAGGGCCACATGGCCATCGGCCATGTGCGCTATTCCACGGCGGGGTCGAGCATGGTGGGCAATGCCCAGCCGATCATGATCAGCTGCCACCGGGGGCAGATCGCCCTCTGTCACAACGGCAACCTGGTCAACGCCTTCCAGATCCGTGACGACCTGGAGAAGCAGGGCGCCATCTTCATGTCCACTTCGGACACCGAGGTGGTGCTGCACCTCATCGCCCGCTCGCGGGAGGAGACCATGGAACGGGCGATCATCGACGCCCTGAGCCAGGTCAAGGGGGCCTACTCGCTGCTCTTCATGACCCGGGACAAAATGATCGCCGTCCGCGACCCCCGCGGGTTCCGTCCGCTGGTCATGGGCCGCCTGGGCAATTCAACGGTCTTTGCCAGCGAAACCACAGCCCTCGACCTGATCGAAGCCGACCTGCTGCGCGAGGTGGCTCCGGGGGAGATGGTGGTTGTGGACCGTCAGGGGGTGGAAGCGTCCTTCCCCTTTCCCCGCCGCGAACCGAAGTTTTGCGTTTTCGAGCACATCTATTTTGCCCGGCCGGACAGTACCATCTTCGAGCGCCACGTGGATTTCAGCCGTCACCGGCTGGGGGAAATGCTGGCCAGGGAGCACCCGGTGGAGGCCGACATGGTGATCCCGGTGCCCGACTCCGGGGTGTACGCCGCCCTGGGTTATTCCAAGCAGTCCGGCATCCCGGTGAAGTTCGCCCTGGTGCGCAACCATTACGT
>JAQAZP010000014.1:0-4129 GCA_032127265.1 Acidobacteriota bacterium
CAACGCTATCGCCGCACTGCCCGCCAGCGTCATGATCTTTGACGAGCTCTGCCACAGTTGCGGCGGGTGCAAGCTGGCCTGCCCGGAAGACGCGATTTACGAAGAAGCCCGCGAAATCGGCGTGGTGGAACAGGGCCGCTGCGACGGAATGCTCTTCATTCACGGCACGCTGTCCATCGGTGAAGCGATGAGCCCGCCCGTGATCCGGGCCGTGCGCAGCCGTCTGCCGTCCGGGGTCCCGGTGGTCCTCGACGCGCCCCCCGGCACGTCCTGCCCGGCGGTGGCGTCGGTGCAGGGGACCGACGCCTGCCTGCTGGTCACCGAACCCACCCCATTCGGCCTCCACGACCTGAAGCTGGCGGTGGAGATGGTCCGGGCACTGGGCGTGCCCTTCGGGGTGGTGCTCAACCGGGATGGTGCCGGTGATGACCGGTTGGACGTCTGGTGCCGGACGGAGGACATCCCGATCCTGGCCCGGATCCCGGAAAGCCGGCCGCTGGCCGAAGCCTACTCCCGGGGCATCCTCGCGGTGCGGGAGTTGCCCGAACTGACCGGACTTTTTCAGGAGTTGTGGCAAAACGCCGCGGCCCTGGCCGGGAAAACCAACACCGGGGAGGAGGGACGATGCGCGAGCTGACCGTGATCAGCGGCAAGGGCGGGACAGGCAAGACCAGCATCGTGGCCGCCATGGCCTCGCTGGCGCCCTCGGTGGTCTGCGCCGACTGCGACGTGGACGCGGCGGACCTGCACCTGCTGCTGGCCCCCGAAACCACGGAGCGACACGATTTCGAAGGCGGCCTCACCGCGACCATCGACGGGGGCTCCTGCAGTGCCTGCGGCATCTGCCGAGACTTGTGCCGCTTCGACGCCGTCCTCGAAAAAAACGGTGTCTTCACCATCGATCCCCACCTCTGCGAGGGATGCGGCGTCTGCCACGACCACTGCCCGGAGGAATGCATCACGCTGGAGCGCGACATGGCCGGCGAGTGGTTTGTCTCCAGCACCCGGGTGGGGCCGCTGGTCCATGCCCGCCTGGGGATCGCCCAGGAAAACTCGGGCAAGCTGGTCTCCCGGGTGCGTGAACGGGCGAGGGAGATCGCCGACGAACAGGCCCGGGACCTGGTGCTCATCGACGGGTCGCCTGGCATCGGCTGCCCGGTGATCGCCTCGATCACCGGCGCGGACCAGCTGCTGGTGGTCTCCGAGCCGACCATGTCCGGTCTGCACGACATGGAGCGGGTGCTGGAGCTGGCCGCCGGCTTCCAGGTGCCGGTGGCCGTCTGCATCAACAAATACGACCTGAACCTGGTGATGACCCAGCGCATCGCCGAACAGGCCGAGGCCTGCGGTGCGGTCTGCGTCGGGGAAATCCCCTTCGACCCCGGCGTCACCGCGGCGATGATCGCCGGGAAGACCCTTTCCGAATTCGGCCTCTCGCCGGCAGCAACGGCGGTGGAGCGAATATGGGAAAGAATGAACGATTTGTGCTCACCTGGAGTGGAAAGGAAAATATAATAGCAATGAAAATCGTGATAACTTCCAGCGGCACGACGCTGGACGACGAGGTGGACCCGCGGTTCGGGCGCGCTAAGTATTTCCTGGTCTACGACACGGAAAGCGACGCGCTCCACGCGGTGGAGAACAGCCAGAACCTGAACGCGGCCCAGGGTGCCGGCATCCAGGCCGGCCAGCTGGTGGCCGCCACCGGCGCCACGGCATTGCTCACCGGCAACTGCGGTCCCAAGGCCTTCAAGGTGCTGGGACAGGCCGGGATCGGTGTCTACGTCAAGGTGCAGGGGACCATCCGCCAGGCCATCGAGGACTGGCAAGCAGGACATCTGGTCAAGGCGGACGGAGCCAACGTGGAAGGGCACTGGATGTAAGCATGACGTCTCGTGGATCGACAATCCGCGGGACGCCTCATTGAACCAACCGTCCCGGCGAATGAACGGCGGGACCGCGAGATGAAGGAATCAATCGATGCATGATGAGCATGGCGGCGGGAGTTGCGGCGGAGGCTGCAGCCACGGCGAAAACCCACGGTCCGAGGTTGAAGAGAAGGTGAAGGCGGCGGTAAAGAAGATCAAGCACAAGCTGCTGGTGATGAGCGGCAAGGGCGGCGTGGGTAAAAGCACCGTGGCGGTCAACCTGGCCGTGGCTCTGGCCAAGCGGGGGCACAAGGTGGGCCTGGTGGACGTGGACCTGCACGGACCCAGCGTGGCCGGCCTGCTGGGCCTCAACGACGCGCGGCTCACCGGCAGCGAGGACAAGGTGCTGCCGATCCCCTTCATGGGCAATCTCGACGTGCTGTCGATGCAGAATCTGCTGCCCAACCGGGACGACGCGGTGATCTGGCGCGGCCCGATGAAGATCGGCGCCATCCGCCAGTTTCTCGGTGACATCGAGTGGGGCGAACGGGATTTCCTGATCATCGACGCCCCTCCCGGTACCGGTGACGAACCGCTCACCGTGGCCCAGGACGTGGATGGGCTCCGGGCGGTGGTGGTGACCACGCCCCAGGAGATCTCCCTGGCCGACGTGCGCAAGTCGATCAACTTCTGCAGCCAGGTGAATCTGCCGGTGGCCGGCCTGGTGGAGAACATGAGCGGCTATGCCTGCCCCAAGTGCGGTAACGTGGATGACCTCTTCGGTTCCGGCGGCGGCGAGAGAGTGGCTGCCGAGATGAACGTGCCCTTCCTGGGCAAGATCCCCCTCGACCCCAAAGTGGTGGTGGCCGGCGACCGGGGCAAGCCGTTCCTTGACAGTGATGAACGCTCGGCCACCGCGGACGCCTATGGCGTGGTGTTGGACAACCTGGAGCTGCTGCTGGCCGAAGCGCCCTCGCTGGGCAAGCGGAGCCCTGAGGACGTGGAGCTGCCGGAGAACGCCGACGGCGTGACCCGTTTCGCCATCCCGGTGGCCGACGGCGTGCTCTGCAACCACTTCGGCCACTGCGAACAGTTTGCGTTGATCGACGTGGCCAAGGGTCAGATTTCAGCGTCCGCGATGGTCACGCCGCCGCCCCACGAGCCGGGTGTGCTGCCGAAATGGCTCTCCGAGCAGGGGGTGACCACCATCCTCGCCGGGGGCATGGGCCAGCGGGCCCAGGACCTGTTCAAGCAGAACGGCATCACCGTGGCGGTGGGAGCGCCCAACCTGGCGCCGGAAGAGCTGGTGACCCAGTATCTCGCCGGCAACCTGGTCACCGGTGACAACGTGTGTGATCACTGATTAAGAATGGGGACGGTTACCTGAAAGTAGTGAAAGCAGGGACAGGCACGACTTTTTGAAATCCTGCATCTGTAATGTCTATATTAAAAGTCGTACTCGTCCCTACTTTCCCCCATTTGACCTGGAAATCAGGGGACAGTCCCCAAGGCGGGACAGTCACCGTTTTCCGTCACCGTTTTGCCCCAAGGAGGAATCCTCACCGTGGTCACCGCCGCCCATTCGCTGCCCGACTGTGCAATGTGCCCCGTACCCCTCGAAAAGCGGATATGCCGCAACCCCGAGGGGAAGGGGCCCCGCGGTTGTCCCTGCACGACTTACAGCGACACCGCCGAAGCCGTGACCGCAATCTACCAGCGGCCCGACATCCTGGAGTTCGCCCGCCAGGCTTCGCTCCAGGAGGCCGAGGGATACACGGGGGGCGCACCGGGAGAGGGCCCCCGGCGCCCGGCCAAGCCGCGGGTGCTGGAGATCGCCGAGTTCGCCAGGCGGCTGAACTGCGGCCCCATCGGCCTCGCCTTCTGCTCCGGGCTGCGCATCGAGGCCCGGCTGGCGGCCGAACTGTGGCGGGGGATGGGCCTTGACGTGGTCTCGGTGATCTGCAAGGTGGGCACCGTGCCCAAGGAGAGCCTCGGGCTGACCGAGGAGCAGAAGATCAACCCTGGCACCCCGGAATCGATGTGCAACCCGGTGGGCCAGGCCATGCTGCTCCACCGGGCCGGCGCCGGCCTCAACGTGGCCCTCGGGCTCTGCGTGGGCCACGATGCGCTGTTCTTCCAGTTTTCCAAGGCTCCGGCCACCGTGCTGGCAGCTAAGGACCGCCTCTTTGGCCACAACCCGCTGGCCGCGCTGGCCACCCTCGATTCCTACAGCGGCTGGCTGCGGGATATCCGGCTGGGCG
>JAQAZP010000015.1:0-6526 GCA_032127265.1 Acidobacteriota bacterium
GAAAGACCCCGCCGGAATCCACCAGGTAGATGCAGGGCAGGTTGTTGTTCAGGGCGATCTCCTGGGCCCTGGCGTGCTTCTTGATCGAGATCGGGTAGTAGGATCCGCCCTTCACCGTGGCGTCATTGGCCACCACCAGCACTTCCTGTCCGTGAACCGTGCCAATCCCGGTGATCACCCCGGCGGCCGATGCTTTCTTGTCGTAGAGATCGTAGGCCGCAAACTGGCTGAATTCGAGGAAGGGGGAGTTGCGGTCGAGCAGTTTCTCGATCCGTTCGCGGGCGGTGAGCTTGCCCCGGGATTTGTGCTTTTCCAGAGCCTTGGGCGTGCCACCCGCCTTGATCACCTCGAGACGCTGCTTGAACAGACTGAGCTGCTCCTGGTAATAGGCCTTGTTATCCTTGAACTCCCTGGAACTGGTGTCGATCTTTGATTCGATTCGATACATGGCTCGCTTTCAGGCGTCTGGGGTTGTCTGGACCGTACACCCGCGGCCGCAATGCCGCAGCCGCGGGCTGGTGGCAGGGATCAGGCCGGGACCCCCTTGTGTCCGTAACAGATGATGCCCGCCTCGCCGTCGGCGGAGATCTTGCGGAACTCGAGCTTCACCGACTGCCCGATGGAAAGGCTATTGGGATCGCAGTCAACGATCTGGGCCATCATCCTCCCGCCACCCTCGGTTTCCACCAGGCCGATGGCATAGGGTGCCTGATCGACGAAGCGGCTGGGGGCCACACGGATCACGGTGTAGGTGAGCAGTTTTCCTTCCAGGGGCAGGTTGACCTTCTCGAAGGTACGGCACCGGCACTTGGGGCAGATCAGTCGCGGGGGATAGCAGATCTTGCCACAGGCGGTGCACTTGCCAGCTTCCAGGCGGTAGATCTGCGGTCTCTCTCTCCAGTAGGCCGGTTGACTCTTCATCTAAACGCCCTCCAGTATGTGAACCACCGTGCTGCCGCCGCTGCCGCCCATGTTCTGGGCCAGGGCCAGGCGGGCCCCGGTGATCTGACGTTCGTCGCATTCGCCGCGCAGCTGTTTGACCAGCTCGACGATCTGGGCTACCCCGGTGGCGCCCACCGGGTGCCCCTTGGACTTCAGGCCGCCGCTGGGGTTCACCGGCACCGGGCCGCCGATGGCGGTCTGGCCGGAAGCCACGGCTTCGGCGCCCTTGCCCCGTTCGAAGTAGCCCAGGGCCTCGGTGACGCAGATTTCGGCGATGGTGAAGCAGTCGTGGACCTCGGTGACCTGGATGTCGGCGGGGGTTCTGCCGGCCATTTTGAAAGCCGCCGCCGCTGCGCGCTCGGTGGAGCCGAGCCAGGTGAGGTCGTCGCGTGCGTGAAGGGCGATGGTGTCGGTGGAATGCCCGCTGCCGGTGACCTTCACCGCCGGGGAGTTCTTTTTCGACAGGTCGCCCACCATGGACATTGGGCAGAGAATGACGGCGGCCGCTCCGTCGGTAATCGGCGAGCAATCGAGGATGTGCAGCGGATCGGCCACCATCACCGAGTTGACCACCTGCTCCACCGTGATCTTGTGCGGGTATTGGGCGTAGGGGTTGTTCGACCCGTTGAGGTGGTTCTTCACCGCCACCGCGGCCAGCTGCTCGCTGGTGGCACCATACAGGTCCATATAGGCCCGGGCGATCATGGCGTAGAGGCCGGGAAAGGTGATCCCGTGGTAGCCCTCGTAGGTCTGGTCGGCGGCGGTGGACAGCGCGTAGGTCGCTTCATCACCGCTGATGTCGGTCATTTTTTCAACACCGCCCACCAGCACCACGTCGCTGATCCCGGAAGCGACCTCCATCCAACCCTGGCGGAAGGCCAGCCCGCCCGAGGCGCAGGCTGATTCCACGCGCACGGCAGGAACCGGACCCAGACCGAGGTAGTCGGCCATCAACGAGCCCAGGTGTTCCTGGCCGTTGAACAGGCCGCCGGACATGCAGCCAATATACAGGGAGTCAATGTGGTCCACCCCAGCGTCGTCGATGGCGTTCAACGAGGCCTCGACGTAGATGTCACGCAGGGACTTCTCCCACAGCTCTCCCCATTTCATCATTCCCACACCGATGACGGCAACGTCCCTCATCGTTTGGTTACCTCCTTGGTTATTCGGCCATCCGAATCTTGCCCCGGCACTTGGCGTAGGCCCCGTATTCCAGGTAGTACTTGTCGTTGTCCAGCATCACACGGGTCTTGCCGGCCAGGTCGCGGACTTCGTCGATCCGGTCGGTCACCGTCCAGACAAAGGCGTCGCTGCCCGAGCCGGAGCCGTAGGAGACCATCAAAATCCGGTCCCCGGGCTTGGCCACGTCCAAAGTGGCGGTGAGCCCGATGGGCGAGGCGCCGGAATAGGTGTTTCCGAGCCACGGCGAGAGCCATCCGGGCTCCATCTGCTCGTTGGTGAAACCGAGCATCTTGCCCACCCGCTGGGGGAACTTGCCGTTGGGCTGGTGAAACACCGCGTAGGTGAAATCGTCCGGTTTCATCCCTGACTTTTTGAGGATGGCATTCGCCGCACCGATAGTGTGGCTGAAATAGGCCGGCTCACCGGTGAACCTCCCGGCGTGACGCGGGTAGTGCATATACTCACGGCGCCAGAAGTCGGGGGTGTCGGTCATGAAAGAATCGGTGAAATCGCACACGGCCACCAGGTTCGAGTTGCCCATGATGAATGCCGCGGCGCCGGCGGCGGCCGAGTATTCCAGGGCATCGCCGGGAGCGCCCTGGGAGGTGTCTGCGCCGATGCCCAGGGCATATTGCACTTCACCGGCCTTGACCAGGCTCATGGCCACGAACATCCCTTCCGACCCGGCCTTGCAGGCGAACTCCATGTCGGCGCAATGAATGGCCGGCGTGGCGCCGAGGGCTTCGGCCACCACGGTTCCGCTGGGCTTGACCGCGTAGGGGTGAGATTCCGAACCGATGTAGATTGCACCAATGTCCTGGGGGTCCACGCCGCCCGAGCGCTTGAGCGCCCTCCGGCTGGCTTCCACCGACATGGAAATCACGTCCTGGTCAGGAGCGGGGACGGATTTCTCGTAAAGCATCAGCCCCTTCTTGTAGCTCGGGGCATCGGCCCCCCAGACCTTGGCGATTTCCTCGACCTTGATGCGTTGCCGGGGGATCGATGATCCGTAGCCAACAATTCCAACTTCCATCGAATCTCCTCCTTGGGCCCGTGGGCCTGATGAACATCGGCGGCCGGCGCGGCCGCCGTCTGAATTTCGCTCAATCCCGCGTCAACGCGCGGGCAATGACGATGCGCTGAATCTCAGAAGTGCCCTCGTAGATAGTGGTGACCCGGGCATCGCGGAAGAAACGCTCCACCGGATATTCGCGGGAATAGCCGTAGGCGCCGAAAATCTGCAGGGCATTCGAAGTGACCCGGTTGGCCATCTCCGAGCAAAAAAGCTTGGCCATGGACGCTTCCTTGCCATGACTCTTGCCGCTGTCCTTGAGCAGAGCGGCACGCAGCATCAGCAGGTTTCCGGCTTCGATCTCGGTGGCGGCGTCGGCCAGCATGAACTGCACCGCCTGGTGCTGGGCCAGCGGACGACCGAAGGTCTCGCGCTCCTGGGAGTAGGCCAGCGCCTCGCGGAACGCGCCCTGGGCCATGCCGACGCACTGGGAGGCCACGCCGATCCTGGCTCCGTCAAGCGTGGAGAGGGCAATCTGCAGGCCCATGCCCGGCCCGCACAGCAGGTTCGCGTCGGGGACGAAACAATCCTCGAGGATGATTTCGGTGGTCATGGAACTCTTCAGGCCCATTTTTTCTTCGGCCTTGCCAAAGCGGAAACCCTCCATGGACGGATCGAGGATGAAGGCCGAAAGACGTTTTGATCCGGCCCCGGAATCGGTGACCAGCAGCACCACGAAGGCCTTGCCCACCAGGCCGTTGGTGACCCAGGACTTGACGCCGTTGCAGATCCAGCCACCGTCGGTTTTTACAGCCTTGGCCTGCAGGGCCGAAGCGTCCGAACCGGTGCCCGGCTCGGTGAGCGCGAACCCGCCGATAAACTGTCCGGCGGCCGAGGGCTCGAGATATGCACGTTTCTGCTCATCGTTGCCGAAGTTTATCAGCGGGCCGCAAAATACCGAGTTGGTCACGCTGACCGTGATGGCAGTGGAGGGACAAACAGCGGCCAGTTCACGGATGGCGAGGCACGAACTGACCATGTCAAGGCCCGCGCCGCTGAAGCTTTCGGGAACCATCATCCCCAGCAAGCCAAGCTCACCGAGTTTATCGATGATCCCCTGGGGAAATTCACCCTTGGGCTCATATTCCTTGACCAGCGGCGCGATCTCGGCCTGGCCGAAATCGCGGACCATCTCCATCACCATCTGCTGTTCTTCGGTCAACTCGAATTCCACTACCAGTTCCTCCTTGTCCCCGGTCATGGGCCGCAGCGTCACCGGGGCGGGACCATGGACCGTGTTCCGGTCTGGTGCGCCCAGAGAAAGACCGCGGCGGGGGCACGACTGCGGCCGATTCCGGCCGTTTGTACCGTGCCGTGTTTCCGGAGGGTCTCGGCAGGCCGTCTCTGCAGGCAATGCCGCGGGGCACCGGCCGCTTGAAGGCACGGTTCCCGGGTTGGCCGGCCGGCACCCGTGCGCTTGCCGTCACGGGTGATACGGCGTTCAACTGTTGAGCAGTTCCTTGAGTTCCTTGCCCGGCTTGAAATAGGGGATCTTCTTTGCCGGAACATCCACCTGTTCACCGGTCTTGGGGTTGCGGCCCTTACGCGAACCGCGCTGACGAATCCGGAAACTGCCGAATCCGCGAAGTTCGATCTTCTCCCCCTGTTTCAACGCGTCGATGATGCTGTGGAAGACCGTGTTGACGATAACCTCCGAATGTTTCTTCGTCAGTTCCGACGCCTTGGACACTTCTTCCACGAGTTCAGCCTTGGTCATGAGTCTTCTCCTTCCCTTGCGGAGGCAATGACCAGTTAATACGTAAATGAAAACACGAATACCAGATACTGATTTCCCCGCCGTGCCGTATGCCCGAAGAACGCCTGGTTATGGCGTCTCCAGACGGGACGGCGCACGCCACAGATAGTGAAATCCACTTCCCGACCCCGCCGGCCCGCGGCTTCCAGCAAGGCCATCAGCCACCCGGCGGAGTAGATACTCCTCCATAAGATCCATCAAGTTCAACGGCCGGTCGCGACGTCTGTGCAGCAACTGGTGGTCATCATCCAGACCGGCAAGATCGGCCGCCCGTTCAACCGCGTCGGACAGATTGCCGATTTCATCGATCAATTCCAGTTCCAATGCCCTGGTGCCCGTGACCACGCGCCCATCGCTCAACCGGGCGACGGCATCAACCGGCAGGCCTCTCGATTCAGCCACCGCACCGACGAATTGAGCGTGGAGCTCGTCCACCAGCGCCTGGTGGTATGCCAGCTCTTCAGTGGTCAGGGCCCGGGCCGGGTTGCCGGCGTCCTTGAATTCGCCGCTCTTGATCACCACATCCTTGAGCTTGGCCCAGTTCAGAAGTTCGTCGTACTGGGTCCAGGAAGCGATTACGCCGATGCTACCGGTGATCGTCCCGGGGCTGGCCATGATCAGGTCGGAGGCGCAGGCAATATAGTATCCGCCTGACGCGGCCACATTTCCCATGGACGTGAGAATGACGAGACCGTCACGGTCCTTGATCTTCCGCAGTTCACGATACACTTCCTGGGCCGCCACCACCGAGCCTCCGGGGCTGTCTATCCGCAGCACCAGGGCATGGACATCGGAGCGGCCCGCCAGGTCGTCGAGTTGCTGGATGATAGGTTCGGACGTATAGATCGGCCCAGTGATCTCCACAAGGCCGATCTTGTCCCGGCCGGGAAGACTGAAACCGTCGGCACTGTAGCCGTTGAGACCGAACCAGACCAGGAAGACGCAGAAGACAAAAAAGGACGTAAAAATCCCCACGGCGAAAAGCCAGAGAATCCAGACGCCCTTTTTACGTTCCCTGTTTGCCTCAGGCATACCGTCCCTGGTCTGACGCCACCCGCAGGAAGCCGGGTGAGCGGACAGCGGAATCAGTCCTTGCTGGGTTCAGCCTCCTCCGGCTCTTCCACATCGTCCGATTCCGGCTCAACGGGATCCTCGGTGACCGCGGGAGCGGCTTCCACCGCTTCTTCCGTCTCCGCACTGGCCTCGGCCTGGGATTCGGAAATGTGGGAGCGAAGTTTGGACAGTTCCTTACCCACCACGTCGCCGAGAGCGATGGCGCCCTCGCTGGAGTCGTGCATGTAGCTGCTGACCACGTCCTCGTCGGACTCCATCTGGATCGCCTTGACACTAAGCCCGATCTTCTTGTCCGCAGGCTCCATCTTGACGATTTTCATTTCCAGCACGTCACCGACCGAGAATTTGTCTTCGGGGCGCTCCACGCGGTCCTTGTCCAGCTCGGACACGTGCACCAGGCCCTCGACGCCTTCTCTCAGCTCCACAAAAACGCCGAAATCGGTGGTCCGCACGATGCGGCCCGATACCCGGTCACCGACCTGGAACTCGTTGAAGAAGCC
>JAQAZP010000016.1:0-16141 GCA_032127265.1 Acidobacteriota bacterium
CCCATAAGCCATGCCCCGGTTGGAGGGGTAGGTCCCCCCGTAGCTGCCCACGATTCCCATCACGTGGCTGCCGTGACCCTGCAGGTCCTCCTCGGTGGTGATGTCATCCCAAATCGGATCGGCAAAGGCGGAGACGAGGTACCAGGAATAGAAGTTGGAGCGGCCGGTTTTGTCCTTCAGCCCGGGGTGAGTCAGGTCGGTTCCCGTGTCGAGGACCGCCGGGTCGTAGATCCCGCCGGTTTCGCCGTTGGGCCACAAGCCGCCGGTGGCATTCACCTTGGTGGCATCGTCCGCATTGACCAGCAACGCACTGTCCTTGCTGTTCTCGCTGACCCGGGCGACCTTGTCGATAGCGGCTACCGTCTGCAGGGCAGACACTGGGACCGACGCCACCAGCACGTTGGTGGAAATCAAGCCGAACTCGACACTGCCGCCCAGCCTATTCAGCTCGGTGCGCACGCTCTGCTGGTCCGCCTCCAGCTCCTGCCGGAGCTCTTCAGTTATTTCATTTTTGATCACCAGTGATAGCGCCTCGTGCGCCTCGGAAACGGCACGGAGTTCCGCCTTGTCCTCTTCGCTCACCTGGAGGGACGGCTCGAGGTAGTTGTCGGCATCCTTGATGGCGTCAAGGTTCCGTTTGCTCGAATACCCGGTGTTGATCGCCTTGATCTGCTGCCGGATTTCATCCATCTCCAACGAATAGCGCTGGCTGACCTGCCGGCTGATCACATCCTGGGGCTGATACTTGAGGTGAATGATGACCTTGATCAGCTCCTCCGGGTCCATGCCGGCAGCCTGCTTGAGCAACGCTTCGGAGATGACCGGCAGATCTCCGTAACGGAGGGCCGGCGCGGCATCCAGCTCTCCGCCCGGCACGTCCCCGGCCAGGGGGCCGACCTTGCCGGCCAGCGCGGAGCTGCCGGTGTGGTAACCGGTCAATGCCTTGCCGGGCCCGGTTTCCTGGTCAGCGGAAACTCCTGTCGATACGAAAAGGAGCAGACCACACAGAACAACACTCAACAACTGCTTTTTCATCACTCAGTCTCCTTTGGATAAATAGCGAATATCCCGATTGAAGCCCTGCTTACCAGGATAAATTCGAAATGACCGTAAATATCGCGTCATCCGGACCAGAATCCGGACAAATTATTTGAACTCAAGATGATTTGTTTTGAGAAGGAGTTGATCGGATACACCTTAACTGCTCGGTGATTAGCCCTTCAGGAAAATGTATTTCCTACTGTAGTGGTAGGATATTGGATTAATATAGGTATTCCGATGACAAAAGACAAGGAGATCGTGAATTTCGGACAGTTCCACTCCATCCCGATAACTACAACCCAAGCGATTATTCCTGTAACTTTCTCCAAAAAATCCAGTCTTACTGTTTGACAGGACAGAATTCACAGGTTACGACCTGCAACCATAATGAATCAGGGGTAGATGATGAGAGCCGCCACAAGTTCGAACAGCCTCAACCACACCGGACAGCTGAAGACGATTGCACGCGGGATGGGCGAGAAGCTCATCGCCGAGAAAAACCGGTCCTGGTACCTGGAGCTGGCCATCAGTCTCACCATAGCCGGCCTCGGGGTGGCGGTACTTCTGGCGTCCGCCCAGGTGATCTGAACATCGAACTTTCCCTTAATCAAATTTTGCAGCCATCGGGCCCCGATCGGGGCCCTTGTGCTGTATGCATCGGCCTGATGGATCTCATTCATCCCACCTGCACCGCAGCCGATCATCGACAGATTTAGTGTTTGACAGTGCAAGTGGTGGAGTGTTACAAAGAACCAAGTCTTTTCCATAAATTATAAAATTCAATCTGGAGGAGGAGTGGGCAAATGCTGAAGAAACTACTCATGGTTTGCATGATCTGCTTGCTGGCCGGTGGCATGGCCTGGGCCCAGTCGGCTGACGATCCGCCAAAAAAGAAGGACAAGCCGAGCGAGGAGGGGAGCAAGGCCGAAGAGACCGCTGAGGCGGCAAAGACCGAGAAAGCCAAGAAAGATGAAGCGGCACTGAAGGCCAGGTCGGACGCGGAGGCCAAGCAGACCGAAGACGCCCTGAAGGCCCGAGAGGCCAAGAAGGACGAGGAAGCCAAGCAGACCGAAGACGCCCTGAAAGCCAGGGAGGCCAAGAAGGACGAGGAAGCCAAAAAAACCGAGGCAACCGAGGAATCCTTGGAATCCCAGAAAGCCAAGGAGACAAAGGATGCCGCAGCGGCCTTGAAAACCAGGTCGGACACGGAAGCCAAGCAGACCGAAGACGCCCTGAAAGCCAGGGAGGCCAAGAAGGACGAGGAAGCCAAGAAAAAAGAGGAAGCCGAAAAGAAAGAGTGATCTTTCCATCGCCTATGAGCCCGACGGCCCGGGGGGAATCCTCGGCCGCCGGGATTTTTTTATCGAAAAATACCCGGCAGCACACTGCTGAAGTAAGAAGGTGACCGCTCTCTTTAATATTTATACAGTCTTCATTTTGCAACGCTGAAACTTGATCAGAAGGAGGAGTTGACTGATGTGGAAGAAGATCTTTATGGTCTGCATGGTCTGCCTGCTGGCCGGCGGCCTGACCGTCGTGATGGCCGACGACGACCCGCCGGCCAAGAACGACAAGCCCTGCGACGACAAGGCTGCGGCTGAAGCGGCCGAAGCCGCAGCGCCCGCCGCCGCCCCGGAGGCTCCGGCGGCTGCCGAGGCTGCCGCGGCACCAGAGGCGCCTGAGGCACTGCCGACCAAGGAGGAGATCGAGAAGGAGATCATGGACGCTTCAGCCGACGCTGAAGAAATTGCAGAGGCCATAAAGGATATGGACCCGGCCGCCGCTGAAGAAGTGCTGAGAGCGATGGAGGAGATCAGGGAGACCGCCCCTGAAATCTCCGCAAAGGCGGCCGCCGCCGGGGAAGAGGCCAAGGCGGAGGTCGAAGAAGCCGCCGAAGAAGCTAAGAAAGAATAGGGCACTGCGCCTGAATCCAGGAGCCCGGCAGCCGGTTTTCGCCCCGGCTGCCGGGCTTTTTTATGCGGCAGATGGAGAGGGGACCGAAAATGGGGACAGTTACCTATTACATTAAACTGTTGATTCTATTGCTAAAAATGTAATAGGTAACTGTCCCCATTTTCGGTCCCCATTTTTTTCTTGACAGCCTCGCCGTAAATTTGTATTAATACACCATAACAATAGTTCACTAGAACGATCCGCATAGACGAGGAGGGAAAATGGAGATCAAATTCCAGCTCGATTTGAAGAGCGGCGTTCCCTTCTACCGGCAGATCATCGACCAGGTGAAGAGCTCCATCGCCACCGGCAGCCTCGAGCCGGGCGACCGGCTCCCCACGGTGCGGCAGCTCTCCGTCGACCTCTCGATCAACCCCAACACGGTGAGCCGGGCTTACACCGAGCTCGAACTCACCGGGCTGGTGGAGACCCAGATGGGGTCGGGGACCTTTGTCGGCCGGCAGAAGGTGGAACAGGACGACGTGGAGCGGCGGCGCATCCTCGACCAGCTCTGCCAGGAGATGCTCTCGCGGGCCTCGACCCACGGGTTCACTCTCGAGGACCTCCTCGGGAACCTCGAACAGCGACGGAACCGCTAACCAAGGAGCCGAACGATGATAAAGCTGTCCGCCAAATCAAGCAGCTCGATGAGCATGGGGAGCCTGGACAAGTTCTCCAGCGGGTTCCGGGCCGACTTCCGCTTCGGCCCGCTGAACATCATGATCCTGATCTCGATCTGCTTCGCCGGGCTTTTCGCCCAGTTGGCCATTTACCCCTTCCGGCTCTCCGCGGTGATCACCATGATCACCACCGCCCTGGTGCTCGCCGGTCTCTACCGCCTGACCCAGGTCTGGGAGTCAGTGGCCATCCTCACCACCCTGGCCGCCCTGGGCGTCTATCTGCGCCACCGGCCGGAGAGCGAGATCCTGATGATTGCCGTGGTGCTGGCCGGACTGATCGCCCCCTGCATCCAAATGGCCTACCAGTGGGAGCGGGCCGTGGTACTGCGCTTCGGCAAGTTCCGCGGATTGCGCGGGTCGGGTATCTTCTTCGTCCTGCCGGTGATCGACAAGGTGGCCAGCTACGTCGACCAGAGAATCCGGGTCACCGACTTCAAGGCCGAAACCACCCTGACCAAGGACACCGTGCCGGTGAATGTCGACGCCATCGCCTTCTGGATGGTCTGGGACGCGCAAAAGGCCGTGCTGGAAGTGGCCGACTTCGAGTTGGCGGTGTCCCTCTCGGCCCAGACCGGTCTGCGCGACGCCATCGGCCGCCACGAGCTGGGCGAGATGCTCTCCCAGCGCGACCGGCTGGGCAAGGAAATCCAGCAAGTGCTGGACGCCAAGACCAGCGCCTGGGGCATCACCGTCCAGTCGGTGGAGATCCGCGACATCATCATCCCCAGCGCCCTCGAGGACGCCATGAGCCGCAAGGCCCAGGCCGAGCGCGAGCGCCAGTCGCGGATCATCCTCGCCACCGCCGAGACCGAGATCGCCGAGAAGTTCGCTGATGCGTCGAAGCACTATAAAAAGAACCCGGCGGCGCTGCATCTCCGGGCGATGAACATGGTCTTCGAGGGTCTGAAGAAAAAGGGCTCGATGATCATCGTGCCCTCCACCGCGGTGGAGACCATGGGCCTCGGCGCCATGGGCGGTTTGACCGCCTTCGACCGCATCCTCGGTAAGCAGGCCGAAGAAGACGAAGACGGCGAAGTGGACGGGGAGAACGTTGCGGTAAAAACACCGCCGGCCCCCGCGCCCGACGGCGAAAAAAGCTGAAGACCGCGGCCGGTCCGTGCAACAATAGGAGACCGGCCCGGTTGATCCGGAGGAAGATCGATGAACAGGTTCAAGATATGGGGAAAAAGGGACGGCCGGCGCTCGATTGCCGGCAGTATTGCCGCCGGGATCCTGATTCTCGTCGCCGCCGTGCTGCTCATCGGCCCCACCATCAGCACCGCCGCGGCACTGCTCTCGGCAATCCTGTTGGCCGCCCCGGCCGAGAAGGCACCGGCGGCGGAGAACGTAACCATCAAGGTGGTCCCCAACCCTGCGTATGCCTTCCCGGCAGAGGCCCTGGTCTATGTCGAGGGGCGCAACCTCTCCGAAGGGCTGGAGACGCTGAACCAGATGGATTTCTGGCCCGAACTGGCGCCGCTGCTCAACGCGCTGGCCTCGGTGGGCGGCGATCCGGCCGCACCCCTTTCGGTGCTCTCCACCGCCACCGACTACTGGAAGACCGGTGCCGAGTTCCGCAGCAACATGAACACCCTCTGCGGTGTGCACCTTGCTGCGGCGCTGATCCCCTCGGCAGGGGCCGGCCGACCCGAACCGGTGGTGGCGGCCATGGGGGTCGGTGACGGCGACCAGGTGCCGGCCCTGGCCTGGCTCGCCGGGCGGATCACCTTGACCCCGCTCACCTGGTCCACCCCCCGCAGCGGCGACGGCCACTTCGTTATCCGCGTCCCCAACGGCGACATCAAGCTGGCCGGCCAGCGGGTGGGCCCCTGGATCGTATTCAGTACGCCGGACAGCCGGCCGGAGACGGCCCTGGTGGCCGAGGCGCTCCGCGGGGAATCGGCTTCCATATTCAATTCCCTCTCCGCGTCCGAAGACTACCGCAGGGCCATGGAGAACCTCCCCCAGGACTTCTGGGCCCGCGGCTACCTCAACTCCGCCGAAACCCTCAAATGGGTCGCCGCCCTGCAACTGGCCTCCGGCCAGAGCTTCGGTCCGTTGAACACCATCCTCTCCCGGTTGGAGCATCTGGGCATGACCCGTGAGGTCTCCCCCGGCCACATCCGCTCCCGGATCACCGGCCGGTTCACCGAGACCGATCCGCCGGACGGCCTGAGCCGGCTGCGCTACGCGCTCCGTCCTGTGGGCCGCCCGCTGGCGGTGACCACCCCCGGAGATGCCCTGGCCGCCGGGGATATCGGCGCCTCCCCCGCTGAGGTGCTCGCCGGCCTGGACTGGCTGCTGGAGACCAACACACCGAAGCTGCACAAGAAAGTCGCCGACATGGCGGCGAACTTCTGCAAGTCAACCGGCCTCGAACCGGAGGCCGACCTCTATCCCTTCCTCGGCAACCAGACCTCGCTGGCCATGCTGCCGGCGATGGCCAGCGAGGACCGCTGGCCGCTCCAGCGGCCGCTGGTCACCGCAGAGGTGTTCCACCGCCCGAAAGTGGAACAGTTCCTCGCCGACTTCGTCGAGTGGGAAGCCGGGGCAGTGGCCGAAATCTCCGGCGGCCTGGTGAGCGCCAGGGTGGTCAGTGAAGAACACGAGGGAGTGGAGATCCGCGGGCTGCAGCTGGAGGGCTTAATTCCCCTGCCCCTGCCTTCGCCCTCTTTCGCCATCATCGACAACCGGCTGGTGGCCTCCCCGGTGCGCTCAGCGGTGCGGGAGGCGATCTCTGCGGCCCACGGCAACATCCCCACCCTGGTGGACCGGCCGGGCAGCTGGATGAACGAAGCAGTGGCGCTTCCGGACGCAGTGGAGATTTTCTCCATGAATTTCTCGAACAGTGAGCATGAGTGGGAACTTGTGGAGAAATATGTCATCCCATTCCTGCCAAAACCGGCCCAAGTGGAGGAAACGGAAGCCGAGACGGTCGAAGGCGAGGAGACGGTCCGGCATGCGGTGCGGGTAATCCCTGCCCTGGCTCGCCTGCTTTCCCAACTGGGCGAGATGCACGGCTCAGCAACCCTCGACCAGGATGGGAACTTCGTCTGCCTGGTGGAGAACCGGCCTCAGTAGCGGCTGAACGAGGACAGGATCAAAATGGACAGTCGATGCTACCTGATCATCTCCGGTATCATCTTCGGGTTGGTCACGATTTTTCACGCGGCCCGTGTGGCCAACGGCTGGATACTCGGGCTCGGGACCTGGATGATCCCGATGTGGGTCTCCTGGTGCGGCGTGGTGGGTCCGGCCCTTCTCTCCGTATGGGCGTTCAAACTGGCGGTGCGATCCCGTTGACTAGATGGAGGACATTCATGCAACTTCTCTGCAGAAACCGGGTGGCCGACTTCGAGACCTGGTGGGCCATCTTTGAAACCCATTCCGATGCCCATCGGGACGCCGGCCTGCACCTCCAGCATTTCTGGTTGAATGCGGATGACCCCGACGAGGTCTTCTTCCTCTTCAACGTGGATGACCGCGCCAGGGCCGAAGCCTTTCTCGACGCTCCGCAAGCTGTGGAGGGGGCTGATGAATCGGGCGTTGTCGATGGAGACTACTTCTTCATCGAAGAAGCGGTTCGCTGCTAGGCGCCTGACCGCCGCCTCTTGCAGAAGGGCCGCCCGAAAAGGGAAAATAGGGTGTACTTGATCCTCGAACATTGATGGACCCTGACCGAAATTTTCCGGGCACCTGACGAAAGTTGCAGCCATGTGGTTACTGATCTTGATCGCCATCGCCGGGATGACGCTGCTGGGCGTTCTCAGCATCATCGCCACAAAGCGCACCTACATCTCTTTTCTGGCCGGCTTCAACACCATGGCACTGGTCACCGCGATCTATGCCTGGTATGGCTTGATGAACCTGCGGTCGATCCTGGTTCTCGTCATGGTGGGGATCTACCTGCTGCGGATGAACTGGGTGCTAACCCGCTGGACCAGCCACACCACCCTGGACAAACTCGACCAAACATCGATGGGCCACAGGATCCTGATCCCGATTATGCTGACCAACACCGTTGGCTGGGCCTACTGCCTGCCCTTTTTCTTTGCCACCCGGGACTCCTCCCCGGTGGGGGTGAGAGACGCGGTGGCCCTCACCATCTACTTCATCGGCACCATCTTCCACTTCGGCGGCGACTACCAGAAGCAACGCTTCAAGGCCTTGCCGGATAGCAAGGACAAGCTTCTCGACACCGGCCTCTGGTCCCTCTGCCGGCACCCCAACTACTTCGGCGACTTCCTGATCTACGTCTCCTTCGCGGTGATTGGCGGTCAGGGTTGGGGCTGGATCGCTCCGATGCTCAACCTGCTGCAGTATGTCTCGGACGCCATCCCCAAAAGCGAGAAGTGGGCCTCGAAGAAATACGGCCCGGCCTGGAAGGAATACAAGGCGAAGACCAGGGTTCTCGTGCCGTTTATTCTCTAGCGCCTCCTCTAGCGCCTCCTCGCGATGACAAGTGTCTTTACGTATACTGTGCGCTGACCTGTCCCGCCCGATACGGTGGCCAGTTACCGAGGAACGACCAAATACCGCCCATGGAGAAGATTCACATCCCTTCCACCGAGCTGCTGGCGGACCAGGTGCCGCTTCGCCCCCTGGTTCTTTGCCCGGAGATCACCGCCCACTACTCGGACGATCTGTACGATCTCTGGAAGGCCTGGGAGGCCGAGTCCGGCGGCACCCGCGAGATCCCCTACTGGTGCGTGGTCTGGCCCGGTGCCGCGGTGATGGCCAGTCATATCATCGACGGGTCCATCGACGTCAAGGGCAAGTCTGTCCTCGAGCTCGGCTGCGGCGGGGCGGTGGCCGGCATTGCCGCGGCCCTGGCCGGCGCCCTGGAGGTGGTGGCCAACGACATCGACCCGGTAGCCCTGCACCTGGCAAAGCTCAATGCCGCGGCCAACAACGTGGAACTGATATTCGACGACCGCGACCTCAGTGTGGAGGGCTTTCCCGCTTCGGCCGAGGTGATCCTGGTGGCCGACATGTTCTACGAGAAGCTCCCCAGCCAGCGGATGATGCCGCTGCTGGCCCAGGCTCGGGCCCGCGGGGTTCGGGTGCTGCTGGCCGACGGCGGGCGCTCCTTCGCCCCCAAGGAAGGGATCGAAGTGCTGGCCGAGCAGACCGTGGCCGTGCACGACGAGCTGGAAGGCCGTCCGGAACGCCACGTCCGGCTGATGGAATTCACCGGCTGAGCCGCGGCCGCGGCCCAGCCGGATCCCCTCACGTCCGAACACGTTTCCGCTGCGATCAGGCGAGTTCGAAGCGGTCGAGATTCATGACCTTGCTCCACACCGCTACGAAGTCCTGCAGGAACTTCTCCCGCCCATCCTCGCTGGCGTAGACTTCCGCCAGGGCCCGGAGCTGGGAGTTCGAACCGAAGACGAGGTCGACACGGGTGCCGGTCCACTTCAGTTTACCGGTCGCGCGGTCACGGCCCTCGAAGACGTCGCCCGCTTTCGACTTCGGCCTCCACTCCGTACCCATGTCGAGCAGATTGACGAAGAAGTCGTTGGTCAGCGTCTCGGGCCGTCTGGTGAAGACCCCATGCCGGGATTCACCGACGTTGGCGCCCAGCACGCGCAGGCCGCCGACGAGAACCGTCATCTCGGGGGCGGACAGCATCAGCAGCTGCGCCCGATCCAGCAGCAGCTCCTCCGCCGAAACGGTGAACCTGGTCCCGAGATAGTTGCGGAACCCGTCCGCCACCGGTTCGAGCACGGAGAACGACTCCACGTCGGTCTGCTTCTGCGAGGCGTCCGTTCGTCCCGGCGTGAAGGGCACGGTCACCTTGTGCCCGGCGCTCCTGGCCGCCTGCTCGACGCCGGCGCAGCCGCCGAGGACGATCAGGTCGGCCAGCGAGACCTTCTTCCCGCCGGTCTGCCCGGTGTTGAACGCCTTCCGGACTCTTTCGAGAGCCCGCAGCACCTTCTTCAGCTGATCCGGCTGATTGACGGCCCAGTCCTTCTGCGGGGCGAGACGGATGCGCGCCCCGTTGGCGCCGCCGCGCTTGTCCGAACCGCGGAACGTCGACGCCGACGCCCAGGCCGTGGAAACCAGCGGGGAAACGGTCAATCCGGAAGCGAGGATCCGCTTCTTGAGATCCGCGATGTCCCGGGCGCCGATCAGCTTGTGATCGACCGCGGGCACCGGGTCCTGCCAGATCAGGTCCTTCGCCGGGACCTCCGGACCGAGATAGCGCGACTTCGGACCCATGTCGCGGTGGGTCAGCTTGAACCACGCACGGGCGAAGGCGTCGGCGAACGCCCTGGGGTTATCGCGGAAGCGCCGCGCGATCGGCTCGTAGATCGGGTCGAAGCGGAGGGAGAGGTCCGCCGTAGTCATCATCGGCCGGTGCTTTTTCGAGGGGTCGTGGGCATCGACCACCATGTCCTCTTCGGCCACGTCCTTGGCCAGCCACTGGTTCGCGCCGGCCGGGCTCTTCACCAGCTCCCACTCGTACTTGAACAGGGTATTCAGGTAGCCCATGTCCCACCTGGTGGGGTTCGGCTTCCAGGCACCCTCGATGCCGCTGGTGATCGTGTCGCCGCCCTTGCCGCTGCCGAAGCAGCTCTTCCAGCCGAGTCCCTGCTCCTCGATGGGGGCGGCTTCGGGTTCCAGGCCGACCAGCGCCGCATCGCCCGCGCCGTGGCACTTGCCGAAAGTGTGCCCGCCGGCGACCAGCGCGACGGTTTCTTCGTCGTTCATCGCCATGCGGGCGAAGGTCTCCCGCACGTCACGGCCGGAGGCCACCGGATCCGGGTTGCCGTCCGGGCCTTCCGGGTTGACGTAGATCAGACCCATCTGCACGGCGGCGAGGGGGTTCTCGAGGTCCCGGTCGCCGGTGTAACGGCTCTTGGGCTTGTCGCTGGTTGCCAGCCATTCATCTTCCATCCCCCAGTATATGTCCTCTTCCGGCTCCCAGATGTCCTCGCGCCCGCCGCCGAAGCCGAAGGTCTTGAATCCCATCGACTCCAGCGCGCAGTTGCCGGCGAGGATCATCAGGTCGGCCCAGGAGATCTTCCGGCCGTACTTCTGTTTGATCGGCCACAGCAGCCGGCGCGCCTTGTCCAGGTTGGTGTTGTCCGGCCAGCTGTTGAGGGGCGCGAAGCGCTGGTTGCCGGTCCCCGCTCCCCCGCGTCCGTCACCGGTGCGGAAGGTGCCCGCACTGTGCCACGCCATGCGGATGAAGAGCCCCCCGTAATGGCCCCAGTCGGCCGGCCACCAGTCCTGCGAATCGGTCATCAGCGTGTAGAGGTCATTTTTCAGTGCCAGCAGATCGAGTTTTTTGAATTCCTCGGCGTAGTTGAATGCCTCGCCCATCGGGTTGCCCGGGGGTGGGTTCTGATGAAGGATCCTGAGGTTCAGCTGGTTCGGCCACCAGTCGCGGTTCGACGTGCCCCTGCCGGCTGCATGTTCGTGGGTGCTGCCCGTCACCGGGCACCTGTTGTCTTCGCTCATGATGATATCTCCTTCCAGTTGAGTTGACCGATATGTGGGCGGATGAACAGTGGTACCATGAACATAGTGTTCCGAGCCCCCCGGGCTATCCCGAAGATGTCCACCCCGACGCCGGCCGCTCGCCGGTGCCGTCTTTTCTCGCACAGGCCGTGCAGACGCCGCGGACCTCCACCTGCGCCGTGTTTACATGACCCAGCGCCCTGACCGACGCCGGCAGTTCCAGACGGTCGAGTTCAGCGCTGTAAAAGTCCCGCGTCAGCCCGCACTTGACGCAGACAAAGTGATGGTGACGGGCCAGGTTCGCGTCGAAACGGGATCGCTCACGGGGAGGCCCGAGCGTGGTTATCAAGCCGAGATCGTTGAGCATCCAGAGGGTTCGGTACACCGTGTCAAGAGACACTGTCGACATCCGCTCGCGCACGTTTCGATAAACCTGCTCCGCATCGGGATGGTCGCCGCTTTGCGCCAGTTCCTGGAAAATCTCCAGTCGCTGGTGGGTCAGTTTCACACCTGCTTCACGGCACACGTTTTTGAAGTGCGCCATCCGCCGTCCGACCTCTTTGTCACTGGTTTTCATCAGCGCCTCTTAATTAAGAATGAATTACTATTTAAGAACATATACCTAATTGAATAAAGAAGTCAACCGGAATTTTCATCAGATTTCCAGAACGGGAAGGCCGTCCGGAACGCCACGTCCGGCTGATGGATTTCACCGGCTGAGCGGTGCCCGGCAGGCCTGCCATCCCTCTCGTCTCCGATCTCCCCTGCAAATGAACCGCCACCCGCTCCCCTGCCTTGGGATATACTGGTTCAAGTGGATACAGGCCCTCAAGTGTGAGGATGGACCACGTCCAGTCAGAGGACTAACCCCGCGTCGATGGCTCAGGTGGCCGACCGGAGTGACGAAAGGAGAACAAGGTGATCACAAGACTGCTGTTCAGCACCATGCTCGTCCTGCTGCTGGCTCTGGCCGGCTGCGGGCAGTATGAGGCTGAGGCCCCGGTAGAGCAGGCTACGGCCGACACCGCTGCCGGCGAGGCCGAAAAACCGGAGAACACGGCCTGGGAGGCCACGCTGACCGAACTGCGGGCCGTGGAGACCGACGGGGAGAAGGTTCCCATTCTGAAGACGTTCATCGAAAACAACCCGAACAACGAGAATACGGCCTACGCGCTCTCCGGCGTCATCTACTACCTTGGCGACGACGAGGAGGGCATGGAGGAGGCGCTCCGCTTCACCGGAACAATCCTGCACAAGGCGACCGATCCGGATGTGCGCCGGGAAATGGAGTTGGAACGGCTGGGCCTCTACGGCCGGTTGGGGGAGACGGAATCTCTGCTGACCGCCGTTGAGGAACTGTCGGGCAACACGCCGGTCAGCTACTCCGAAAACGAAAAGGTCATCGATGCGGCGCTGGAGTGCAAGGCCTGGGAGTTGGCCGTCAAACATGCCAAGACCGCGCTGGCGAACTCCACCGCCGCAACCTACCGCACCGACTACCCCAATCGGACGTTCACCGACAAAGAGGTGGACGACGCCGTCAGGCGGCGCAAGGCCTCCTCCATGGCCAGCATGGGCTGGGCCCTGGCCCACCTGGGGCAGGTTGACAAGGCCCTGGCTGTCTTCGAGGAAGGCCGCGGCAGCGTCACCCGCAACTACGTGGGCATCCCGGACAGCCCGCTCTTCAGCTACTGGGGCCGCACCCTGGCCGAATCCGGCAGGAATGACGAGGCGCTGGAGATGCTGGCCGCCGATGCGGTGTTCGGCGGGGATGTTGAAGCCATGGACGCTCTCCACGGCGCCTACACCGCGACCAAGGGCGAGGCCGGTTTCGAGGACTACCTGATGCAGACGCGGGAGCGCCTCGCCGTCCAGGTGGACGACTTCACCCTCAACAACTACCAGGGCGAGCCGCTGACCCTTTCCCAGCTCAAGGGGCAGGTGGTGCTGCTCAGCTTCTGGTTCCCTACCTGAGGGGGATGTCGCGTGGAGTTGCCACGCCTCGAACCGCTCTACCAGAAGTACAAGGACCAGGGACTGACCGTGGTGGCCGTGGAAGCCCAGAGGGATACCGAGGGCGCCACCACCTTCATCAACGAGAACAAACTGACCTACGCCTGTCTGGAGAACGGCGAGGATGAGGGGGACGTGGTGCGCGGCGTGTTCGGCGTCCGCAGTTTCCCCACGTCGTATCTCATCGACCGGCAGGGCCGGATCATGTTCTACCATCTGGGATTCGATGAGGGCGACGAAGTAAAGCTGGAGAAGGAGATTCTCACGCTGCTTTGAGTTGACAGGAAAGCGAAAAAAAGGGGGACTGTCACGCCCTGGTGACTTTCCCCTATTTTTTTACTCTCTTCTATTCACTCAGCCTCACGGAGCGACGATGACCACCGCCACCATGGTCTTCTCCGGCACGGCGTCATCGGCGGCCACCACCCGAATGGCACCCAGTTCGCAACCATAGGTGAAGGCCGGGGAGATCGGCTTTCCCTCCGCATCGAGCATCAGGTAGCTGGAATACCCCAGATTGGCCAGCTGGTCGGCATAGAATTTCTGGATCACACCGGGGGCGGCGGTGCTGGTGAAAAGCGGTTCACCCTCCTTCCACTGGTAGATCATGGTCACCATGTCGGCCGTGTCCTTGGGCAGGTCGGCCAGTTTGATCGCCTTGCTGTCCGGCGGCGGTGGCAATTCGCTGACCGCTGCCGCCGGCTCTTTGGCCACAACGCCTTCGGGAACGGTCGTCCGGTAGATGGTCGTCTCGCCGTCGGCCTGAAGAGGGGCAGCAAGGCCTGAAACCACGAAAAGAGCAAGAAGAACCAATGCGGCAATGCGGGTGAACATGGTGACGTCCTTTCAGTAAATCTGGTATGGTTGCGGAAAGTCGGGCATTTGCCCGGAATGAAAAAACCTGGAGCCATTCTGCCAACCGGTGGAATGGGTGTCAAGACGAATGGTTTCAATCGCAGAGTGCTTGTACCATGAGTAAGAACAAGACGATCCTCAACATCACCGAGTATCTCAAGGGTTTGCACTTTCGAGTCCTTGCGCGCAACATCAGCAGGAACCGGTACACGAACTCACCCCCGAGCCCGCAGAACGCCATCAACATCTTCTATGGCGACTGGATTTCGAAGTTCCCCGATTCCCTTGGCGCAACTGATGCCGGTCAGATCGAGCTCTTCTGCGACGAGAGGATCAACTGGTTTATCAATGAAACAGGAGGCGTTGAAGGGAAGTCGGTTCTCGAGCTCGGCCCCCTGGAAGGGATGCATTCGTATCTCCTGGAATCAAACGGAGCAAAAAGCATCACCGCCGTTGAGTCCGACACGAAAGCGTTCCTCAAATGCCTGGTCACCAAAGAATTGCTCGATCTGAGTCACGTCCGTTTCCTCTGCGGCGACTTTATCGAATACCTTCGCGACGAACAGTCCCCCCGATTCGATGCCTGCATTGCGAGCGGGGTTCTCTACCACATGCTCAATCCCGCTGAACTGATTTCACTGATATCGAAGCATTGCGATCAGTATCTATTCCTCTGGACTCACTACTACGACGCGGAGATTATCAAGGCCAACCAACAGCTGTCGCGCCGGTTCTCAAAGCCCGCCGCTGCCGAATATCAAGGTTTCGAATACTCGATCTGCACACGGAATTATCTGGAATCGGTGGGTTCGGCCACCTTTTGCGGATCGAGCGGGACGAAGAGCAGCTGGATGACCAAGGACGATCTTGTCCGTTGTTTGAAATACTTCGGTTTTGACATATTCCGGGTCTGGTTCGATGAGCCCCTTCACGAAAACGGCCCGTCAATCGCAATCATCGCGTCGCGTGTGTGATGTGTCCAATCCAGAGCGCAGCGTGGGGTGAGGAGAAACCGATCAACACCACAGCGGCGAACCCCTCCCCGACCTGGAGCCCCACGGGGACTGATGGGTTATTTGGCAAAGGCGATGAACGACTGCTGGTCCTTCGCCACCGGCCCGCCCATCACCTCGGCCACCGTGCCGCCAAACATCCTGCCCAGCAGACCGGCGTTCATGCTGCCGATGTATGTCTTGCCGTCACTCTTCTGGTAGACGCTGATGGTGCAGGGCATGAAGACAGACACCTTCTTGTTCCCATCCTCGTTGAGGATCTTGAAGGCGTGGTTGGCCTGGCAGAGATTGACCAGCACCACCGGGAGAAGTTCGCCGCCGCCATGCTTCTTCACCGACTTGTGCAGCTTCTTCACATCGGAAACCACCCAGCCCTGGGCCTCAGCGTTGTCGCTGATCCGCTCAACTGTTTCTTCAACGCCGAAGGGACTCTGGCGCTCCTCGAGCATCATCCCCGGCATCACGTTCCAGCCAATGAATCCGGCCAGGGCCATACCGGCTATCAAACCAATAAAGAGGCTGATCACGATTTTCATTTGTTTTGCTTCTCCCTGTAAAACGGCTCAGGCCATACCGGCCAGGATTCAGTTCTCTGGTCTCTTTACTGCGGTGATATAATATTAATACGTCCTGCGATCTTCATGGTAGCGTTCCTGGTGAGCAATGAACACATTCATGACCATCATGTCGTTGATATTGCTCGCAGTCATGTCCTGGCTCGCCGGTTATGCCGTATGTCTCACGATCCTGTCACTCACCAGGTGGTCCACAAGGCTTGATATCGAAGAGCGTTTCCCTTGGCGAAGGTCCAGGAAAATCAATCGCACGATATCAACCGTTGTCGGGCTGATCGTTGCCGGCATCGTGATGTTTACCTGCACGCCGGCAACGCTGCGATCCCTCCAGCCGGCGCCTCCCCAGGTTGATCTGCCTTCGCCTGTCGGCGTGGAACAGTAGATCGAGGAGTGTATTCAAGCAGGGTGATGGCAATAGCGTAAGCGGCATGGGGGAGGAATGATCCAGCACATTCTACTGGTCGTCATCGCGCTCTTTCCAATCTCAGAAATTGCGCTGGCCTTGATCAAGCGGGCTCGCCGCCGATCAGCCCTGAGCGACTCC
>JAQAZP010000017.1:0-6035 GCA_032127265.1 Acidobacteriota bacterium
TTGGCGGACTCCCACCGGTAGCGGGGGAACTTACTCCTTTTTTCTCCCCAAAGCAAGTGATATTCAGCCGCTTCCTCGCCGCTGTTCATTCGTCCCAATGCACTCCTGGAGTAAATAACACGCCCGTGCCAGTTTCATGTACAATATTCTGGTATCAAGGGAGTCAACATGAGACACCGGGATACAACACCGACGGGGACCCTCCGGCACATTCATCTGCTCCTGGTCTGTGGCCTCCTCGCAACCATCTGGTCACCATTTCTTCACGCATTGCCTTCCGGCCACCTGTTCGACGCCCCCCTGTCCCACTACCTCCGGGGTGATCCGGAAAGTCTGGCCCCGGGTGACTTCAACGAAGACGGGCACCTCGATGCCGCTCTTGCGGACACCAGCGGGGGGCTGAGGGTCTGCCTGGGAGACGGTGACGGCCGGTTTTCGCTCCTGGGCGTCGATTCGGCCGGTTACACGAAAACCGGCGTGGCCGCCGGTGACCTGGACGGAGACGGCGCCCTGGACCTGGCGGTCTCTTACTACAACTGGTGGGACCCATACTACGGTGATCCGGAGAGTGGTGGGGTGGCCATCATCCTGGGCCATGGAGACGGGACCTTTACCGATGCGGTCTCCCTGCTGGAGGGGGATCACCTGCCCCGGGACCTCGCCCTGGGTGATCTGAACGGGGACAGCCACATTGACCTGGCCGTGATACTTATATCTGAAAATGCCGTGGCCGTTCTCCTGGGCCAGGGCGATGGCACGTTTTCCGCTCCGTCGTTCCATGCCACCGGCACTGAACCCACGGCCCTGGGCCTGGACGATCTGGATGGAGATGGTGACACGGACCTGGCGGTGACCAACTATCGTGGCCATTCTGTCTCCGTTCTGCTCAACCACGGGGACGGGACCTATGCCGCCGCTGATGATTATCCGGCAGGTGACCGTCCGTCTTCGATCGCCGTGGTCGACCTGGACCAGTCCGGCGGCCCGGACCTGGCGGTGATCAACCAATGGGCCGGCACCCTGTCCGTTCTTTTCGGCGACGGCACTGGCGCCTACTCCGCGCCGGTGACCCATGGTGCGGGCAGTTACCCCAGTTCTGTCGCCGCCGGTGACATCAACGGCGACGGCCATGCCGATCTGGCTCTCGGTTCGGCCGGCAATCCCACGGTTCGGTTGTTGTTCAACGACGGATCAGGCGGTTTTGACCCGGGGGTTGACCAGCCGGCGCCCGAAAACACATCGGATGCCGCCATCGTTGACCTGGATGGGGACGGTTACCAGGATCTCTGCTTGGCAACGGCGGGTGTCTTCTATGGCAATCCCTGGTCTGGTGATTATTTCGGCCGCCTTTCAGTGCTGCTCAACTATGGCGAGGGTGATTTCCCTGCCCCGGGGAGCCACACGGTTGGCAGCGGGCCGGTGGCCCTGGCTTTGGGTGACCTGAACGAAAACAGTATCACGGACCTGGTGGCCGCTGATGGATCGCGGCTCTGGGTTCTGCCAGGGAACGGCGACGCCACGTTCGGTGCCCCCGTTGGATACGGTGAGTCGTACAGCCCGGACGACCTGGTGCTCGCCGAACTGAACGGGGACGGCCATCTCGATGTGGCGGCGGTGTCCTCCACCGCGACCATGGTTTTTCTTGGCAACGGCGACGGCACGCTGACACTTGCGGGAAGCATGGCCCCCGGCGGCAACAGCCTGCACATCGCCGACCTGGACCTGGATGGCAACCTGGACCTGGTGGTCGTCGGTTGGGGAATCAGCTTCCTGTTGGGAAACGGTGACGGCACGTTTCAGTTGAGCGACTTCGTGGTCGAAAATCCTGGACTCGGGAGCCTCGAAGTTTCGGTTGGAGCACTGGATGGTGACGGGATTCCCGACCTGGCGGTCAGGTATACCTGGACGAACGATTTCGACCTCTTTTCCGCGGTGGATGTCTGGTTTGGTGCCGGTGACGGTACATTCACTTTTGGGGAAACGTCTCAGGTGGGCAACTATCATGGCCCGCTGCATCTCCATGACCTGGATCTGGACGGTCATCTGGATCTGATTCTGGGCAGCAGGGAGGCGCAATTTTTCACTGAAACCGGCTTCGGTGTCAAAGTGTACATCCGCTGGGGCCTCGGAGACGGCACATTTGCCTCCGGGCCGTCTTTCGCCACCGGTGTGAAACCTTCGGCGATCCACGTGGATGATCTGAACGGGGATGGACTGCCCGACCTGGCGGTGACCAATGCCGAGTCCCGAAACGTGGCCGTCCTGCTGAACGAAGGGGACCGGTCTTTCGTGGAGGGTGATTCATATCTCTGCGGCACTACACCGCAGTGTCTCTCCGCCGCCGACCTGGATGGCGACGGTGACCTGGAACTGGTCACAGGCAACATGGGGAGCAATGACGTGAGTGTGTTGATCAACCTGTCGCGGTTCCCCTTCCTGGTCACCGGTCCCGGCCGCGGTGAGGCGAACCCGCCGCTGGTCAGGATGTTCGACTTCTCCCGGGACTGCACCATGCGCCGGCAGTGGCAGGCCTACGGTGTCTCGCGCTATGGCGTCAACGTGGCCTGTGCCGACCTGGACGGCGACGGCCGGCCGTAAATCCTTACCGGCCCCGGCCCGGGGGAAATGTTTGGCCCCCACGTGCGCGGGTTCGAGGATTCGGGAGAGCCGGTCCCCGGCATTTCGTTCCTTGCTTACGGCACCCACCGTTACGGAGTCAACGTGGCCGGCGCGGACCTGGACGGCGACGGGCGGCAGGAAATGCTCACCGGGGCCGGCCCGGGAGCGGTCTTCGGGCCCCATGTGCGGGGCTGGTCGTGGGACGGAACGGCCACCACGCCGATCCCCGGCATCTCGTACTTCGCCTACGGCACGCTGAAGTGGGGTGTGAATGTCGCCGGTGGCGATATCGCCGGTGACGGATTCGACGAAATCATCACCGGCGCCGGGCCGGGAAGCGTGTACGGCCCCCACGTGCGGGGCTGGGACTGGGACGGCGGCGGAACCATCGCACCCATCGGGCAGGTCTCCTACCTCGCTTACGGCACCAATCACTGGGGGGTCAATGTCTGCGCCGGCGACATCGATGGCGACGGGATCGACGAGATCGTTACCGGGGCCGGGCCGTCGGGCGGTTTCGCCCCCAATGTGCGCGGCTGGAACTGGGACGGATCGGGATCGGTGACCATGATCCCGGGCCTCGATTTTTTCGCGTACAGCACACTGCAGTGGGGCGTCAATGTCGCCTGCGGCGACCTGGACGGGGACGGGATCGACGAGATCCTCACCGGCCGCGGGCCGGGGAGCACCTTCCACGCCCGGGTGCGCGGATTCAACTATGACGGCGACACGTTGGCCCCCCCTGCCCGGCGTGGACTTCACGGCGTACGATCCGGCGGTGACGCTTCACGGCGTGAAAGTGGTTGCCGGCCGGACCCTTGTATCCCCGGGGAAATGATCTGTTCCGCCGGAAATACCTGTTGAAATCCAACCCCATCTTCGATAATCATTGAACAGGTTCAATATTTTCCAAACATGCAGTTCGTCTTTTCAGCGAGGAGGGCCCGATGTATCAGGAATCCGATCAGGGTGGTATGGCAGCAAGCGCGGTTGCTCTCGAGAAGGTGAAACTGCCGGCGATATTTCTCATGGTTACGGCGGGGCTGGGCGCCCTGATGGCAGTGATTTCCCTTGCCCTCCATCTTTTCGGCACAGGCCTCAATCTGGCGAACATGGGGGATATGGGCGGGAACGAGCAACTCATCTCCATGATGTCCGGTGGAATGGGCGTGGGTTTGAGTATTGTCGGTCTGGCCATGGCCGGTCTGGTTTTCTTCGGCGCGTCGAAAATGATGAAACTGGAGATGTACGGCCTGGCTCTGACCGCCTCCATCATCGCCATGATCCCCTGCATCTCGCCCTGCTGCCTGCTGGGAATCCCCATCGGCATCTGGGCCCTGGTGGTGCTGCTCAATCAGGAAGTGAAAGCGGCTTTTCATTGAGCCGCTTTTCCCGGCGTTATTTCGGGTGACGGTCCAGCGTCCTTGATTGCCCTCCGGTTGTCCGGAAGCTGTGGCGGAAAACTGCGATTCTTCAATCCACCCCTTGCCATTATTGCCAGCAACACTTATATTTATCGTCATTGAGAGTCTGTGGCGCGGGATGCTCCGGGGCCGGACTCTTCAGCGTTTCCCGTCTGTCAGGGATAATGCTCGCCAGGTTCGTTGAATTTGCCGGATCGAAGCAGTACACCCATCACCATCCCGTTTGTGGGATATCGCTTTCCCGGACCTTTTCCATCCCTTTGCTGGAGGTATTCCTGATCATGAGGAAATGTGCCCTGCTCACCCTGACTGTCCTGGTCCTGGCCCTGTTCGCCGGGTCCGTCGGCGCCGGAACCCTGCACTCCGGCCTGGAGAAATACCTGGAAGGACTTCCCGCCGATCAGACCGAGAAGGTGATCGTGCGTCTGTCCGAACAGGCCGATATCAGCTCGCTCAATCGGCAGTTGAAACTGGAGGGCGCTTCCCTGGCCCTGCGGCATAAACAGGTCATCGAGCACCTGCGTGATACGGCCATGGATACCCAGGCCCCGCTGGTGCAGTATCTGGAACAGCGGTTTCTGGCCGGTGAAGTGCGTGACTTCCGTACCTTCTGGATCGACAACCTGGTGGGCGTGGAAGCCACCGTGCGGGAGATCAGGGAGATCGCCGGACGGGCCGACGTGGAGATGGTCTTCATTGACTACCGGATCGAGTTGATCGCTCCGGTGGAGAATGACCTGCCCAAGCCGATGGCCGGCCAGGGAGAGCAGCAGACCGCCGCGCCCCGCGCCATAGAGCCGGGCATTTCGGCGATCAAGGCCCCCCAGGCCTGGGCCCTGGGGTTCACCGGCGCGGGCCGGGTGATCGCCAACATGGATACCGGCGTTGACGGCAACCACGAGGCGCTGTCCTCCCGCTGGCGCGGTCTCTCCCAGCCGGCCGCCGAGTGCTGGTTCGACCCGGTCACTTCCACCACCTTCCCCTTCGACTCCGGTTCGCACGGCACGCACACCATGGGAACCATTGCCGGTCACACCGCGGCCAACGAGATCGGTGTGGCCAAGGACGCCACCTGGATCGCCGCCGGAGTCATCGACCGTGTGGACATTCCCACCACCATGACCGACGCCGTGGCCGCCTTCCAGTGGTTCGCCGACCCGGACGGCAACCCGGGCACCACCGATGACGTGCCTGACGCGGTGGGCAACTCCTGGGGTATCAGTCCGATCTACCACGGGTCCTACATCACCGGCCCCTGCGACGTGACCTTCTGGGCCACGATGGACAACTGTGAAGCCGCCGGCTGTGCGGTGATCTTCTCCGCGGGCAACGAGGGACCCACCGTGGCCTCCCTGCGCACCCCCGGCGACCGGGCGGACTCGCCCTACAACGCCTTCTCCGTCGGCGCGGTGGATGCCACCTACTACAGCTTCCCCTATCCCGTCGCCAGCTTCTCCAGCCGCGGCCCCGGCTGCAACGGGCAGATCAAGCCCGAAGTGATGGCCCCGGGCACCGACGTGCGCAGCTCCGTGCCGGGCAACAGCTATTCATTCTTCAGCGGCACGTCCATGGCCTCGCCCCACGTCACCGGCAGTATCGCCGTGCTGCGGCAGGTCAACCCCGACCTCGACGTGGACACGATAAAGGAGATTCTTCTCATCACCGCCGTCGACCTGGGTCCCGCCGGCGAGGACAACGACTACGGCATGGGGATCATCGACCTCGAGGCGGCGGTGATCGCCGCTTCCCAGGGTTACGGCACGGTGCAGGGCACGGTGACCGACTCCTCCAGCGGCGACCCGGTGCCGGCCCATCTGGTAAGCCTGAACAATGGGGCGTCCACCAATGCCAACGCGGTTACCGGCGACTATTCCTTCAGCCTGCCCGGTGACGAGACGCACACCATCGAGGCCACCCATTTCGGTTACGCCACCCAGCAGCAGGCGGTCTATGTCCCGGCCGACGGCACGGTGAACCTCGACTTCAGCCTGG
>JAQAZP010000018.1:0-16578 GCA_032127265.1 Acidobacteriota bacterium
GCCAACCGCTTCCCAGTTGGTGCCTGACTGGTTGCGGAACTCGGCCAGGGAATAGTAGATGCCGTCGTTTCCCCACCAGCGGAACAACGGTATCAGGGCGTCGCCGTTCCGCCAGTAGATATTGCCGTCGTACTTCGAGCCTTCGGATATCAGTTCATCAGCGCAGCACACCCGGTCGTCGAGAGCGTAGAAGATGTTGTTGAGCACCTGTTTGTGGATGCTGCCGTCCACCGCCCGGGACCCGAATGCCCCGAGCGTGACGCGCCCTTTCCGGGCGATGAAGGTATTGTTATAGATTTTCCACTTGGCGAGTCTCGACCCCGCGCCGTGGGTGCCGAAGATCGTGCCGGCGGCCCAGACGGGATAGCTGTCGTCGCGCCAACTGCCCACCCGCCCTGAGCGGTGATAGCCGGTGGAGTCGATCACGTTGTGGTGAATGTAAACGTTGCCGCCCGGATCGTCGTGGGGCAGGATGGAAATGCCCAGCATGGTTTTGTGCAGCATGTTGAAACCGATTTCCACATCCCAGGCCTTTCTCGACAAGTCGATGGCGTCGTCACGAGTATTGTGGAACGTGTTGTGCATCACACTGGTGCCGTTGGATCCCGCGTGCATGCCGATACCGTCCATGGTATTGCGGATCGTACAGTAGCTGATGGTGAATCCGGACAGGGCGCCATTGATCGCAAACGACTGGAACTCGGGGTAGGCCTCGGCCACATCCTCTTCGCCGCCGAGCCCTCCGCCGCCCTTCACGTCTGTCCAGTAAACATAGTGCGGCATGCCGTTGTTGAAGTCGCAGCGGCTGATCGTGCAGTCCGAGGCATCAGACACCTGCACGCCGTAGCGGCCGTGCTGAAAGGTGCAGTCGCGGATGATCAAGTTGCGGGTATTATCGCGCAAGTCGATGCACCTGGAACCGTGACGGAAGTGGAGGTTCTCGAGGACCACGTGCTCGGCGCCGTGGGTCACCATCAGCTGCTCGGCCAGGTAGACGGCGATGCGGTTCTGCCGCGGGTTCGGGTTGGCCGGCAGGGGTGGCATCGGGTCGCCGTTGTGGTCGGTCTGGTCGTTGGGATTGAGCGCCAGGCGAATGTAGATATGACCATCGCTACGCAGCTGCACCCCCGGGCCAATGTAGATTGCGTCACTGCCGCTCAGTGGCCCGAAATTCATCGAGTCCATGTTTGCCTCGCTCTCGTACTGCACCAGGTTGGCGTCATCGTCGAGCAGCCAGGCGCCGGCGAAAGTGCCGGAATAGGTGCGGGTGCTGCGGAAGAGTTTGAGATAACGGTCCACCAGTTCCCAGTCGTTGTTCGGCACCGTGCTGTACTGCGGTTCGGCGCCGTCGATGATCGCCTGCTCTCCGGGGTACGATCTGATGGTAATCGGGGCGTCGCTGTTGCCCTGCTGTAGAAGGCGAATATCGCTTTCGTAATAGACTCCGTCCCTCAGGTTGAGCGTGTCCCCGGGCTGAAGATCCGTCAGCCCATGGCTGATACTGTGCCAGGGATTATTTATCGTTCCGTTTCCCGTCTCGTCCGAGCCGGAGGGGGACACATAGTATTCTCCTGCCCCGGCGCCCGGGGAAAGAACGATGGCAAGGATCATCGCCAGCAGTCCGACTTTGTGTTTCAATTCTTCACCTCTGTAGGCAACCTTGTTTTTCGTCGACCGTGATTGCCCAGACGCTGAACAATCCAGGAGCGATACGGATTTCACTGCCTTAACGTGCAAGCGATGTACCACTGGGCGCAAGTGGACCGTCGGCTGTTAAACATATGAAAATAGATGTTGAAACGAGTTTTCTCTATCCGACAAGCTGGTGGCCGTGCTGATTCGGCTGAATTGGCATGACAGTATTGTAATCTGGAGTCAAAAATCGATATCCCACGGGCGGGTCAGGCGAGTCGGTTCATGACGTTGCGCCAGGCGCTGATGCTGTACGGCGATGGCGGCAAAAAATCCCCGCTAATCAGTGATCGGCCGCGGCTGGCGTCACCCCGAAGATGTTGCCGTATCGCTTCAGGTTGAGCTGCTCCACGAAGGCCTGGACCTTGGTCAGCGTATTGCTCGAACGTCTCGTGCCGTCGAGGCAGTCGCCGTCGAGGAACAGGGTGGGATACCCGCTGATCCGGATCTGGTGCTGGATACTTTCGCTGGCCAGAGGGCAGTGACCGAAGAAATGGGCGAAAAGGATGATTCCGTCCACGCGGTAGTCCCGCGCCATCTCCATGATGTAGGACATCCTGCTGTTGATGTGATTGATCGGTTGGACGATCCTGCGGGCAATGCTCTCAAAGGGGTGATCAGGGTCCATGGGCGGCCAGTGAATGTAGTTCAGCTCTTCGGCCACTATGGCGCACTCCAACTCTCCTTCCAGCGCATCGAAAATGGATGAGTCGTTGTAGTCCCAGAGGTAGAGCCACAGAATCCGGTGTTTTTCGTCCATACTGAACAGGGGGGATTCACCCGGCGTCAATCGGCGGGCACGCTCCGCCAGTTCATCGTAATACGACCTGGTCAATTCCACGAACTCCCGGCTGCCCCAGTCCGGTGAGTAGAGCACCGCCCTTTTCAGCATCTGCGACCCATGGGCCAGGGCGGGATGTTGTGCGCGCAGCGCCTCGGTCATCACATGGTAGCGGCGGGCCTCGTTGGAGTTCTCGATGATTGCGCGCAGCTTCTCCGGGTCATAGCGGACGCCGAGGGTCCCCTCGATGCGGGAAACGGCCTGCCTGAGCTGGGCCGCCAGGAAGTCGATGCCGGTCTGGTTGTCAAAAGTGAACATGGGCAGGTCAATCGAGCAGACCTGCCTTTCGGAGTCGATGCCGAACCGTTCGTGCGCGAGGTCGATGACCCGCAGCATGTGCTGTCGGTAGTAGTCGCAGCTCCCGCTGGTGTGAAAGATGAAGTCCGGAGCGGGTGTCCGCTGGAACCGCCCCAGGATCGAGGAGAGAATGGTGCAGGTGGCGCGGTCGACACCCTCTTTCATGGAGGCCGTCAGCAGGTTCTCCTGGGTGTTTTTCTGGTCGATGGCCGCCAGCACGGGAAGCGCCAGGGGAACGATGTCGAACAGGTGGCAGATTTCACTGGGGAAGAGGGTGCCGCTCCAGGCGATCTTCGGCCGTTCCGGCCCCTCCAGGTAGGAAGATCGAATCTGCCGCTTCAGCGATTCCTTGCGCAGGGTATTGCTGGCAAGCGGTGCATCAACCTTCTGCCCGGCTGCCGGGGCGTCGGCGATCTTCCGGCTCTCCCGGGCCAACAGTGCCGTGCCCAGGGCGCCCATCAGGTGTGAGACCGGCTTGGCCCGGCCGGACTCATCGCAATAGTCCCGTATCTCGGGAAGCACCAGCACCGGTTCCGCATGATCGGGAAGATTCCAGCCTTTTTTCAGCAAGTGGTCCAGGGCCAGCCGAACGCCGCGGTTGAAGGAGACCCCACCCTGGAAGGAGATCTTTCCGGAATAGTCCCGCAGGTGGGGCATCACCGTATTGAGGATCTGTTTGGCCTGGGCCCAGCAGATGGCCGCCGCCCGCTCCGGGAGGGACAGCAAGTTTTTTTTCTTCACATAGGACGTTTTGGTGAATACCGTGCAGATCGATGAAAACTCCTCCAGGGGCAACGGCTCCTCATCTTCGAGCGAGGCGAGATAACGTTCGATATACCTCCCGCCGATCTTGGAGAATTCCGAGACACTCATCTGCTCCACCCGGGAGATTTCGTCGAGGTAGGCGCCGGTTCCGGCCGCGCACAGGCCGCTCATCTGGAAGTCGATCACATCCGCCAGGCGAATCACCTTCGAGTCCTGGCCGCCAACGTCGATGATCGCGTGAACGTCATCGGTGTTCGTGGCGTGGTGCATCCCCCTGGAATGGGCGCTGATCTCACTGACCAGCCGGTTCAGCGGGACGGGGAACGGGAGGTCCATGCGGACCTGGTTCCCGGTGGCGACAAAGCCGTCGATCTTCACCTTGAATTCCCGGCAGCAGGATTCGATGAACGCTTCGGTCTGCTCGATGATGAAGTTCGCGCTGCAGAGAAGCTGGCATTCAGCGCAGGACCGGATGCAGCCGTTCCCCGTAGGCCGTGCCGGCCGGTTCCTCGCTTCGCTGACCGGGCAATACCTGGTGTCGAGGATCCGGCCGTCCTCATCGATCAGCACCAGCACCAGGCTCACCGCCCCGACATCGAGGCCCAGGTAGGCTGGCAATTCAAGCCCCGCATTGTTCTGAACTGGACACATCATGTACTGCTTTCGATGAGTATGGCTTATCGGCTGATCCACCGATAACGTTTAACGGCGGGCCTCGTCCACGCACTGCTCTAATTATATAATTATTAAAGTGTTTCGCAAACAGTCCGGCAGCGCTGAACTGCGGGGGACGGGTGTCAGCGGACTCCCGGTGAGGTGGCTGCCGCTGCCGGAACGTTCCGGCCGGCGGTGTGCAACTCCCGGAGCAGTCTCACCAGTTCAGACCGTGCTGCACGGAAATCGGACGGTGAGAGGGTTCGGTCGATGCGCTCGCCACCGGGAGCGAGGTCGGTGAACGGGGCCAGGATGGCCTGCAGGCGGGCGGCCATTTCCCGGCTCTCCGACGGACGGCTCATCTCCAGTTCGACCAGCAGGTTTTCGGCCAGCGTGCAGTAGCGGAGGTCGTTCACCCCTTCACGAACCGCCTCCCACCAGTAGGTGGGCACCATCCCGTCCTTTCCAGGATAGGCGACCACCGAGTCTTCACCGTCGTCGTCGGTGAAGGGGGTGCCGCGCGGGCGGTAGTAGGTCCAGGCCGCCACCCCTTCGAGGCGGCTGTTGAAGAGGTAGAAGCCGAAGAGCAGCCGGGCGTAAAAGGGTGACTTGAACGAACCCAGCGGGAAGTAGTAACACTCGATCCAGTCGTTCTTGGACAGCGGCGTGCGTCCGTTCCGCAGGCGGCCGGCCGCGACATCGCTCTGCAGCGCGCTGATATAGTCGAACAGTTCCTGATTTGGTGACGAGGGCCGCGTCCTGCCGGGTGCCCCGCCACCTTGAGAACGGCTGATGTGCTGCAGCCCCAGGTTGTAATTCGCCCAGTCCAGCGGCTCGAAGGCTCCGGGCAGGTTATATTCGTCGGCCAGGGTGGTGTACAGTTCACTGTCCTGTTGGGCCAACTGCCGGGCCAGGGGGAAGGGGAGAGATGTGGTCACCCGTCCGCCCAGCTTGTGGATCCTCGCTGACAGCTTGACGTGATCGGCCATTCGCGACCAAGGGCGACCCTTGTGGCGTTGTTTGGGCTGCGGTTCGTCCACCCCGTAGAAGAACTGCTGCAGTGATCCGGTCTTGCGGCCAGCCTCTTTCCGGGTTTTCGGCTCTTCCAGGTGGATCAGGTGGGTGAAACCGAGCTTCTCGAGCATGGCCCTGGTTGTTTCTCTCGCCTTCCCCCTGAGCACATCGGTGAGGCGGGTGGCGGTCATGCCGTGCGCCGCCTGATCCTGAATGGCCTCCTCGAAACGGGCAACGGAAGGAGAGGGGAAGTCATTGGCCACCCGAAGGATCTTGCCGTGCGGCGGGAGGGTGAAGGGTAGCACCTCGATGGTCAGCGGGATGGTGCGATCCAGCCCCGGCGTGTCGGCGGTGATGGTGATCAGCGCCCGGTAATGGCCTGGAGCCAGATCGGGGGGGACGGCCACCCTGATCAGCAGGTATTTAACCTGGCCCGGCTCCAGCGAAGCCGTGACCCGGTCTCCGGCCAGCTGTGACGCCAGCCGTGCGCCGATGGCCAGAGAGGACCGGCGGTCGAACTGCGGTTCGTCGGAAAGAAGGATATCGGGATAGGCGGAGCCCAGTGCGGCAAGCTTCTGCGGCCCGATCAACGTATTCATATAGCGGTTGCCGCGGGGCAGGCCGCGGATCAAGTAGACCTCGACCAGTGACACTCCCTCGCCGCCTGGGCCATCGGCGGTGCCGGTCCGGGCAGTAATGGTCCGTGGCTGCGAAACACCATGAAATCCCACCACCGCCACAGTGGTGGTCTCACCCTGCGCTACGGCGGCATGGACCGTATCCGGGAACCCCGGGTCGGTACCTGCTGTCCCAGGGATGTCGGAGACCGGTAGCTCGATGGAGAACGGCTCGATGGATCGCAGGGACAGAGTCTCGCCTATCACCGTCACGGATGCTGAGGCCAGGAACAGAGCGGCCATGACGGCCGGCATCAGACGGCTTGCGAGCAGCATGTTTCGATGCGTCTTTCCGATCATCGCCGAAATAATATCAGGAATATCCCAGACCGTTCAACTGCTCTTTGGTGAGCGCGGCGAGCGCTTCCAGCGTCGGGCTGGTGGAACGAGAATACCCGTAGCATGACAAGTGGTCCTGCCGTGTGGCATCCATGGAGATGATGACGACATTTGGTTGGTTCTTTGTCGACAACGTTACTCCGGGTTCAATCAAACCACCGCAGAACCTGATAGGCCTCGGCGCTGGCCAGACCGGCCTCCATACCTCGCTGGCGGGCCTTGACCTCGATGGCGTCTACCGAATAGGGGTGGGGAAAGCGCCGGATCTCGTTGACGTAGCAGTCGAAGGCCTTTTTCTTCACCTCGAGCGTGCTGGACAGGTTTACGTAGAAATTGGCCCGAAAATTGTCGGCGTGAAATTCGGCATTGTTGATCACTTCGCAACCGAGGATCCTCGCCCGGCGCACGGCCGGCCGGGCGTAAAGCAGGGCCATTTCGTTAATCACCCGGTGGTCACGATTGAGGTCCTGGCCGCTGTGGGTCAGGATCAGTTCCGGCTCGAGGCCCAGTCCTTCCAGCTTGCCGGTGATCTCCATGGTCCGGTAGTTCTCGAACCGCTGGTCTTCCATTTCCAGAAAGTGCACATCGTCGATACCCAGCACGGCGGCAGACTGCTCGACGTGGGCCCGGTTGTTCACTTCTTTCCCGGACCGGATGAAATGGGCGCAGGACCCGATCACCAGCACCACCTGGTAGCCCCGTTCCACGAGCAGCGGGATATAGCCGCCGCAGCCCACGGCTTCGTCATCGGCGTGGGCGACGAAGACCAGTGCCTGCTTGGATCTATTCGTGGTGGTCATGTTCTCAATCCCTTCTAAGAAACATTTGCTTTAACCAACCCCCGGGACACCGGATTCAGCAGCTGTGCATGGGCCAATGGTCGGAGCACAACCCGCAGCCGGTTGTCCGCGGACCAGTAGCCGCTCCGCGACCGGATGACCCTGCAGCCCGCCGTATTCAAAAAAACTGCAAGGTGCTCGGCGTCCACGATGTCCACGTCTAGTGCCGCGGGATCGGCGCCAGTCGGGCATTCCAATCAACATCCGGCCTGCTGCTCGCGAGCAGCTCCCGGTACCATGTGTCAGTGCGGATGAAGTAGCTTCGTTCGTCGAATTTCGCTTCCACGGTGGCACGGGCCCGCTCGCCAAGTTTCCGGGCCAGGTCCTCGTCGGTCAGGACCCGCTCGATCCCATCGGCCAGCAGCACCGGTGATTTGACCGGCACCAGCAGGCCGTTGACCTCGTGCTCCACCGTCTCCCGGGTGCCGCGCACGTCGGTGCCCACCACCGGCTTCCCCATGGCGAAGGCTTCCATCACGTTGCGCGGGATCCCCTCGGCCCAGGTGGGTGAGACCAGCAGGTCCATGGTGCTGATCAGTTCGGGGATATCGCTGCGGGTGCCGAGGAAGAACAGCTGCCCCTCCAGGCCGAAGTCCTTGATCAGCGCTTCGGGGTCAATCCCGCCCTTGGCTGGCGAGGCGGCACCGATGGAGAGGAAAGTCACCTTGTGCCCGCGGTCCTTGATCAGTATCCGCGCCGCTTCAAAATATTCGTGAAACCCCTTTTCCCGAACCAGCCGGCCGATCATTCCCACCACCTTGTGGTCCGGCGGGATGCCCAGTTCCTTCTTCTTGGCCGCGGTGACTTCGGGGGAGACGCTCTTCGGGTGGAAACGGCGGATATCGATGCCATTACCCAGAAACCGCAGTTTTTCTTCCGGGCAAATGCCGTGGTCGAGGCAGGTCTGCAGGTCTTCACGGTTCTGGCTCAGCACCAACTGGCAGAAGCGAGTGGCAAAGCGCTCGATCCAGACGTAGAAGGCCACTGACCTGGGCGGCATCTCATCGTGGAAATGGAAGCCGTGAATGGTATAGAGGATTGCCGGCACACCGGCGATCCGTGCGGCTATCCGGCCCAGCAGACCGGGCTTGATGCAATGGGTGTGAACGATGTGGATTCGTTCCTTCCTGAAATAGTAGACCAGCCTGATCAGGGTCAGCAGGTCGGTGAACGGGGTGATCCGGGAGGGAAAGGGAATGGCCTTGACGAAGAACCCATCATCGTTGACGCAGTCCTCGGTGATGTACTCCCCCGGATTGCTGATAATCGAGGCGTCGTATCCCTGCTCCCTGTAATACAGCATCATATTACGCATGTGGATCCGGATGCTCAGATCGAAGTTGGTGAGATTGACGACTTTGACTTTGTCCATTGGTGAATGGCTCCTGGCGGTTACGGCCCGCGTGTGACGGCTAGCTGGTGTAGCCGAGATTGCGCAGCCGTTCCTTCACCTGCCCCCTGCCTCATTGTTTACTCTCTTCTCGATTGTCGACGGGAGCTGCGGGCCGACTCCGGCGCACGCATCAATACCATGCAGTAGAGAAGAGACGGTTCATATCATATGAAAAGTCAAGGGACCACCACCACGTCCCCACTGTGGAGGATCACATTCATCTCCAGGCTCTTCCCCTTCTTGATCTTGTTGTAGTCGAAGGGGATGGCCCGCTGCCCATCGGTGGTGGTGCGGATGATCTTGATGTTGTCCGGGTCGGAGATGACCAGGTTGTCGAACCCGCCGGCCATGGCCAGTGCCTGCAGTACGCTCACCGGGCGTTGTGCCCCAAATTCCCCGGGATTGTTGACCTTGCCGATGACATAGATCTTGTAGCTGTTGGTTTCCTCCAACATCACTATGATCTTGGTGTCGGGCAGATACTCCCTGATCCGCCGGGTGATCTCATCCCTGATCTGGGGGATGGTGCGGCCCATGACCTGCACGTCGCCGGCCAGGGGAAAAGTGATATAGCCGTCCGGCTGGACCACCACTTTTCTCGAGAGGTAGTCGTCCTTCCAGACCAGGATTTCCAGCTTGTCACCGGGGCCGACATGGTAATACTGGTCCGGCTCGTTTACTCGTTCTCCCTCCTGGGCGAGGACGAGGCCGGGTGCGAAAAGGGCGAGGCACAACAACAGGGCAGTTAGAGAACGCACTGTGTTTTCTCCTTGATTCAGATAGATGGTTCCTGATCCGGTTTCATCTGCTGCCTGACGGGCACCACCAGCCGGTCCGGGCGTTTCAATCCGAGAACCGAAACGGTGGAACAAAAATTTATTTTATATTGATACTACAGCGAGCCGCAAGCCTTTGACCCCCGTCTTCTTTCAGAGGTTTCTTTGAGTCTTTTCAGGATGTGTTACAATGGCAGGAATCAGAAACCAGGAGGAATGAGGAAGGACGCACCTTGTTTCTCCCTTACCCTGTCTAATGCTAGGTGTTCTCTCATCGTGAACCGAAGACTCTTGCGCAGACTTCCTATAAATGGCCTCCGCACGCTTTTCGTGCCGGCAGACCGAGCCGTGCGGCCGGCAGTCCGTGACCCAAAGGCCCGAGTGCTGTACGCCCTGCTGCTGATCCTGTTCCTGCTGATCCCCGCGGGCTCTGTGCCTGCTGCGGATCACGATAAGGAGGCTGACAAACCGGCGCCGGAGGTTCCCCAGCGGGCCGCGTCCATCGAGCAGGCGCTGCAGGGCATGCGGAACCAGGGCTCGATATTCCTCAGAACTTCCTATGCCATCGAGCAGATGGGTTACGACTCAAACCTGTTCAATGACGAGGAGGATGAGATCGGGACGTTCACCATGACCCTGGCCCCCGAGCTGATGGTCTTGCTGCCGGTGGGGGCGCATCAGCTGTTTCAGGCATCCGGAAAACTGGGGTTGGTGTTTTTCAGCGAATCCCCACCGGGCAACTACCTCAACGCGTTTGGCGGTGTGAGTTACGACCTCTACCGGAAACGGGTCCACTTCTCGCTGGGTGACTATTATGTGCGTGACCGGCGGCGGTTCAACACGGAGTTCGACCAGCGGATCCTAATGACCAGCAACGAGGCCAATACGGTGCTGGCGGTGCGTGTGGCCAACCGGGTGGAAACCGGGCTCAATTACCGCCTGAACACGATACGGTACGACAGCGGGTCCGAAATGGAGGACCAGCCCGGGCTGTCATTGTCCGAGGCCCTCGACCGTGACGATTACACCGCCGGCTGGCGGTCGCGCTTCGATTTTTCCTCGCTGGCCATCGGCCAGTTCGATCTGAACCGCGCCGATTACCGGTTCATGATGCCCAGTAACATCCGAGAGTCATTCGAATGGTCCGCCACCGCCGGCGTTGAAATCGACGAGCAGGCGGTGATTTCCGGACTGGCGCAAATCGGCTACACGATCTTCGAGGGCACGGAAGTGGAGGGCCAGGATTTCAGCGGGTTCCTCTGGAACGCGGCGGTGACCTGGCAGATGAGCCAGCGGTTCCACCTTCTGCTGGAGTCGCGACGGGACCGGGTTTTCTCGACCTACGCCGAAAACATCTACTTCCTCAACGAGCTCTATCAGCCCACCATCCGCGTGCACCTGCGGGAGTTAACCTGGTTTGGGCTGGGCTACACTTGGTCGAACAGTACATACCCCGTGGAGGACGTCAACATCGGCACTCCGGAAGATCCCCTGTTTGTCGCCCGGGAGGACGATATCACCGGCCCCGTACTGACCTTCCAGCACCAGACGGGTAAGTTGGCCGGCCATACCTGGACCATGGGTCTGGAAGCCCGCTACCTGACCCGCGAATCGAACGCGGTCAACGGCTACGAGCGGTTCTTCGTCTACCTCAGCTTTCAAGTGGAACAGTAGCCGGGAATGAATGTTGCCGGCTCGCTCAATCCAGATCGCCAACTCCTCCCGGTCCTCGCCCAATTTTTCATGTACAATGAATCTACCTGTCCGCAACGGACGCATGTGATGATATCGTTCGTTGATTGCAGGGGTTTTCGCCAACAAGAGGCTCCACTAATGAAAAACATGCTGATCTGCGTCACCCTCGTGCTTGTCGCATCCATTCCGGCTCAGGCCCAGTCCGACGGCTACACTCTGTTCGCGCCGAGGGAGTCCACCACCACCTATCTGATTGATATGAACGGCCAGGTGGTGCATACCTGGGACAACACGCACAAGGCGGCAACCTGCGTCTATCTGCTCGAGGACGGGGCCATCCTTCGCCCCTATTATCAGGATAATCCTGTCTTCCCCGGGAGACTCGGCGGACATGTACAGAAAATCGCCTGGGATGGGACGGTTCTCTGGGACTTCGATTATTCGAACAGCGAACACCACCAGCATCATGATGTGGCCGCGCTACCCAATGGCAACATCCTGATGGTTGCTTCTGAATACAAGACCCTGGCCGAAGCCATTGCCGCCGGCCGTAACCCGGCGCTGATGAATCAGGACTACCTCTTTCCAGAAACGATCATCGAGGTTGAGCCGGTGAGCACCCATGGGGGGAACATCGTCTGGGAGTGGCACTTCTGGGATCACCTGATCCAGGAATATGACAGCGGGAAGGCCAATTTCGGCGTGGTGGCCGACCACCCCGAGCTGCTCGACCTCAACTACGCCCTGAACAACAATGCTGACTGGCTCCATGCCAACTCCGTGGCCTACAACGAGGAGTTCGATCAGATCATCATCAGTGCCAACAACATGAGCGAGATCTACGTGATCGATCACAGCACCACCACCGCGGAGGCCGCCGGACACACCGGGGGGAACAGCGGGAAAGGCGGTGACTTCCTCTACCGCTGGGGGAATCCCCAGGTCTACGATGCCGGGATCTATAGCGACAGGAAGTTCTGGTTCCAGCATGATGCGAGGTGGATCCCTGACGGCTTTCCCGGGGAGGGCAATATCCTGGTATTCAACAACGGGCTGGGACGTCCCGGCGGCTGGTACTCCAGCGTGGAAGAGATCGTGCCCCCTGTGGACTCCAGCGGTAACTACACTCTCGTGCCCGGCACCGCGTACGGGCCGCCCGCGGCCACATGGATCTATTCGGACCCCGCGGCATTCATGTCCAGTTACATGTCGGGCGCTCAACGGCTGCTCGATGGAAACACGGTCATCTGTGAGGCCGGAAGCGGAACCTTTTTCGAAGTGACCATGGAATTCGAAACCGTCTGGGAGTACATCAATCCCTATCCGGACTCCTCGCGGAACACCGTGTTCAAGATTGAGCGCTATGCCCCTGATTACCCGGGTCTGGCCAATCTGCTGGGGACCATCGGTGCGGAGCTGACCTGTCTGCCCGCGTCGGGTACAGTGCCGTTTTCGACGTCGATGACGGTGACGCTGACCAACCTCTACCCGGGCCAGCTCCGTCGTATCGCAGGCCACTTGGACGCCACGCTTGCCAGCGGGCAGTACTTCCCCAATTGGCAGGCTGGATATACAAATGTGGCCCCCAGTAACAACTTCATCACCTCCTGGGTGCAGAACATCCCGGCGCTGGGCACGGTGATTGGCGACAACCTGTTCACCCTGGCGGCGGAGGATGTGACGCCCCCACCCTACAACCAGCCACCGTATCCGCTGGCCGGCGACTCCGTTACAGCCAGTTGCACTGTAGTGGGGATAGTGCCGTAGCAGGGACGCCCGGCAGGAATGGAGAAGCGGCAAATCCGTCTTTTTAGTTCTGACGCCGCCACCGACTTTCCCTCGACGATGAAATTGAACTTCAGTTTGATTTCGTACTGCTTGTTCTGGCCGTTCTCGAGAGTCGGGATAACGGTCTCCAGCGTGACCCCCAAGTTGTAGACTGAACTGGATCCGATTATCGATACAATACTACTAATGACTACAGAACATCGTAGCCATAACGGGAAGCCAAAGGCCACGATAATGAGGCCAATAATCTTGCGTATTTCGGTAACGCCGTTTTCCACTCCTCATCAACTTTGATGTGGATAGGTCCCTGACGGCGCATTCGATTGCCGCCAATCCCATGACCCGATGCGAAGGGTTGTTGATTTGACAGGCACTCAATGACCGCGTTCATGTCCAACGCCAAAAAGTTCCCTAACTTTGTCAATGTCTGAACAGGATTGGTCGTAAAATCTTCATAACGAATCCGGATCAGGCGGGCGTTGGTCAATTGATTTAAATGGACGGAAGCATGGGTCATATTCCAGGTCATCAACGCTCTGACCACACCACCCTTGAACGTTCCCTTCTTGTTTTCTTCTAGCAGCCGATTAGAACCACGCATAGCCGACCACATCAAAGCGCGTGGGTCGCGCACAAGATGAATGACAAACACCTCGAAACCGGCCCATTTTGACAGGGCGGAACCCCGGCGCGAAGCAGGGCGCGAACTTTTGGATGAGTCAATAATGATCTGTTTGCCGCTGATTTCACTGATTGCCCGCATGATCGTTCCCCAAAGAGCGGCATAGCGTTGGCGGTCGTCGGCGTGGCGGCGAAACGGTGCCCGCCAGGGTCCCAGGGAAGACTCGACACGGCGACTGATCAACTCGCCCGTCTGGGGCGTCAAGTCAGGGAAAGTGAATTTCAATTTATGAATAACTTCACTCCAGAATTCACACTCTGGATAGAGTTCGCCACATGTACAACGGCCGCCCCCTGCCCACTCCAAAAAGAAGGTTCCCAGTTCACCGGTACCAAAGGTGGCCTGATGGTTGCTGAGAATCACATCCAGCAACGTCGAGCCGCTGCGCCCGGTTCCGGCAATATATACAATTCGAGGTGGTAGATTACTCTGTGTCATCATTTTTTCAACAATTTTCCATATGATTATTCGAGCAAAGGCGTATCTTGCCCACAGTAGACACATTTTAGTGTAGGGATTTCCTTTCCTAGCGTCAAGAATTGCACACCGTGCCTGAACGCTATCCGGACAGTATTCCTCTGCTGCGTCTCCGCGCTCCCGCTGCTCAGGGCCAACCTGCGGTCATTGCCGCCGGGCATTGTCAAAGATATTGCCGACCTCGATGTGCCGGTAACACTGGCGAAGCCGTCATTTCAGACCCCGGTGATCAATCAGGGACTGGAAAAGGATCAGGCCGGAGAAAGAGGTCAGACGCTGGTTTTCGAACTGGAGATGGGGAAGTTTTCGGGTGGCTTTGTGCACTTGTTTTCTGCTAGGCTTGGCCATGAGAGGCGGTTTTTCCGGGTTCGTAATTGTTTGTTTTTGGTCGAACCAATCGCTGTTCCGATTACGTATGGGGTGACGCTGACCAGACTTTATTGTGCGAGGCCGTGCGCCAGATGAGTGAGCGCTGTTGTGGGCCGTAGCACTATCCAAATGACATCAAAGGAGCAGGTTTTGACCCAGGATGCCCCGATCACAACACGTTTAGCGACACAAGCCGATATAGATAGCCTAACGGAATTACACTGCGCTTCTTTCACTTCCGAGGATAGTGTCCTGGTCGCATTTGGTAAGCGTTATGTTGGAGCGATACACCGCTGGCAAGTCAACAGTAAAAAGGGCTACACAGTTATTGCTGAATCTGAAGGAAAGATGGTTGGTTTCTGTGCCTTCTATAGTGGTCCGTATTCGCGGCCGATGTTCATGGCTTGTCTCGGTGAGCTTCTGCTGAGCCTGTTAAGGAATCCTCTACTGTTTTTCAATAAAAGTATCTGGCAACGGCTGTTTCGTCGCCCACGTTCAGCCGACGACTCTTGGAATCGTCTGGCCAATCACCCGGCAGCAGCACGAGGGATCTGCACTGTGGTGGCTAAAGAGTTCCGCGGGAAAGGTGTGTTTCCCGCTCTTGTCGAGGCCTCAAAACCCGTGGCTGAATCTCATGCAAACAGGGCAATCCTTGTAGGTGTCTATAAAACGAATCGGGCCAGTCAAAAAGCCAGTACTAAGGTGGGCTTTATAAAAACGAGGCTGGAGACTCCTGATACCGTGATCATGGTTTTATTCCTAGACCCCACATTCCCCGAAGAATTAGGGATTTCCGGTCTGGATGAAACAGGAGAATGAATACTATTACTGTATAGACACCATAGTCACCCGTCACTCACCTCAACCAGGTCTTCTCTATTCGATCGGCACGCTCTCACTCGGCATGAGCGGCTTGATCGCACGGGAGCTTTTCCCTATCCTTTCCCTGACCTTGCTCAGTGAGATGAGTATCTTTTGGGCGTAACCTGATCAGGGGTGCCATCGTCAACGTGGAGGATTCTCGGAGCCTCTGGATTCTGCTGGCGATGATGCGGCGAGAGGTGCGACCGTGAAAAACAGTTCTGGTGATCCCGCGGGTTCTGATCTGTCTTTGGTTCGATTCGTTGTCCTCGGCGCGATTTCCGGAATGGCCGCCGGGGTTGTCATCGGCGGCATCGAAGCGTGCTATCTCCTGCTTCTTACTGCATCCACCGACACTTCGATCATCCCTTTTGCCCTCGGGCTGTATGGTGCCGGGGGGGTGGTGCTGGGCCTGGGAATTACCGCAGGCATCAAGATTCTGGGCCTTGCCTGGGGAGGGGTGCGGCATCTTCGCGATCCGGGCCCGTTCACCTTTACCACGGTGGCCTCCCTGTTCCTGCTGGCTGTCGGTCTTCAGAAGATCAACACGGATTTGCTCAAGGAAGCGGCGCCCAAGGACGGCTTTGTCTGGATCGGCAGCGTCCTTGTCTTCATCGTGCTGGCCGGGGTCTTCTGTCTGCTGCTTTACAGGATCTTGTCGGCCCGGAGATCCTTCTCGAAGCCGGGGCGTGTGTTCATCATCTGCCTGGGGCTGCTGGTCTGCACTTCCGCTATGCAGCCGTTGATCAAGCGCTGCCGACTTTCCGAGGCACCCAGGTTTCCACAGGCCCGGTCGACGGTGGGGGAACCCGGTGACGGGGCGCTTCCCCCGGTCATCCTCGTCATTATCGACACCCTGCGTGCGGACTACCTCTCGTCTTATGGGTACCCAGGCGTTGCGGCCACCCCGTCGGTCGACGCCTTGGCCCGTGATGGAATTCTTTTCGAAAACACGCTTGCCCATTCCTCGTGGACAAAACCATCCATTGCCACGATTTTGACATCTCTCTATTCGTCGTCACATCAGGCGATTCACAAATCGAGCGTTCTCCCCGAGGATGTGGTTTCGATTGCTGAAGTCCTGCGTGAGGCAGGCTACCGCACCGCCGGCATCGTCAGCAACATCAACATCGCTCCGATCTTCAATTTCCAGCAAGGTTTCGACACGTATGAATTTCTAGAGCCGGACTACTTTCTTGGCGCCACCCAAACCTCGTCACGACTCTTCCTTTTCCGTCTGCTGAAGATGATTTATGAATTTGCCCCTGGCAGGTCGAGATACATCAGCCACTATTACCAGAGTGCGGAAACGGTGACGGAGCGGGTGATCCACTGGCTCGATTTGTCCGCGGAATCGCCGTTTTTTTTACTTGTTCACTACATGGACCCCCACTCACCATACTTCAGTCACCCCCAGAA
>JAQAZP010000019.1:0-62220 GCA_032127265.1 Acidobacteriota bacterium
TCCGGCTTGCGCTCCGGCGGTCTGATCCAGCCCCGCGATGAGTGTTCCCCGGGCCAGTTGCCGTTCGATGGCCGCGAACAGTTCCTCCCGCTTCACCGGCTTGGAGATGTAGTCGTCCATTCCGGCTTCCAGGCACAACTCCCGGTCGCCCTTCATCGCGTGGGCGGTCATGGCGATGATCGGGACGGTGGAGTCGAGCACGTTGCTCGACGGGTCACGAATGATACGCGTTGCCTCATAGCCGTCCATCCCCGGCATCTGAACATCCATCAGCACCAGGTCATAGGGTCGGGATTGCAATGCTTCCACGGCCTGTTTGCCGTCCGACACCGTATCCGCCTCGTATCCCTTTGACTGCAGGATTCGCAGGGCCACTTTCTGGTTGATCAGGTTGTCTTCCGCCATCAGGATACGGGCGTTGCTGCGGTCCACATCCTTGGCCGGCGGGTCCGGTGTCTCGGCTTTGCCAGTTTTGGCTACCGGTTTCATCTGGTCCGACATTACGTAGGTCAGGCAGTCGAAGAGCTGGGACTGCTTGACCGGCTTGGTCAGGCAGGCAGCGAAGTCGGCTTCACGCAGCGAGTGTTCACCGCTGCGGCTGGCCATCGAAGTGAGCAGGATCAAAGTGGTGGATCGCAATTCCGGATCCATCTTCACACAGCGGCCGAACATCTCCCCGTCCATCTCCGGCATCATCATGTCGGTGATCACCATGTCAAACGGTGTCCCTTCAAGCTGTGCCCTGCGCAGCAGTGCCAGCCCCTCCTCGCCGCCCGATGCGGCGGTGTGGTCGCAGCCCCAGGACTTGAGGAACTCAGTGAGGATCAGCCGGTTGGTGGCATTGTCATCCACCACCAGGATCCGCTGGCCCCGGACCTTGTCCGGGAGGTTGAGCACTTCGATACCGTCCGGCTGCTGGTCGATGACCACGGTGAATTTGAAGGTGGACCCGCTGCCCTCGGTACTATCCAGCGAGATGCTCCCGCCCATCAGCTCCACCAGGTTCTTGGTGATCGCCAGGCCCAGGCCGGTGCCGCCGAAGCGACGGGTGGTGGAGGTGTCCACCTGGGTGAAGGAGTCGAAAATCTGTTGCCGCTTTTCTTCCGGGATACCGATTCCGGTGTCGGTTACGCTGAAATGAATCTTCACCCGGTCATCCAGTTTTTCAGCGCGGTCGGCGCGGATCGCCACCTCCCCCTCGCTGGTGAACTTGATCGCGTTGTTCATCAGGTTCATCATCACCTGCTTTATCCGCACGGGATCGCCCACCAGCAGCGTCGGCACATCGGGTGAAATCCGGCCGCTGATTTCCAGGCCCTTCTCCTGGGCCTTGAGGGCCAGGATGTCCAGCACATCCTCCACGGTTGAGCGGAGGTTGAAGCCGAATTTCTCCATCTCCAGTTTGCCGGCCTCGATCTTCGAGTAGTCGAGGATATCGTTGATCACCGCCAGCAGGGCGTCGGCGCTGCCGCGGATAATCTCGGTGTATTCGAGCTGCTCGTCATTGAGGCTGGTGTCCAGGAGCAGCGCGCTCATCCCGATCACGCCGTTCATCGGCGTGCGGATCTCGTGACTCATATTGGCCAGAAACTCGCTCTTGGCCTGGTTGGCCAGTTCCGCCTCGTCCTTGGCCGCCCGCAGTTCGATTTCGGCCCGCTCGCGCTCGGCCAGCTCGCGCTTGGCCTTGAGGAACAGGCCGGCATTTTCAATGGCGCTGCCGATCTGGGTGCTGAGGGTCTCCATCGCCGCCACGTCACTCTCGTCAAAGGCGTCCAGTTCCTGGCTCTGGATGTCGAGCACTCCGATCACTTTGTCGCCCTGCTTGATCGGTACGCTCAGCTCGGAGCGGGTTTTCTCGTCGGAAATCCGGATGTAGTAAGGGTTGGCGTCAACCGCGCCGCTGACCTGCGTCTCGGCGGTGGCCGCTGCCCGTCCCACCATCCCCTCGCCGATGCGGTAGATCTGTTCCTCGGGGAACATCCGGGCGTCCTCGCCGGCGATTGACTGCAGCTTCATCTGTTCGCCGGATTCCTCGAGCATGATCAACATCACGCAGTAGTAGTGGAAGGTATCGCAAACCGCATTGACGATTTCGGAGAGCAGCGACTCGATCTTCAGTTCGCCGCTGACCCGGCTGCCCACCTTGTAGAGCAGGTTGGACTGGATCGCCCGGCGCTTCATCGCATCCTGCATCTTGGTCCGGACCACGATCTCGTTTTTCAGTTCGTCATTGGTCTGCTTCAGCTCGGCGGTCCGTTTGCCCACCCGGGCCTCCAGAATTCGGCTGTGCTTAAGGATCGAGCGGGTGCGCCACTGCACAACCCCGAGGATGGCGAAGAGGAGAAAAATGCCGCTGAAGGCGGTGAAGGTCTTGGTTTTCCAGAACGGCGGCAGCACGGTGATGGCCAGTGAGGTCCCTTGCTCATTCCATACACCGTCGCAGTTCGAACCCTTGACCCGGAAGGTGTAGTTCCCGTGGGGCATGCTGCTGTAGGTCACGTAGCGCCTGGTGCCGAGCTGGACCCACTCCTTGTCGATGCCCTCCATCATGTAGGCGTACTGGTTCTTGTCCGGATCGCTGAAGTGCAGGGCGACGAACTCGAAGGAAATGACGCTGTCCCCGGGAGCGAGCGTAATCTCCGAGGCCTCGCTGATGTTTGTTTTCAGGGGCGAATCCGGGCCCACCGGCACCGTTTCGTTGAAGATTTTGAAATCGGTGATCACCACCGGGGGAATGTGGCGGTTGCGCTGGATCCGCGAGGGGAAAAAGGCGTTGAACCCGTTGATCCCGCCGAAGTAGAGTTCCCCGCTCTCCCGCTTGTAGCACGATCCGAGGTTGAACTCCCGGCTTTGCAACCCGTCGCTGACGTCGTAGTTGTGAAAGGTCCCGGTGCTCCGGTCATACTTGGACAGCCCCTTGTTGGTGCTGAACCAGATGTGCCCGTCGTCATCCTCGAGGATCGCGTAGATGCAGTCGTTGGGCAGGCCGTCCTTCTCGGTGAAGTACTCGAAGCCGTCATATTCGCGCTTGTAGCGGTTGAGGCCGCTGGAGGTGCCGAACCAGAGTTCGCCCGCGGAATCCTCGAAAATAGCCAGCACTTCACTGCTGGAAAGGCTGGTGGGATCGTCGGGGTCGGCGTAGTAACGGATGAACTCATCGTGGTCCCGGTCATACAGATTGAGGCCGGTGAGGGTCCCGACCCAGAGCAGCCCGTGGGCGTCCTCACGGATGGTGAGGATAAAGTCGTTGGAGATGCTCGAGGGGTCGGTCTGGTCGCTGATGTAGCGGGTAAAGGTCCCGCTCTCCCGGTCGAAGCGGTTCAGCCCGCCCTGGGTCCCGACCCAGACCGTACCGAAACTGTCCTCGTAGACCGAGCGCACCGTGTCGCTGCTCAGGCTATGCGGGTCCGTCCGCCGATGCCGGAAATGGGTAAATGCCCCGGAGTCCGGATTGCGCCGGTCGAGACCGCCGCTGGTGGCGAGCCAGAGGGCGCCGAGGTGGTCTTCGTAGACACACATCACCTTGTTGTGGCCGATGGTATTGGGGTCGTTTGGATCGTGGAAAAAGTGGGTAAAGATCTCGGTCTGCCGGTCGAAACGGTTCAGGCCGTCATAGGTGGCGACCCAGAAGTCGCCCCGGCTGTCCTCGCAGAATGAGCGGACGGTGTTGTTGCTCAGCGAGGTGGGGTTGTCAGGCGCGCGGCGGTAGTGGACCAGGAACTGCTTCTCCTCGTCGAAATTGTTCAGCCCGGTGTGGGTGCCGATCCAGAGCACGCCCGACTGGTCCTCGAGAATATCGTGGATCGTGTTGTCGGTGATGCTCAACCTGTCGTTGGCGTTCGCCTGGTAGATGACGAAATGGTTGCGGTCCCGGTCGTAGCGCCCGAGGCCCCTGGCCTCGGTGCCGACCCAGATATGGCCCGAGCGGTCTTCGTAGATCTTGTTGATCACCTCGGTGCCGAGCATGATGTTCTGGCCGTAGGTGTTATCCCGGAGGTGTTCGAGGACGCCGGTTCTTTCGTTGTAGCGGCTCAACCCGTGGCTGGTGCCGACCCAGAGAACGCCGAACGTGTCGGTGAGCAGGCTGTTGACCTGGTTGTCCAGCGGGTCTTCACCCGTGCCGCTGACCTGGAACCGGGCCACGTCACCGTTCAACCGGTCGCAGCGGAAGAGCCCCTGATGTTCCGTGCCAACCCAGAGCCGTCCCAGGGCATCTTCGGCGATGGCCAGAACGTTTACCGGTTGTCTTTCCGGGTCATTGCCCAAGAAGTTGAATCGGGAGATGGTGTCGGTTACCGGATCATAGTGGTTCAGACCGCTGGTTGTGCCGATCCAGAGGGCTCCCGAACGGTCTTCGCACAGCGTCTGAATGCTGTCACTGCTCAAGCTCGATGGGTTTTCCTCACTGTACTGGTAGCGGAGAAACTGATCCGTTGCCCGGTCGTAGCGGCTCAGGCCGCCGCCAAAGGTGCCGATCCAGAGCCGGCCGGCCCGGTCCTCGTGGAGCGCTCTGATGTAGCTGAATCCCAGGCTGTTCGGATTTTCCGGATCGCACTTGTAGATTCTGAACGTATGACCGTCATAACGGTTCAGGCCGTCCTCGGTGCCGAACCAGAGGAACCCGCGGTGGTCCTGGGCGATGCAGAACACCGTGCTCTGGGACAGGCCTTCATCGAGTGAAAGGCTCTGGAATTTGATTTTGCTTTCCTGGGCCGTGGCCGGCGCCGGAATTACAGTGATCAACAGCAGGAGCAGAGCCAGAAATTTTGCCATTGGCCACCGCCGCCTGGAGCTACCCCCCCGGTCCTGACGCCTGGAAATTGTGTTGCACTGATCCATTTTTCGCTTCCCCGGTGATTTGACCATCCCTCCGGTCCACATGTGCGGACCGGAACCCCTTGTATGGGGATCTTGTCGGCAATACCGGGAAATTGCTTGAGCAGAATGGGGATATTGGCGCTGGATTTTGTGCGGTCTGAACTGCTTTCGAGAGGTGGGGGGAAGGTTTCGACCCGGCCCCGGGGGACGAGGTTACTCCTGATCGTCGGTGATATGGCCCAGGGCGCGAAGTTGGTCAAGATCCTTCTGTTTAGCCTCCGGATCGGTCTTCTCGGCGGCGGATCCGTCAATGGTGGTGTCGATACAGGCCTGTTTCAGCTTCTGGCAGAGGGCCCGCAGTTGATCGTCGAGGAAGCGGATCTCACTCTTGTAGAACGCCTGGCTGACCCTTCCTCGTCATTCTTAACCTCAACTTCATCCCTGGCGGAACTCCGGCTCATCAAAACCCGTATCCTGCCATATCCTCTGACGGCGGATGAATGCGGAGCTTGGGAGCTGTCAAGACATTTGCCAGGATACGACAACCTTCAATATGATGAAACAAGACGAGTGAAACGCACTATTCAGCCCACGGGCCCGCAGCGGTGTTCCCGTTGGCAAGGTCATTTTCCTGAGGAGACAGATGATGAGCGAGTTGGACTACCATCTGATCGGTGACGACATGCAGGCGGTGGTGATCAATCTGGTCAAGGGCCAGGTGATCCGGGCGGAAGCCGGTGCCCTGGTGTACATGACCGATGGGATCGATATGGACGCCAAGATGGTCGGCGGGATCAAGACCTCTCTCTTTGGCGGGAAGGGCTCTTTGGGGCTTTCCAGTGTTTTGGGCGACATCATCGGCGGTGATTGAAGCGGCTTCAGAATCTCACCTGAGGCTCGTGAGCTTTGTTGACGGCCTTCTCGGAAGGCTCACATGCCAAAAGAGTATGCTCCCCTCCCTCGTCGACCGGCGCCTCGCTCTCGACCCACAGTTGAGGTTCTGAAACCACTTCGATGATTTGAGGATGACAAGAGAGAAACCTGGGCCAGGCGAGGGTTATTTTACTTTACGTTGCTTTTCGGACTCTTCCCGATAGGCCTTGTCGTAGAGCACGTTCCACTCTTCGCTGCCTTCGGGGATTTCACGAGCCAGGGAGGTGACTCGCTGACGGGCCGCCTCTTCGATCTGCTCTTCCTTGAGCATCTCGGTGCGGAGAATTTCAACCACCTGCAGGCGAACCTCGTTGCGGGGGTATTTGAAGTCGATCTCGTCCTGGCCCACCAGGTCCTCGAGGATATGGTTGGAGATGAGGTTGATTCTTTCCCGGCTCAGTTTCATGACGTGCACTCAGAGGATGATGTTGCGCTCTCTGACCAGTTTGGCTTTGATTTTCTTGAACATCTCGTGATATTGGGCGCCCGCTTCCTGCATCTGGTCGGCATACTGGTCGAGGATCTGCCGCACCTCGTCGTTGAGGTCGTCCTCCCGGCGCAGTTCGGCGGTAATCACGTCACCAATCCGCTCGGCAAGCCGGTCCTCTTTGATCCCCTCGATGAAGCCTTTGCGCAGCAACTGCTTGGCGATCCTGAAGGAAAAGAGGTCAATCTGGTGCAGAGAGAGCCGCATCCGTCAATACCTTTCGTAACTGATCGGCCGCCGGTGGCCCGTTGACGGCGATCCCGCCTCAGGTGCGGTTATAGCACAGCGCCGGTGCCCGATCAAGAATTCGGCCCGGATTGCCGCTAAAGACGGCGCCCGTTCCGTCCGAAAAGAAAAATGTGCCGCCTGGTGGCCCAAGGCCTCCCGCGTGGTATACTTGTTCTGTTGACACCTCGCCGTCATCAGCCGAGCTGACCCGCTAAGGAGCTACGGCTTATTGGCCGGCAGCTGGCCGGCGAGGGGTTGACAGTTTTTTTGTACGCCCCCCGTTCGAATATCCACCACCAGTTGCTGGGATGCTCTCTTGATCCGTTCAGGTCTCAGCGGATTCCGGCCGGTCTGACCCGCCGGCGGTGCATCGCCAGAGCCACACCCCCGATCACCAGGGCCGACCCGCAGAGGATGCGCCAGGTAAGGGGTTCGTCGAAGACCAGCGCGCCGACGCTCACCGCCACCACCGGTGCGGTATAGGCGATCAGCGACATCTTGGTCGCGTCCACGTGGGTTAGCAGCCAGAAGTAGAGAGTGAAGGTTACGGCCGATCCCAGCACCGCCAGGTAGAGCAGCGCGCCCACCGACACGGCATCGAAGACCGGTGGTGTGTCCCTCTCGATGGCAAAGGCCAGCGCTCCCATCAGACCTGCCGCCATCCCCATGGGCACCGCCGAGATGGAGATGGGGTGGATATCCTTGCCCCACTTCTTTATCGAGACGCTGGCCAGCGCCGAGAGCAGCGGTGCGATCAGCAGCACGACCGACGCCGTGGCCGCCATCGGCCCGCCGATCCGGGTGAAGTCTTCGGAGAAGATCAGCGCCACCCCGCTGAAACCAAGAACCACGCCGGACAACGATTTCATGTTCAGTTGTTCCCCGGGCAGGGCCACGTGGGCCATCAGGGCGACGAAGAGCGGCATGGTGGCGAAGATCACCGAAGTGAGGCCCGAGGGCAGCCACTGCTCGGCCCAGTAGACGATCCCGTAGGAGGCGCAGAAAGAGCACATGGCGTTAAGAATCCAGAGCCGCCGTTCCCGGGAGGTCCGGCCGAATCTGACCTTGAACAGCGGTGCCATGGCCAGCAGGATTACCGAGGCGATGGCGAAGCGCAGCGCCACACCGGTGATCGGGCGAATCCCGCCGAGACCGATGCGGATGGCGGCCCAGGTGGTGCCCCAGATCAGGGTCAGCAGCACGAAGGTGCCGACGATGATGATTCCCGACGGTTTTTGCATGCCAGAGTGTAGCATGGGTCCGGTCGGACCGTCCTCTGACCGTTCCTTGATCTGGGGCGGGACCTTTCCTATACTACCAATACTTCAGCCGATCAGGGCCGAGAACAGAGGTCTATCCGCCGGGGAAACCGGCGGGTCGTTTTTATGCATACAGTTGATGAGGTGGCGCGATGAAGAAGTTCAATCCGGAGAAGGCTCTTACTCGGGCCAAGAGAGAATTCGGCGAATTCGGCGGCGTCTGCCCTTCGGTGGACCGGTCGTCGACCTTCACTGTTCTCGAGCCGGGGACCATGCCCGAGATCTTCCATGGAGTGAAGGGGCCGGACAGCGGCGGTTGCTTCCTCTACAGCCGTCACTTCAACCCCACCGTCGATGTGGCGGCCCGTTACCTGGCGGCCCTGGAAGGGTCAGGCCACGCCATTTGCACCGCCAGCGGCATGTCGGCCATCGCCTGCACCGTGCTCCAGCTCTGCCACAGCGGGGATCACATCGTCTCGTCGGACACGGTCTATGGCGGAACCCATGCCCTGTTTGGCGAGGTGCTGCCCGACATGGGTCTCGAGACCAGCTTTGTCGATCCTTCCGACACCGCCGCCTTTGCCGCGGCGATCACGCCGCGGACGAAGCTGCTCTACATAGAGACCCTCGGCAACCCCACGCTGAAAGTGGCCGACATCCCGGCGCTGGGCAAACTGGCTGACGAGCATGGCCTGAAACTGGTGGTGGACAACACCTTCACCCCGGCGATGATCTCGCCCCTCGCCCTCGGTGCCCATGTGGTGGTCTACTCATTGACCAAGTTCATCAACGGGGCCAGCGATATGATCGCCGGTGTCATCTGCGCCACCAAGGAATTCATTTACGAACTGATGGATCTGCACACCGGCCGGGTAATGCTGCTAGGCCCCACCATGGACCCCCGGGTCGCCTTCGACCTGATCCAGCGGCTGCCCCACTTGCCGCTGCGGATGCGCGAGCACTCCCGCCGGGCCATGGCCATCGCCCGGCACGCCCAATCGCTGGGCGCTCCAATCTGTTACCCCGGCCTGAAATCGCATCCCCAACATGACCTGATGGGGGCGATGCTCAACGACGACAGTTATGGCTATGGCGGCATGCTGACCATCGACTGCAGAACGCCGGAGCGGGCCGACCGGTTGCTGGAAGTGCTGCAGAACGATGAGAAGTTCGGTTTGATCGCCGTCTCCCTGGGGTATTTTGATACCCTGATGTCCTGTTCGGGGTCCACCACCTCATCGGAGATTTCAGATGACGCCCAGGAACGAATGGGCCTTTCGCCCGGCCTGATCCGATTTTCCATCGGCTACACCGGTGACCTGGAGGACCGCAAGGCCCAGTTCGAACGGGGCCTGCGCAAAGTGGGGGTTATCGAGTAGGGCGGTCAGTGGTCATCCAGGGCCCGGCGCACCGCACGGGCGATCTCGCGGATGGTGAACGGCTTGGGGAGGAAGTTGGTGCCCACCTCCAGGATGCCGTGACGGGCCACCACATCGTCGGTATAGCCGGACATGAAGAGCACCTTCAGATTCGGCTGCATCTCCTTGAGTGTGTTGAACAGATCCCGGCCGTTCATCCGCGGCATGATCACGTCGGTGAGCAGCAGGTCCACCATCCCCTGGACATTGCGGCAGAGTTTCCTGGCGGTATCACCATCAGCAGCGGTGAGCACGCGGTAGCCCTGCTTTTCGAGAATCCGCACCGCCAGGGCGCGGACCATATCCTCGTCCTCCACCAGCAGTATGGTCTCCGATCCCCTCGGGTGTGCCGCCGCCGACGGTTCCAGGACCGCCTCCGCCTCGCCCTCCTCCCGGGGGAAATAGATCTTGAACGTGGTGCCGTTGTCGATCTCCGAGTAGACCGAGATATACCCTTCGCTCTGCTTGACGATGCCGTAGACCGTGGCCAGGCCCAGCCCGGTTCCCCGGTCCTTCTCCTTGGTGGAGAAGAAGGGCTCGAAGATCTTGCCCTGGGTCCCGGCATCCATGCCGGTGCCGTTGTCGCTGATGGCGATCATGGTGTAGTCCCCGGGAGGAATCTCTTCGTCCAGGGTTCGGTGGCTACTGTCACCGAGAGTGATGTTGGACGTCTCGATGGTCAGTTTTCCGCCGGAGGGCATGGCATCGCGGGCGTTGGTGGCCAGGTTGATCAGGATCTGGTCCACCTGTGCCGGGTCCATCCGCACCGGCCAGAGTTGGTCCAGCGGAACGAAGTTGAGCTCGATATCCTCACCGATGATCCGGCCGATCATCCGGTTGGCCCGGTCGATGGTCTTGTTCAGGTCGATCACCTTGGGGGTGATGATCTGCTTGCGGCTGGAGGCCAGCAGCTGGCGAGTCAGGGCCGCGGCGCGCTCCCCGGCCTGCTGGATCTCGGCCAAATCCCTGAGAATCGGATCGTGGGGTGAGATCTTGGACTGGATAAGTTCCGCGTAGCCGATGATCCCGGTGAGGATGTTGTTGAAGTCGTGGGCGATGCCGCCGGCCAGCCGGCCAATGGCCTCCATTTTCATCGCCTGGCGGAGCTGGTCCTCCAGTTTTTCCTTTTCCGACTCGGCCAGCTTTCGCTCGGTGATGTCTTCTCCTGAACTGAGGTGGCCGACCACGGTTCCGGATTCATCACGGATATCAGAATTCTGCCAGGCCACCATTCTTTCCGTTCCATCCCGGGTCAACACCAGGTTTTCATGGTATCGTCCCTCCTCGGTATCGCCGGCGAGCAGTCTCGCCGAGACGGCCATCACCTCGCTGCGCAGCCGTTCGGGCAGGAAGTGATCGAACCAGACTTTGCCAAGGATTTCTTTTTCGGGGTAGCCCAGCACTTCGCGGCCCTTGCGGTTGATCATGGTCACCCGCGCTTCAGAATCCAGGGCGATGAGCATCACGTCGGCGATATCGAGATAGGTCTGGGCCCTGTTGCGCTCATCGAGCAGGGCCCCCTCGGCGGCTTTGCGACGGGTGATGTCGAGGATGTTCCCCATGAATGCCGGTTGGCCGCCGATGTTGATCAGCTTGACCATCACTTCGACCCAGACCGTGGTGCCATGCACATCGACGAGGCGGGTGGAATACTGGTCGGGAACTGCCTCGCCTTTCATCCGCCGTGTCACGTTACTGGTGACAAATTCCCGCTCATCAGGGTGGATATAGCCGAGAAACGGCTTCCCCAGGTACTCCTCGGGCCGGCCAGGGTCATAGCCCAGCATGCGGGCCAGGCCGGGGTTGACGTATACCAGTTTTCCGTCCTGGTGGATGAAGATCCCGGTGAGCGACTCGTCGAAAATCTGCCGGAACTGTTCCTCGCTTTCACGGAGTGCCACGGTGACCCGGCGGCGGTCCTCTTCGATGTCCATGTTGTGCATGGCAAAAGCGATGTCACCGGCCAGTTCGAGAAAGAGATTCTCCTCTTCTTCCACCTCGATGGCTTCCCTGATCAGCGATACTCCCAGGACGCCGTATGTTTTTCCGTCATGGGTCAGGCTGGTCACCATCCCCAGCCGGTCACCGAACCGGCCGCTGAGCGGGCAATCCTTGCAAACGGTGTCTCTGTTCTCGATTTGGACCACACCAGGCTGGTCCAGAGCCCGATCGAGGCAGAGCATGGTTTCCGCAGGGCTAGGGCTGTGTACAATCCGGTCCATCCTCGGATCGAGACTGGCTCCCGTTGTTTTTGTGACCTGTCGCTGGCCGTCCACCAGGACGATCCAGGAATGGATGTATCCCCTGGTCTCCACCAGAGAATCGCAGGCACCCTGCAGCAGGCGGTCCTGGTCTTTTTCATTGACGATCAACTGGTTGATGTTGCGGATGGCCCGCAATACGTTGTTGAGATGCTTGAGCTTTCGTTCCATGCGGCCCTTGTACCGGGCCATTTCGATGGTCGAGGCCAGTTCCTGTTCCTGGTAGGGTTTGATGATGTAGCCAAAGGGCTCGACGACTTTGGCCTTGTCCAGAATGGCGTCGTCGGAGTAGGCGGTGAGGAATATTACCGGGATGTCCAGTTGATCCCGGATTTTTGCCGCGGCCTCGATGCCGTTCGACTCTCCCTTGAGCATGATGTCCATCAGCACCAGGTCCGGCCGCAGTTCGGCCGCTTGTTGCACGGCCTCCTCAGCCGTGTCCACGACCTGGGGAACTGTGCAGCCCAATCCGATGAGACAGGCTTGCAGGTCTTTTCCGACGATCTTTTCATCTTCCACCACCAGGATGGTCGCCTTGCTCATGGTTCAGTCTCCGCTTGCCCTGAAGTGGATACGATATTCAGTGCCCCCTCCGGTCTGCTGCTCGATGCGACCCCCCAACTGGTCGACAAAGGTATTCACCAGTTCCAGGCCCAGCGATTCGGTATGGCGGAAATCGACTCCCTCGGGAAAGCCGATTCCGTCATCCGCCACCACCAGGAGCAGCTCTTCGCCCTCCGGTTGCAGCCGGACGGTGATCCGGCCCTTCTGGCCGTCGGGGAAGGCGTGCTTGAGTGCGTTGGAGATCAACTCATTGACAATCATACCGCAGGTGTTGGCCGTGGTGAGGTCCAGGGTGGCGCTGCCCGCCTCCAGTTCCAGCGACACCTGGTCAGATGTCACCACGTAGACCCGGAACAGGTTGTCGGCGATGGAGTGGATATATTTCCCGGCGTCGATGTTCGCCAGGTCTTCGGACCGGTAAATCCGCTCATGGCTCAGGGCCATGGTGGCAATCCGGTTGTGGCAGCCAGCCAGTGCCGCGATGAGCTTCGGGTCCTTTTCACTTCGGCCCTGCAGGTTGAGGATGCTGGAGATCACCTGAAGGTTGTTCTTCACCCGGTGATGGATTTCCCGGAGCAGCAGTTCCTTCTCGGCCAGTGATTTCATGATCTGCTCCTGGGATTTCTGCAGCGATATCACCATCGGGTTGCCGATGCGGAGGAAGAGGAAGCTGCCGATGAAGATCAAGGCCAAGCCCACACCGATGGCCTGGAGACCGGCCCTGACAAAGGGGGCCCGGACCTCCCGCAGGTCGATCTTGGCCACGATGCCCAGGTCGAGCACGGCCACCGGCTCATGGGCCGCCAGCACCATCTCCCCGCGGTAATCCAGGCCCACCATGGTTCCTGATTCACCGCTGAGGGCCCGCCGCATCGGCTCGGCGAAATTGGAGTCAATGGAGATCGGCTCGGGGTTGTCCAGGTCGGAGTGACGGTGGCTGAGCAAGAAGACGATCTGGTTCTCCTCGCGATGGGCGAGGGTGAACTCGCCCGACTCGCCGAACCCTTCAAACCGGCTGTGCGCTTCCCGGATCTGGCTCAGGGTTGCGGAAAAGGCATCCCCCTCAAGAGCCTGGACGGAATTGTGCTGGTCATACATGGCCACTGACTCGATGATCCGGGCCCAGCTCCGGGCGGTTTCGGTGAGCCGTTCCGCCTCCTCTTCGAACGCCGTGTTATACAGGGTGGTGATGGTAACCCCAGTGACCACGCTCACGATTACCGTCAGGGTGAGGATCAGCAGCAGAATGCGGAACTTTCCTTGCATGGAGCGGCCAGGATGCGGAGCGATGTCCAAGTTGAAAATTCTCTGCCTTTTACTCAACGGGATAAGTTAAGTGGAATATTAGTATTAATCGGAAAAATATATATATTGATGGCAGGGAATTCAAGATTTCCCGTGCTCGTGATAGAATCTTCCCAGCCTTGCCCCAGTGAATTGCCGGCCGGAGTTGTTCCCGCGATGCCGGCAGCCAGCCAACCGGAGGTTCCCCATGATCTGCACTGCCACTCGATTCGGCCGGGTGTATTCCGTCCCCCAGCCGCTCACGGCTCTGTTGCTCGTCACCTGCTGCGTGTTCCTGCCAGCGGCTGGTCCGGCTCAGGCACAGGTCCCGTACGGGGCGAGTCCGGCCTGGGTTTCCTCGGACACCCAGGTCTCCACCGGTGCGGCACTGGCCGACCTGAACCGTGACGGCTGGTCCGACCTGGTGGTGGCCAACGGCAACGACATCTACCGCCAGCGCCTGGTGGTCTACTACAATCAGGGCGACGGCACATTTCCCGATACCCCTGACTGGCAGTCCAGCGATATCGACTATCACGGCCACCTTTCGGTGGGTGACGTCACCGGCGACGGTTGGCCCGACGTGGCGGTGTCCGTCTATATCGGTACCGCCGGCTTCAGTCAGGACGGACGGGTAAAGCTCTACGTCAATGACGGGACAGGAACCCTGGGCACTACGCCGGCCTGGACGGCCCTGCAGGATGTCTACACCTTCCGTTGTGCCCTTGGTGACATGGACAACGACGGCGATCTGGACCTGGCGGTGGCCTGCGGCGAGTCCTACTACAACCGTCCCCGCGCCAACCGGGTCTTTCGCAACAGCGGCGGAATGCTTGAGCCGATCCCGGTCTGGCTGTCAGATGAAATCGACGCCAGCTACGACGTCTCCTGGGCTGACGTGGACAATGACGGCGACCTCGACCTTGCCTTCTGCAACTCCGGCGGCCCCAACCGGGTCTACACCAACAATTCCGGGGTGCTGGAAACCACGGCCGGCTGGAGCTCCACCGACGTCTCCCTGGATGCCAACACCCTGGCCTGGGGGGATGTAACCGGCGACGGCTGGCTCGATCTGGCGGTGGCCGACAACAACCAGCTCGGCGGCAGCGGCCGGTTCAAGCTCTATGTGAACAATGGTGCCGGTACCCTGGGGACGATCCCGGCCTGGACCTCCAGCGAGAGCGGATACGGCTCTTCGGTGGCCTTCAGCGATGCCGACGATGATGGTGACCTGGACCTTTTTTCGGGGCAGTGGTGGGGGCCGGTCAGGGTGCACGAGAACCAGGGCGGCACACTCACTTCCTCGGCGGTCTGGACCGCCGCAACCGGCAGCGTGGTGGAGCGGATCTGCTTTGCCGACACCGACCGGGACGATCTTCGGCAAACCACGGCCGTTTTCGACGGGACCGCCGGGCAGACGCTCTTCACTTTTCCCCGGCGGCCCCTGGAATCCATCGACCAGGTTGAAGTTGGGGGCAGCCCTCTGGTGAGCGGAGACTACTGTTTCGACCTGGAGAACGGCTGGCTCAGCCTGGCTGCCGACCCAGGCGGTTCGACGGTTGCCGTCACCTACACCTGGTCCTTCGACCAGGAGATGGCGGTGAGCAACTGGGACAGCGATGACGGCAACTATCTCTTTGCCAATGGCGGCACATCTTCCACCTCGACCCTGGAAGCCCGTCTCGCCGTGACTCCTGACAGCGGCCAGGTGCCCTTTACGGCCAACTTCAGTGTCTCTCTGGCCAACACCTACCCCGGCCAGATCCGCCGTCTCGCCGGGCGGATCAATGTCGCCCTGGCCAACGGCAGCTCCGTCAGCTCCTGGCGGGCGGGCTTCACCAATGTTGCTCCGGGCGGCCTGTTCGCCAGTTCCTGGAACCAGACCATCCCGGCTGTCGGTTCGCTGGTCGGGCTCAACATCTTCACCCTGGCGGCCGAGGACGTGACACCGGCGCCATACAACCAGCCGCCCTACCCGGCGGCCGGCGGCACCGCCGCGGCCAGCGCCGAACTGACGGCCACCACACCCTGATCCGGCGCGAGTTGGAGTGGGTGTGATATATTTTCAGTGACTTGTCTTGCTCATTCCGCGGGAGGTGTGCGCCCCGTCCCGAACGCCCGGAGGATGTGATGAACCGTGACCCCTCAGCTTCCACACGTTTCCGCGCGGCCCTGATTTCGGGCGGCGTCAAGATGCTGTTACTGCTGGTTGTCCTGGCCTGCGCGCCAGGCCTTTTTGCCGCTGGTTTGCCTTATGACAGCACTCCGGACTGGGTCTCCTCGGACACCGAGGTTTCCACCGGCGCGGCGCTGACCGACCTGAACCGGGACGGCTTTCCCGACCTGGTGGTGGCCAACGGCAACGATATCTACCGCCAGCGCCTGGTGGTCTACTACAACCAGCAGGACGGGACGTTTCCGGACAACCCCGACTGGCAGTCCGACGACATCGATTACCACGGGCACCTCACCGTGGGCGATGTCAACAATGACGGCTGGCCCGATGTGGCCGTCTCGGTCTACATCGGTGCCGCCGGGTTCAGCGAGGATGGCAAGGTCAAGCTGTATATGAACAATGGTATCGGCGTGCTGGAAACATCGCCGTCCTGGACGGCGGACCAGGACGTCTACACCTTCCGCTGCGCCTTTGGCGACATGGACAACGACGGCGACCTCGACCTAGCGGTGGCCTGCGGTGAATCGTATAACAACCGTCCACGATACAACCGGGTCTTCCGCAACAGCGGCGGCATGCTGGAGACCGCACCGGCCTGGCTCTCCGACGAACTGGATTCCAGTTACGACGTCTCCTGGGCCGACGTGGACCGGGACGGCGATCTCGATCTGGCCTTCTGCAACTCCGGCGACCCCAACCGGGTCTACTACAACGACGGCGGCATGCTGGCCACCAGCGCCGGCTGGAGTTCGGCCGACACCGCCGAGCAGGATGCCAACACCCTGGCCTGGGGTGACGTGACCGGCGACGGCTGGCCGGATCTGGCGGTGGCCGACAACAACCAGCTGGGGGGCAGCGGCCGGTTCAAACTCTATGTGAACAATGGTTCCGGGAACCTGGGCACCACCCCGGGCTGGACCTCCAGCGAGGGCGGGTACGGTTCCTCGGTGGCCTTCAGTGATGTGGACAACGATGGCGACCTCGACCTCTTCTCCGGCCAGTGGTGGGGGCCGGTGCGGGTGCACCAGAACGAGGGCGGAACGCTGAGCGCTTCGGCGGTCTGGGCCTCCACCACCGGCAGCGTCGTGGAACGGATCTGCTTCGGTGACGTGGACCAGGACGCGACGCTGGTGCATTCTTATGAGTTCGCCTCCACGCCCGGACGGACGCTGTATGATCTTCCCCACCGGCCCATTGAAAGCATCATCTCCGTCATCGTTGACGGTGTGGGAACCACCGGCTACTGCACCAGCCTCGAGGACGGATGGATCAGCCTGGCCGAGGATCCGCTGGGTGTCCAGGTTGTGGTGGTCTACGAGTGGTCCCGCGACCTGGAGATGGCTGTATCCAACTGGGACAGCTCCGTGGGCAACTACCTCTTCATAAACAACGGGGCGGGCGAATACGTCGGCCTGATCCTCACCGGCCCGGGCCCCGGCCCGGACAACCCCACCGAAGTGCGCGGATACATCCCGGGTAATGGCCTGGTTTTCGCCTTTGATGCCTACGGGGTGGATAAATACGGAGTGAACGTCGCTTCCGGCCGCATCGATGGCGAGCCCGGAGACGAGATCATCACCGGCCCGGGCCCGGGGGCGGTTTTTGGCCCGCAGGTGCGTGCCTTCACCAGCAGCGGCACGGCGGTGACCGGGGCGTCCTTCCTGGCCTACGGCACCAATCGCTGGGGCGTCAACGTCTCGGCCGGCGACCTGGACGGAGACGGCAGCGACGAGTTCGTCACCGGCGCCGGGCCGGGCGAGGTGTTCGGCCCCCATGTGCGTGCGTTCAGCTATGACAGCGGCACGATATCCTCGGTTCCGGGGGTGAGTTATTTCGCTTACGGCACTCCCAAGTGGGGCGTGAACGTCACCTGCGGGGACATCGACGGCGACGGCTTTGACGAGATCATCACCGGTGCCGGACCGGGCGCGGTATACGGCCCCCACGTAAGGGGCTGGAACGTGGACGGCGGCCCCGCGGTGTCGATTTCCGCAGTCAGTTTCCTGGCCTACGGCACCAACAAATACGGGGTCAACGTGGCCTGCGGCGACCTGGACGGTGACGGGATTGACGAAATCATCACCGGTGCCGGACCTGGCGTGGTTTTCGGTCCCCACGTGCGGGGCTGGAATGTTGACGGCGGTACGGTTACACCGCTCCCGGGCATCAGTTTCTTTGCCTATGACACCAGCGAATACGGCGTGGAGGTGGGTGCCGGCGACCTGGACGGGGACCTCGTCGACGAGATCCTCACCGGTCAGGGGCCGGGGCCCGGCTTTACCGCCCGGGTCCGTGGCTGGGACTACGACGGCACGGCGATCAGCGCCATGGGTGAGGTGGATTTCCTGGCCTACCCGGCTTCGGAGGTCGGCTATGGCGCCAAAGTGGCCTTTCTCGAACAGTGAGCAGCCGCAGGTGATGGGACAGCTATGAGCAGAGACGGTTCGGGAGACTGCGCCACCATCCGCCGGGTGACCCTGGTGGGTATGGTGGTGAACATCGTCCTCTCCGGCCTGAAGTTTTTTCTCGGTGTGGTGGGCCACAGCCAGGCCCTGGTGGCCGATGCCGCGCACAGCCTCTCCGACCTGGGTACCGATCTGGCCCTGCTTCTGGGTGTTCGCTACTGGACCGCACCGGCTGACGACGACCATGCCTATGGCCATCACCGGATCGAGACCCTGGTCAGCGCGACCATTGGCCTCTTTCTCGCCGCCGCGGCTGCCGGTATCGGCTACCGCGCCCTGACCACCATTCACGAGGCGGTGTCGGAAACACCTGGCTGGGGCGCCCTGGCCGGTGCCGTCGTTTCCATCGTGCTCAAGGAACTGCTCTACCACTGGACCCTGGCCGCCGGCCGGCATACCGGGTCGTCCGCCCTCGCGGCCAACGCCTGGCACCACCGCAGTGATGCCCTCAGCTCCATTCCCGTGGCCCTGGCCGTGGTGGTGGCGATCTACTTCCCCGGCTGGTCCTTCGTCGATCAGATCGCGGCCCTGCTGGTCACGGTCTTCCTGCTCCACGCCGCCTGGGGCATCCTCTTCGTGTCCTTCGGCGAGCTCACCGACCGCGGGGCGCCCTCCGAGGACCGCCGGCAGATCCTGGAGTTGAGCCGGGGCATCGAGGGCGTTCTCGATGTGCATGCCCTGCGCACCAGGCTCTCCGGAGGCGGGATCCAGGTGGACCTCCATGTCCAGGTGCAGGCGAACCTGTCGGTGTTGGAGGGGCACGAGATCGCGCGGGTGGTGAAACGCCGTTTGATGGAGGACGGGCCGCGGGTGATGGACGTGGTGATCCACATCGAACCCTTCGAAGAGGACTAGCCCGGACTAGGGATCCGTCGCGATCACCGCAGCGGTGCCGGTATCGGTTTCCCCACCGGGCCGTGTCGCGGTGACCGTGCAGAAGTCGGTCTGTGTCTCGCCCGCGGGCCAGTACGGGGGCCGGTTATAGGGTGCGGGCGTCACGTCCTTCCCAAAGAGGATGAAGCGGTTCTCGCCCACCATCGACGGCCTTGGCGGGAGCAGCAGGGGCCAGGTCCGGGCATAGCTCGCCCTGGCGAAATCACCTGGGCCGCGCAGCCGATGTCCCGACCACCGATCCGTCAGCACTCTGGTTGTGCCTCGGCCGTGCATTCGGAGTGTTCCTCGAGGCCGTAGTCGTCCTTCCCGGCGCTGCAGAAGATTCGGGTCCACATCGATCATCATCGTCCCCCAGTCGAGGCTCGATTCGTGACCGATTAAACAGGATGCCTGGCCCCACTCCACATCCGAGCAGTCGATGGCGACACTGTTACCCGGCTCCTCCCTGGCGGCGATGGCAGGTCCCTGGGCCGCGCTGTTGCCCCAGAGGATAATGTTGCCCGGCACTTGGTCCCGGCGACCATTCTCCGGGATCCGCCGGGGAACCCTGGAGCCGGCACTGGCTCCCATCTCAAACAGGTATCGGCGGAAGTCCAGATTTCGTAAAGGGATATTGCCCTTCAGGAACGCCGGGACCGCTGAACTGAATTACGGACTTTACGTCTCTGCCGGTATACGTATAATAACGGGCGTCCGGCGCCGGTGCGCCGGCGTCCCCGCCAGGGCCGTGTTGGTCCCGGGTGGCCTGGTGAAAGCGGCAACAGCCCGAGGAACGACCATGCCCTCCTTTTTCATGCAGCGGGTTGTCAATCCCCTGCGGACCCGTCTGAGCTACCTGCATCCCAGCTACTTTGTCTTCCGCCGCATTCAGCAGGCCACCGGATACCTGGTCCACTCGGGACCGTTCAGCGGCATGAAATACCTCGGAACCAGTGTGGGCAGCCAGTTTTACCCCAAGATTCTCGGGACCTACGAGAAGGAATTGCATCCTGCCATCGAGAAGCTCTGTTCGATGAAATTCGATCACGTGGTCAACGTGGGAGCCGGGGAGGGGTATTATGCCGTCGGTCTGGCCATGCGCATGCCCGGGGCGGGTGTCATCGCTTTCGAATCGGACGAGGCCGGGCAGGCCTGTACCCGCAGGATGGCACAGGTCAACGGCGTCCAGACCCGGGTCATCATCCATGGGCTGTGCGACATCCCGGCATTTTCTAACTGCTTCAGCCGCAGCACAAACTGTCTCGTCTTCATGGATGTGGAGGGGGCCGAGAGTCTGCTCCTCGATCCCCACGTGGTTCCCGAACTGTCGGAGGTTCACATCCTCGTGGAACTGCATGATTTCATCTACCGTCAGATCGGGGACCTGCTCGGTGATCGGTTTGGACAGAGCCACCGAATCACCGAGATCGTGTCCAAACCACGGACGGTGGCTGATTACCCGTTCCCCATCTCCGCCCTCTTTGCGCGGTTGTGCCGAAAGTATCTTCTCCGCTCCATCAGCGAGAACCGCCCCGGGCGCATGCGCTGGTTCTATCTCGAACCTCGTCCCTTCCCGGCTTCCGGCCATTCTGCTTGAAACCATTTTGTCCTTTGCCCGGATTCGACGGCCTGTTAGAATGTCGACCGCCACTGTCCGGGATGCCTCAGCATGATCTGACCGCCGTTTTGGCGGGTCATCAGGGAGTTGTCGCTTGAATTATTTCCGTAAAACGTTGATTTTGCTCACGTTGTTGATCTGTGTTTCCCCCGGCGCTTCAGTCGGCGCTCTGACCGGGGCGGACTCCGGGTTGTTCGCCGAAAAGCCGGACCTGTTTCGCATCGTGTTGATCGGCGGGGACGACCTTCACGTGCTGGTGGCGATGGATCTCGATATCACCACGGTCCGGCCCGGGCAATACGCCGAGGCATACCTCGCGGCCGGGGAACGGCTGGAGGTGATGGCCCGGGGCTTCACGGTCTACCCCATTGTGGATACCAGCCGGGAGTATCTGGAGACCATCGGGCAACAGGGCTTCATCCCCCAGCCGGGGCGTGAATGGACCAGCTATCCCACCTTCAGCGAAATGGAAACCTGGATGCAGGACATGGAGACCTCCTATCCCGGTCTCTGCGACCTGTTCAGCATCGGCCAGTCCACCAACGGCCACGACCTCTGGGTGATGAAGATCAGCGACAACGCCGGCACCGAGGAGGCCGAGCCGGAATTCAAATATATCGGCGCGATGCACGGCAACGAGACCCTCTGCGTGCCGCTGCTGCTCAACCTCATCGAGCATCTGCTGGTGAATTACGGCTCCGACCCGGCCATCACCGCCCTGGTGGACAACCGTGAGATCTTCATCATGCCGCTGATGAACCCTGACGGCTATATCTCGGGCTCGCGTTATAACGCCCAGGGCAGGGATCTGAACCGTGATTTTCCCGATTTCATCGAAGACCCGGTGAACACACCCGACGGCCGGGGCACCGAGACCCAGCTGGTGATGCTCTGGCAGCTGGAGCAGACGTTCGTGCTCTCGGCCAACTTCCATACCGGGGCGACGGTGGTGAACTACCCCTGGGATTCCACCTGGGACTACTGCCCGGACGACACGGTCTTCTACAACCTGGCCCTCGGGTACGCCTCGCGCAACGAGCCGATGTACAACAGTTCCTATTTCGAGGACGGTGTGACCCGGGGCGTCGAGTGGTATATGACCCACGGTTGCATGCAGGACTGGAATTACTACTGGTATGCCGACTACGATGTGATCATCGAACTGTCCGACCCCTCATCGCCGCCCGCCTCCCAGATCGCCGGCTACTGGGACGACAACCGGGAGTCGATGCTCTACCACATCGACCTGGCCGGCAAGGGACTCACCGGCACGGTGACCGATGCGGTCACTGGCCAACCCGTGGCTGCCGAAATCACTGTCCAGGGCATCGACATGCCCACCCCGGTGCACTGCGACCCGGATCACGGCAACTATGTCCGGCCGCTCTACACCGGGAGCTACACCGTGACATACAGCGCGGCTGGATACGAGCCCCAGACATTGAACGATGTCCCCGTAACCTGGGAAGAGGCTACCATCAGGGACATTTCCCTGCTGCCGCTGGATACCGCCAGGGTGGTGACCGGCCCCGGTCCCGCTTCCGCGAACCCGCCGCTGGTCCGGGTATACAGTGCCCAGGCGCCGGATATGCCCCTAGCTGAATGGTCGGCCTACGGAACACCTGCCTGGGGCGTGAACCTTGCCGCCGGCGACCTGGACGGCAACGGCCGGGCCGAAGTGATCACCGGTGCCGGGCCCGGCGCGGTGTTCGGCCCCCATGTCCGTGCCTTTACCCCCACCGGGACTGCAGTATCCGCGGTCAGCTTTCTCGCCTACGGAACCAACAAATTCGGGGTCAACGTCGCTGCCGGCGATATCGACGGTGACGGCAACGATGAGCTTGTCACTGGTGCCGGTCCTGGTGCGGTGTTTGGACCCCACGTCCGTGGGTGGAACGTGGACGGCGGGGTGCCCGCATCTATTGGCGCCATCAACTTCTTTGCCTACGGCACACCCAAGTGGGGGGTCAACGTGGCCTGTGGCGACATCGATGGCGACGGCTTTGACGAGATTGTCACCGGTGCCGGACCGGGTTCGGTCTATGGCCCGCATGTCCGCGGCTGGAACTACGATGACGGGGCCATCGCGCCGATCAACGGTGTGAGTCTTCTAGCCTACGGCACAAACCAGTACGGGGTCAACGTGGCCTGTGGCGACATCGATGGCGACGGCATCGACGAGATCATTGCCGGCCCCGGCCCCGGTGTGGTATTCGGCCCCCATGTCCGTGCCTGGAACTGGGACGGCAGCGGTTCGGCCACCTCGATCACCGGTGTCAGTTTTTTTGCCTATCCTGGCGCACTTTATGGAGTAAGGGTCTCCTGTGGCGATGTGGACGGCGACGGGTTCGACGAGATCCTTACCATGCCCGGTCCCGACCCGGACCAGCCGGCCCGGCTGAGGTCCTGGGAGGTGGACGGCGAATCCGTGGTGGCCGGCAATATTGATTTTGACGCCTTTGCCGACCTCGAACTGGGCCACGGCGGGAACGTGGCTGGCGGCGCCTTTTAGGACCGAACACCATCCGGCCGGCCCTCGGATGCTTTGGAGTGGGGGGCGGTATCCTCTTCATATGCTGAACTTGAATATAAATCAGCGATGTGTGATCCTATAACCGACAACAATAACAGAGATAGTGTGAAATAAGGAGTTTGCTCGGGATGAGGAGACGCACCGTACTGAAATCGATCGTGGCGGCCCTGGGGGCTGTTTTCTTCTGGCCGGCCCGGACGGCCAGAGCCGGCAAGCTGGCCATCGGACTGGACAAACTGACCAAGCTGAAGGAAGTGGGCTCGTCGATGACGATCAAGCTCGAGGGACGGATGGTGATGTTCATCCGGGACGGTGAGAACTCGGTGATCGGGCTCGACCCCACCTGCACCCACCAACAGTGCATCGTTGAGCACAAGGCGGGCAGCGACAAGATTGAATGCCCCTGCCACGGGTCGGTTTACGACCTCCAGGGGAATGTGCTCAAGGGCCCGGCCGAGAAGCCGCTCCCTCGCTACGAGACATCTCTGACGGACCAGCGGGTCGTCATCGACCTGGTGGAATGATCACCGGGAGGGCCGAACGATGAACGGACCGGACCGACCTCACCCCCTGTTCCCTCGCCTGGTATCTCTGCTCATCCTGCTTTGTGCAGCAATGCTGGCCCTGCCCGCGGTGCCGTCCATCGCCCAGGAGGCAGCGGACAGCGGCACGGCAGAGATCAAGGAAGCGGACAGTTTCGTTGATTTCGAAATCGTGGAGGCTGATCCATCCCCCGGACTCCCGGAGCTGGCCGGTCGAATGCACCCTGCCCTGGTTCATTTTCCCATCGGCTGGATCGCCCTGGTGGTGCTCCTCGACCTGCTGACCATTGTCCTGGGTCGCCGCGAACTGGAGGCGGCCGGGCTCTGGGCGCTGTTTCTCGGCGTGCTCGCTTTCATCCCCGCGGCGGCCACCGGGCTGCTCCGGGCCTATTACCTGACGGTTTCCCCCGGTATCTACTACCCGGTGGAGACGCACCGCAACTTGGCTTTTCTGGTCTTCCTGATCTGCTTCGCGGCGCTGGTGCTCCGCTTCAAGTCGAGGAAGAAATTCACCGGAACGGTGCAGTGGGTCTATCTGGCCTTGATGGTTACCGCTGCCGGGCTGATCGGCTTTGTCGGGCACCTGGGCGGCAAAATGGTATACGGCGAGAACTTCCTGCCGTTCTGAGGCGCCGCTCGATCAAAATTGTCCCGCGGCAACGCCGGCCCGGTGCGTCAGGTTCCCCTCCGATATCACCAGAGCGAACCGCTCCGCCACTGTCATGCCGATATGGCTGAATACTTTGAACTGGTTGCCTGCTGCGGGATCCGATTGATGCGGCAGGGAACAACCGAGCAGGTATAATCGTTCTTATGGTATGCGTTCCCGAACAGCTGTCGGGGCGAGTCCGGATCGAGCCGAACCAGGTAGAACAACCGGGAGAAAGGGCTTCCGCATCTCGGGGAGGAGATTTCATGTGCCGCAGAATCACGAAAATTGTTTTAGTGTGCCTGATCGGATTTATGGCCGCCGTGCCGGCCATGGCCCAGACCAGGGAGATGCCGAAACGTGTCGATGGTGCGCTGGCCTGTCAGCAGGGCAAAGCGGCGTTCGCCAGGGCCGCGGCGGATTGGAAGAGTCGGTCAACCGACAACTACGATGCGATCTCCTACACCCTGACCATCGATCTCGATATGGACGCCCGGACCATTACCGCGCAGTGTGACGTGGGGATCGAGAGTACCGAGGCCGGCCTGACCGAATTCACTCTGGATTTTGTCGGCCTCACCGTCACCGGGGTCATGGAAGGCGGCGGCACTGCCGTGACCTGGACTCACGAAAACGAGGAGCTCCGGATCACGCCCTCGTTACCGATGAGCATCGGCGAATCGCGGATCTTCTCCATCACTTACGAGGGGACGCCCTCCCGGGGTCTCTTTTTCACAGGCAGCAACGGCGGGACCGCATACACCATGGGCCAGCCCGAGGACGCCCGCTACTGGTTTCCCTGCCGCGACATCCCCGATGACAAGGCCGAGTGGTACCGCGGCCACATCACCGCCCCTTCCGACCTGCTGGTGGCTTCCAATGGCGACCTCCAGGGGATCGTGGACAACGGCGACGGCACCAGCACCACCAGCTACTTCCTCGACTACCCGATCCCCAGCTACCTGGTGTCGGTGGCCGTCTCGGACTACGCGATTCTGGAACAGACCACGCCCAGCGGTATCCCGATCAAGTCCTTTGTCTACCCCAGCCACTATGACGACGCGGCATTCGACTGGGCCAACATGCCGGCGATGTTTGCGTTTTACGAGACTGTGTTCGAGCCCTATCCCTTCGACACCTACGGTCACGCCGTGGCGCCGTTCGGCGGGGCCATGGAAAACGAGACCATGACCACCTGGAGCCCGAACCTGGTGGATGGCCAGCGGAGCTATGAGGGCACGGTGGCCCACGAACTGGCCCACCAGTGGTGGGGCGATCTGGTGACCTGCGGCACCTGGATGGATATCTGGCTCAACGAGGGATCAGCGACATACTTTGACGCTCTGTTCACCGAGCACTTTTACGGGGACGAGGCGTTCCGCGCCCAGATGATCAACAACCGTTGGAGTTACTTCTCGGGTGAAGTGGACTACGAAGGCCGCTTCCCGATCTATGATCCGGACTACATGTGGGGCGGCACGGTCTACCGCAAGGGCGCCTGGATTCTGCACATGATTCGCAGCCAGGTGGGCTACAACACCTTTGTCGACATCTACCGCGAGTGGGCCGACCGCTACCGCTACGACTCGGCCACCACCGCCGATTTCCAGCAGGTGATCGAGGACGTCACCGGCGAGGACTGGGACTGGTTCTTCGACCAGTGGGTTTACATGGCCGGCTACCCCGAATACCGGGTCAACTGGACCACCTCCGCCGGCAATCTCTACGTCACCATCGATCAGATCCAGGAGGTGGACGCCATCACCCCGCTCTTCGATATGCCGCTGGACCTGCTGATCCAGACTCCGGGCGGTGATGTGGAGACCACCGTCCATGTGGACCAGCAGTCGGAGACCTTCATCTTCTCCGTGCCGGCCGAGCCGACCCGGGTCATTTTCGATCCCGGGCTGAAAGTGCTGTGCAAGATCCAGAGCGAGAACGGCCTGGTGGTGGCCCCGGGCCCGGATTGGGACAACGCTTCAGTGGCCAGGGCCTTTGACCCCTACGGTGCCCCCCTGGGGCCCGAAATCACGGCCTACGGTGTTCCCCATTTCGGGGCCAATGTGGCGGCCGGTGACGTAGACGGGGACGGCTACGACGAGATCCTCACCGGTGCCGGTCCGGGACCGGTGTTCGGCGCCCATGTCCGCGGTTTCGAGGTGGACGGTTCACCGCTGGCCGGCCTGAGCTTCCTGGCCTACGGCACGCCAAAGTGGGGTGTCAATGTCGGTGCCGGGGACTTCGACGGTGACGGGTTTGACGAGATTCTCACCGGTGCTGGTCCGGGAGCCGTGTTCGGGCCGCACGTTCGTGCTTTCGATTACGATGGCTCGGCGCCCGTGGTGCCGATGCCCAGTGTCTCCTATTTCGCCTACGGCACTCTCCGTTACGGTGTGAATGTCACCGCCGGTGATATCGACGGCGACGGGTTTGACGAGATCGTCACCGGTGCCGGTCCGGGACCGGTGTTCGGCGCCCACGTCCGGGGCTGGAATGTTGATGGCGGGCCGGCGGCCGCGATCCCCGCGGCCAGTTTTTTCGCTTACAGCACGCCGCGCTGGGGCGTGAATGTGGCCTGCGGCGACATCGATGCCGATGGGATGGCCGAGATCATTACCGCTCCCGGTCCCAGTGCGTCTTTCCCCAGCCAGATCCGCGCCTTCAACTATGACGGTTCAGCGGTGACACCCATCGACGAAATCAACTTCTTTGTTTTCGGTACCATGTATGGCGCCCGGGTGGGCTCCGGAGACATGGACGGCGACGGCACCGAGGACATCCTCGTCTCCCCCGGACCCCAACCGGGAATCGGTGCCTGGGCGGTGATCATCACCCTCAATCAGAACGGTCAAGGCGAACTGCACTACGCGTTCGATGCAATCCCGGGCATGACGGCAGGTGGCAACCTCGCCGGGGGCCGCTTCCCGCTGGACGGCCGGGCCCGGCACTCTGCTGAGCCTCCGGTGGTGGGGCCGGTCGCGGACCACATGGGCCGGGGGATTCCCCAACCGCAATATACTGCTTCTGATTTTGCCCCGTGGCCGGTGAAGCATTAGCTGCGGCTAAATAAGAATTGATTGAGCAGCGCCCCTGGCCGGTGGCGGGTATCCCGCTTCCGGTCGGGGGCGTTTTGTTTTCGGTGAATGATGGTCCGTGCTGGGCTATAATGGTGCCGGAGCGGTTGGAGGAGGTGCGATCATGTTTGGAACCATCGGCCAGGACACCATTCGCCGGGTCTGCGCCTGGTGCAGCATGGATATGGGACAGGTGGACGGCCAGGCACCCCACCGCTATCCCGTGACCCACGGCATATGCGACGACTGCTCCCACATCCTTTCCAACTTCAAGGATGTTTCCCTCGATCAGCTGATCAGCAAGCTGGACGGCCCGGTGATGGTGGTGGACGAGATCTCGGGGGAGGTGGTGGCGGCGAATGCTGATGCTGCCGCAACCTTCGGCAAATCTGCCGGCGATATGGTCGGACAACGTGGCGGCAATGTGATGGAGTGCATCCATTCCACCGAGCCGGAGGGCTGCGGCCGCACCGTTCACTGTTCGGGCTGCAGTATTCGCAGACTGGTCAGTGATACCACGGCATCGGGGCTGGGTGTGGACCGGACACCCACCTACCAGTACCGGGTCACGCCTCGGGGTATTTTAAAGCAGCACTACCTGATCAGCACCGAGAAAATAGAAGACCTGATCCTGCTGCGAATCGAGCCATGTCCAGGCGGGGAGGGGGTCTCGCCTAGATGATGGCGATGACATTGAGCATCGGTCAAGCCCGCCGTCTGGCCCTGGCTCGTGCCGGGCTCCTCAAACCCCAATGGACCGGCATGCCGCACCGTGCCGCCGGCCGTGGAAAACGGGCTCTCGACGCGGCGCATCTGGTTATCGGCCGGTTCGGCTATCTGCAACTGGACACCGTCTCCATTGCCGGCGCCAGGAGTCACGTCATCGTCCTGCTCTCCCGCCTCCAGGGGTTCGCCCCTTCTCTCGGCGAGCAGCTGCTTTGCCCCGGTAATCCGCTGTTCGAGTACTGGGGTCATGAGGCAAGCTGGATTCCTCTCGACCTCTACCCCCTGTTCGGTTTTCGCCGGCGGGAGTTTCGCACCCACCCCTGGTGGGGAGATGTGCTGGCCCAACATCCCCGGGTGGCCGCGCGGCTCCGCCGCCGGATCAGGGAAGAGGGGCCTTTGCTTTCCATCGAACTGGAAGGACGGGGGAGCCGTGGCTGGTGGGACCAGAAAATAGCGCGGCAGGTGGCCTCAGCCCTGTGGTCCAGCGGGGATCTGGCCATCCGCGAGCGGAGAAAATTCCAGCGGGTCTTCGACCTGGCCGAGCGGGTGATCCCCGACCGGATACGCGGCCGGTCGGTGGGACTGCCGGCCAGTCTCGACCGGCTGCTGCTCAAGGCGCTGGAGGGACATGGCTGGGCCTCCACCGGGACGCTGGCCTCCACCTGGCGGCTCACCAATCGCCGGGACCAGCTGGTTGCAGCGCTCCATCGTCTGACCCGCCGGGGAGAGGTGGTGCCCTGTTCCCTGGACAACCCGGAAGGACCACCATCAACTGGTTGGATCCGGCCGGCAGACCTGGAGCTGGCATTCCGATTGGACCGGGTACGCCCGGGCAGGGATCGGGGAGTGCTGCTTTCACCCTTTGACCCGCTGCTCTGGGACCGGGCGCGGGTCCGCTTGCTGTTCGGGTTCGAACAGGTGCTGGAGATTTACAAGCCGGCGCCGAATCGGCGATACGGTTACTACTGCCTGCCGGTTCTGGCCGGTGAGCGGCTCGTTGCCCGCTACGACTTCAAGACGGACCGAAAAAAAGGCCTGCTCCGGGTGCTCTCCTGTATGTATGAGGGGCAGGATTCCCTCCGGCCGGCCTGTGCCGCTGACGGTGAAGCGGCCCGCTCCGCGCTCCAGCGGTATGCCGGCGCCCTGGGCCTCGAGCCTGTTTGGTAAGACCTCAATTCCAGTGTAGAATCAGGATCTCAGGTGGGCGGCTACCGTGCGTGCCGAACATGCTGATTGATGTAACTAATTGTATTATCGTTGTTTACTTGGAACAGGAGCTAGTTCTATGAAAAAGTGGATCTGCACCATCTGCGGTTACGTTCACGAGGGCGACACCCGTCCGGATGCCTGCCCCCAGTGCGGCGCGCCGGCGGAGAAATTCGAGGAACAGAGTGGTGGCGAGGAGATGGCCTGGGCCGATGAACACCGGATCGGTGTGGCCAAGGACGTGGACCAGGAGATTCTCGATGGGTTGAGGGCCAACTTCACCGGCGAGTGCACCGAGGTGGGCATGTATCTGGCGATGAGCCGCCAGGCCGAACGGGAGGGCCACCCCGAAGTGGCCGAGGCCTACAAGCGGATCGCCTTCGAGGAGGCGGAGCATGCCTCCAGGTTTGCCGAACTGCTCGGTGAAGTGCTGGTGGCCGACACCAGGGAAAACCTCAAGGCCCGGGTTGCCGCCGAGCACGGGGCCTGCAAGGGCAAGAAGGACATCGCCACCAGGGCCAAGGAACTGGGTTACGACGCGATTCACGACACGGTGCACGAAATGTGCAAGGACGAAGCGCGGCACGGAATGGCCTTCAAGGGGCTTCTCGAGCGCTATTTCTAGAAAATCCTGCCAGAAGCACCCGGTGTTCAGTCTCCGGGATGCAGCCTTCAACGCCTGTCCCCGGGGGACCGTTCCCGTCCCTCGAAGACAGGCGTTTTTATTATTGTGCGAACGCTCATCATTTCGGGTAAATTATTCCTGCTGTTGACTTAATCCGTATTTGACATGTTTGCTAATGGGCCGAGGGGCGGTGGCCGATCAGCAGAAGGAGCACTGGTTCCTGACCGATCTGTTTCCCTGGCCCGGGAGTCCGGGTTAGAAGCGTGGTGGAGCTTTAGTCGATGACGGTGAAGATCAATGAGGTGGGGGCCCTGGAGGCTGAACTGGCCGAGGCCCGTCGACGGATCGCCGAGCTGGAGGAGACGGAGAGCCGGCTGCGTCATGCCGAGGCAGAGTTGATCCGTGAGAAAAGCTTCACCGATTCGGCAATGGACAGTCTCCCCGGGATTTTCTACCTCTTCGACCAGAGTGGACGGTTTCTCCGCTGGAATCGCAACTTCCAGGAGGTCTGTGAATACTCAGCGGAGGAGATCGCCGCCATGCATCCCGCAGAGCTCTTCACCGGTGACGACCGGGATCATATCGTGAAGGCTATCAACCGGGCCTTCACCCACGGCACCTCGGACGCCGAAGCGGCCTTCACCACCAAGTCCGGTTGCAGAATACCCTACTACTTCACCGGTCACTGTCTGGAGGCGGACGGGAAAAAATATTTGGTGGGGATGGGACTCGATATCAGTGAGAGAAGAAGAAACGAGAAGGAACTGCGTCAGTCGGAAGCCAAGTATCATTCGCTGGTGGATCACTCCAACGACGCCATATACCTGTTGCGCGACGGGAAGTTCGAAGTGATCAACTCCAAGTTCGAGGAGATTTTCGGCGTGACCCAGGAGGAGGTCCAGCGCCCCGATTTCATTTTCCTCGACCTGGTGGCCCCGAAGAGCCGGGAGCTGATTCTCGAACGGGGCCGGAGGATCGCCCGTGGCGAACCGCTGAATCAGAACTACGAGTTTACGGCCATCGGCCGCGACGGCCTGGAGGTGGAGGTGGAGGTGTCGGTGGCCCACATCCCCTACGAGGGTGGTACGGCCAGCCAGGGCATCCTGCGCGATGTCACCAATCGAAAGCGTCTGGAGGCTGAACTGCTCCAGGCGCAGAAGATGGAAGCCGTGGGGCGGCTGGCCGGCGGCGTGGCTCATGACTTCAACAACATCATGACCTGCATTCTGGGCAACGCCGACCTGGTGCTCAGTGAACTCGGCCCGGAGCAGGACATCCGTGAGTATCTGGACGAGATCGTCACTGCCGGCAACCGGGCGGCGGCTCTCACCCGGCAGTTGCTGGCCTTCAGCCGGCGACAGATGCTTCAACCAATGGTGTTGAATCTCAATGATCTGGTGACCGATCTGGAGAAGATGCTTCGGCGGCTGATCGGCGAGGACGTTGAGCTGGTTACCAGGCTGCATCCGGAGACCGGGTGCGTCCAGGCTGACCCGGGCCAGCTGGAGCAGGTGCTGATGAATCTGGCGGTGAATGCCCGGGACGCCATGCCCCGCGGCGGCCGATTGACCATCGAGACCGCGGCCAGGACGCTGGTCAAGAAGCACGTGGACAGCAAGGTGACCATCCCGCCGGGATCTTACGCCGCGTTGACGGTGAGCGATTCCGGCACGGGTATGGACGAGAAGACCATGGCCAACATTTTCGAGCCCTTCTTCACCACCAAGGAAGTGGGGCAGGGGACCGGACTTGGCCTCTCCATGGTTTTTGGCAGCATCAAGCAGAGCGAAGGCTACATCCTGGTTTCCAGCGAGCCGGGTCGGGGCACGTCGTTCACTATGTATCTGCCGCTGGTCGATGAAGAACCGGCCCGGGTCCAGAACGAAAGTCCGGAGGACAAGCCGAAACCCGACCGGGAAACGGTGCTGGTCGTGGAGGATGACCTGCGGGTGCTCCAGCTGGTGCGGGCCATTTTGCGGCAGAACGGGTACACCGTGCTTCAGGCTGAAAACGGGGCGGAGGCGATCCAGTGCCTTGATGGGCGGAGTGAGCCGGTGGACCTGATGATCACCGACGTAGTGATGCCGAAAATGAGCGGCCGGGAACTGGCCGATCTGGTCCTTAACATGCAACCGGACATGAAGGTGATCTACACGTCGGGCTACACCGGCAGTGCCTTTTATCGCGAGGGATTTCCTGATTCCGACTCGATCTTCCTGCCCAAGCCCTTCACCCCCCAGGCGCTGGTGAGCAAGGTCCGCGAGGTGCTCGACCAGCCTGTTGCCTGAACCTCCTGGTTACGGCTCCAGAGGAAGATACCCCAGACTTTGAAGTTGTTCGATGCGGGAGTCTTCGCCCGGGTTTTGCCGGGAAAGGGATCGTCTGCTGAGCAGGAATTCCTTCGTGGAGTGGGTCCGCTTCTGCCAGGGCTGGCGGTCGATCTGGAACCTCTCGGTGAAGAGCTCCTGAAGGACCCGGCCTTCCATGTCACGGCCCAGGGGAAGACGCAGCATGGCCAGGATAGTCGGCGCAATGTCGTAGACGCTGCCCATTGTGGTCAGATCATCCAACTGGAGACTTGTCGGTGAGACCGCATTTTGCAGCGGCTCGATAAAAGGTCCGGCGGTGATGAAGATTCCTGGCGGCCCATTGGGGTGGTGAGCGGAGTTGACATCGGCCGGCGGGTCGTCCGGGTCAAAAAGATTGTTGCGATTCACCGGAACCATGCCGTGGTCGGAAACAATTACAACGGTCACCTCTTCCGGGCAGAGATCGATCAGCCGGCCAATTTCCCCGTCGAGCCAGGTGTAATAGCTGGTGATCACACCGCCGAAATTGGTGATTTGGTCGGCGGTGGGGGGATGGTCATACAGCTCCGGTTTCATATAGCGGAAGAAGCGGTGACCGGCCACGTCCGATCCGCCGAAGTAGACCATCGCCAGGTCGAAGGGTTCTTTCCCGGCGATCAACTGCCCGGCGATTCGGGAATAGGTCTGGTCTGCTCGGAAAGACCACTGGCAGTTGGACCAGAGCCGATGGCCGAGACGTGAGAGCGGGTGGGAGAACCGGCCGAAAATTTCCTCGGTGAGTCGGGGCAGGTCGGCCTCCACCTCGCCTAGAATCTGCATCAGGTCGCTCTCCAGTTCCGGCGGATAGACTTGCCCGGGCACGCCGGGACGGAGGGTTCCCTTCCAGGTGACTTTTCCCGCGCTGGTGTCGAACTGGTCCAGGGTGTTGGTCTGGGCCACCATCACCCCGTTCACCTGTTCAGCGGGGTAGGTCATCCACCAGCCCACCACGCAGACCCGCTTCTCGAAATCGGTTAGGATGTTCCACAGCGCGGCGGCCCGCCGGGAACTGTTGTCGTAGAGTGTGGTTTTCCGCGGTCGGCGGGTATCGGCGAATCCGTTGATGCCGTGTACGCTCTTTGACACCCCGGTGGCCACCGTGGTCCAGATCACCGGTGAGACGGTGGGGGTCAGCGTTTCCAGCAACCCGCTGCGGCCCTGGTCCATCAGCCGCTCGAGAGTGGGCATTCGGCCTTCGGCGATCAGCGGCAGGGCCAGATCCCATTCGATACCGTCCACACCGATGAGCAGGATCGGTGAACTCACCGGCTGGTCCCGCCATGATCCGCAGGCGAAGGAGACGGCGAAGAGAACCAGGATGGTCAGTAACAGGGGTACATAAAAAAGGGGTTTGAAATTTTCGTGCACGATCAACCTCTTTATCGATGTTCGAAAACCAACCCATGTTTCAAAGCATAGTTTATAAAGACAGTCTACCACACAGTTGAGAAAAATTTGAAACTGTATGGATTGCCAGGTCACGACACGAGGAGGAGATACATTGACCATGCCCAAAGTATTGGCTTTTGCCGGCAGCAGCCGCGAAGAATCGTTCAACAAAAAACTGCTGCGACTCGCCGCTGCCGGTGCCGAGAGTGCCGGCGCCGAAGTGAAAATGATCGCCCTGGCGGACTATCCCATGCCCCTGTTCGACCAGGACCTGGAAGCGAGGGACGGCATGCCTGCTCCGGCCCACAATTTCAAGCAGCTGCTCATCGAACACGACGGGTTTCTCATCGCTTCGCCGGAATACAACGGCGCGTTCAGCCCGCTGCTGAAGAATGCCCTCGACTGGGCCTCCCGGGCCGAATCGGAGAGCGAACCGCCCTATGCGGCATACCAGGGGAAAGTGGCGGCCGTGATGGCCGCTTCCCCCGGGGGGCTCGGCGGAATGCGGGGGCTGGTCCACCTGCGGATGCTGCTGGGAAATCTCCAGGTGCTGGTTCTCCCGGGGCAACAGACCCTGTCCCAGGCCTTCAAGGCTTTTACCGAGCAGGGGGAACTGGCCGACCAGAAGAAGCAGACCGCCGTGCTCGGCCTGGGGGCCGAACTGGTCAGGGCGCTGGAGAGATTGAAGGGCTGACCATCCCGACAGTTCAGCTGGAGCGGGTGGTGGCGTCGCGGAAGGGGAGGAAAAACCGCCGGACCAGCGACGTGGGGAACGCGTCATCCCCCTGATACCCGATGCGCTCGGGCTGCCGCCGGTGATCAGGCAGGTAGGCCGTGCCACACAGCCAGTCCCAGAGACTGAAGACGATGGCGTAGTTCTGGCCCCAGCGGCCGTGAAGTTCCACGTCATGGTGCCAGATGTGCATCCGTGGCGAGTTGAGCAGGTAGCGGAGCGGGCCCCAGGAGATGTTCAGGTTGGCGTGGTTGAGGTGCCCGATGGCAGTGGTAATGACCGCTACTGCCAGAATTGCCTGCCATGAGGCCCCGAGAAGTGAGAGCGGAATATATTTCACCGTGTTGTAGACGATGATCTCAACCCAGTGGAAACGAAAATTTCCGATCCAGTCCATCACCCGGATCGAGTGGTGCAGGCGGTGAAAGCGCCAGAGCCAGCCCACCCGGTGCAGCAGGCGGTGCACGCCGTACTCGATCAGGTCGGCGGCCAGCAGGAAAATGGGGATCTGGGCCCACAGCGGCAGGGGCTCGATCAGGGCGGCGTGCTCCACCGGGGTCCGCATCATCAGTGAGCATTCCAGGCAGTCGATTTCGCAGATCCAGTTGAAAAAGTAGGCAGAGAGATAGCCGAAGCAAAACCCGTTGAAGACCAGCCAGAAGATATCCTGTCCCAGCTGTGACCTGAACAGGGGCTGGCCCCGGCGCCAGGGAGCGGCCCGTTCCAGAAGAAATACCGCCAGCGATATCGCCGCGAGATGGAACCAGTACTGGTGATAGATCATGAGCCGCCCCTGCTCCATGGTGAACCGGAATTTTAACACAGTGTGTTAAAATGGCCGTAACCGACACATTTCCGGTTCGACGATGTCACCGTTGAGTAACTGCATTTCGGACAGGGGACCAACCATGCATCCTGATGCTCACAGCAAAACCGAGCCGCTGGTGCTGCTGGCCCTCTGCCTGCTGGCCCTGGTCGTCTCCGGAATCGGGCCCTTCGACCGGGCCACCTGGTGGATGGAAGTGGCCCCGGTGTTCATCGGGATCCCGCTGCTGATCATCACCTGGAACCGCTTCCGTCCCACACCGCTGCTCTACCGGCTGCTCTTCATCCACGCCCTGATCCTGATTGTCGGTGGACACTACACCTACGCCAGGGTTCCGCCCGGTTTCTGGGTCCAGGAGCTCTTCGACCTCGGACGCAACCACTACGACCGGCTGGGGCACCTGGCCCAGGGCTTCATCCCGGCCATCCTGGCCCGCGAACTGCTGCGCAAGCAGGTGCCGGCCCTGCGAGGCGGCTGGCTCTTCTTCCTCGTCACCTGCGTCTGTCTCGCCTTCAGCGCTTTTTACGAGCTGATCGAGTGGTGGGCGGCACTGGCCGGCGGGGAGGCCGCCGATTCGTTCCTCGGCACCCAGGGTGATGTCTGGGACACCCAGTGGGACATGCTCCTCGCCCTGCTGGGCGCACTGCTCTCGCTGACCCTGCTCTCGCGGATTCACGACAGACAGCTGGATCGTTAGAAGACGCCCCCGGCGACGGTCCCGCCATGGGAGAGGTTCAGCTCGTCGTAGGCGTCAAAGTCGAGATCGGGGTTCAACTGCAGCGACCCGCCGTCGGCATCCCAGATCCTGAGCCACGGCAGTGCTTCGGGATCGGGGCCGGGCATGGTGAGGATTTCGGCAAAGCCGTCACCGTCGGTGTCGGCCGCGCCCACATTGAGCCCATAGAGATACCCGTCGTAGACGAACTGGCTGATTCCCGGGACGGGCGCCACACCGCTTCCGTCGAAGGTAAAGGCGCGCAGGTGCGGCCCGAACCGGGATCCCGGCCCGGGGCCGGTGATCATTTCGTCCAGGCCGTCACCGTCGATGTCACCGCAGGCGACCGTCACCCCCCACTGCGGTGTGCCGTAGGCAAAAAAGCTCAGTGCCGGGATCGGAACGGCCGGCCCGCCGTCCACGTTCCAGCCGCGGACATGGGCGCCATACACCGCACCTGGTCCGGCGCCGGTGACGATCTCGTCGACCCCGTCACCGTCGACGTCGCCGCAACTGACGTTGACCCCGTATTTCGGTGTGCCGTAGGCGAAATAGCTGACCCCGGACAGCGGGTACGTACCGGCCGCGTCCACGGTCCAGCCGCGGACGTGGGGACCGAAAACCGCACCCGGTCCGGCGCCGGTGACGATCTCGTCAAACCCGTCACCGTCAAGGTCACCTGCCGCCACGTTGACCCCGTATTTGTTGGTGCCATACGCGAGGAAGTTGATCCGCGACAGCGGTTGTCCCGATCTGCTGAAGCCGCGGACGTGGGGGCCGTACACGTCGCCCGGTCCGGCGCCGGTGATTATCTCGTCATGGCCGTCACCGTCGGTGTCTCCGGCAGCCACGTTCACCCCGTAACGGTCGCGGCTGTACGCCGGCCACTCCCCGAGGCAGGAGATGGCCAGCGCGTCCCAGGCGCGGACCAGCGGCTTGTTGAAGTTGTACGGGCCGGGGCCGGTGACGATGAATGGTGACGGCGTTCCGGCGACCATGGTGGCACAGAGCGAGAAGTCCTGGTTGATCCCGGTATTGGGGTGGTTGTCCAGCGGCACGTCCCAGGCCCGCACTTCCACCGTGTAGATCCCGGCCTCGGGGTTTTCGATGAAGACGTTTTCCACGTTGTTCCGGCGATCGAAGTCACCCCCATCAACTGACCAGAGGTCATCGATCAGGCCTTGATTGCCCCGATAAACCGTTCCGGAAGGGGAGATGACCCTCAGGTCGAGGTCGTTGACCAGGGCGGGGTTGGCCATCAGCTCGGCCTCCCGGTCGGCCCAGACCAGGCAGATACGCAGCGGCTCGCCGGCGGCGTACCGCCTCACCTGGAAGGTGCGGCTCTCGCCGGTGGACAGGGGGTTGCCGCCGTTGACCACCAGCATGTTGCGGCCGGCTGCGTGGACCCGGCTCACGTCGGGTATCCCCCAGCCCTGCTGAAAACGTGTAGCCCGCTCCAGCGGGTACTGGTTGGCGTGGGCGATGAGGATCGCCTTCACCGTGGCGGTGTGTCCCCGTTCACCCGGGGGCACGGCGCCCAGGTGCCCTTCCTCGAGCATCTGGTAGACCAGCCCGGCGGCGCCGGCCACCATGGGGCAGGCCCCGCTGGTCCCGCCGAAATCGGTGGTGTAGTCGCCGGCCGCAAGGCCGGCGGAGCCCACCGGATCGGTGGTGAAGATCTTGTCGAAGTATCCCACCAGGTCGGGTTTGACCCGGCCGTCGGCGGCCGGGCCCTGAGCCGGGGCGCCACCGACTATGCGCCAGTCGTCGTCCCCGGGCTCGTCGTTGTCGTAGTGAAAGATGGCGCCCACGCCGATCACGTTTTTTGCACAGGCGTCCTGGGAGATCTTCATCGGTTCGATGCCGTTGTTCCCGCCGGCATAGAGCATCAGGATGTCGTGGGCGTTGGTCGCCAGGTCGTCTTCCCGGGACATCCCGGTGTAATTACCATTGAGGACGCCGCCGGTAAAGCTGTTGCTCTGGAACCGGCCGTCCCACTCCTCGGCCAGGTTGAGTATCGAGTCGGCTCGTCCGACCCGCCAGTCGCAGAAGACGCCGCTGCCACCGGTCATCATCCCCCGGGCCCTGAGGCTCTGATAGGTTCCGACGCTGCCGTCGGCAAAGACGATGCCGAAGGTGCCGGTGCCGTGAAGGTCGAAAACAACATCGCCGTGAAGCCCGATCAGGTTGCTGAAATCGGGGTGGGTCAGGTCGATGCCGCTGTCATGGATCTCGCCGACGATGCCGCTCCCGTCGAAGGCCTGGTGGACGTGCAGGGACCGGGCCCCCATCTGGTAGCGGCCGTTGTCCATCGCTGCCTGCGGCGGGTGCCACTGTTCCACCCAGCGGACCCCGGGGAGCCGGGCCAACGGCAACAGGGCCGCCGACGGCACCCGGGCCCGGAGCACCGGGATCGAGAGGTGCTCGGCGATCACCTCGCCGGCATAAGCGGCCACCAGGTCACGGACCGCGTCACGGTTGCGGTCTCCCGTCTCATCCGGAAAGCACTCCACCCGGGCGACCAGTTCCTCCTGCCGGTTTTGCAGCAGCAGCGGGTCGATCCGCCAGGCGGCGTGCAGTTCACCGATCCAGCGCACCGTGGACATGGCCCGGACCTGCTCCAGGCGCTGCGCCGGGATTTCGGCGACGTAGGCATGTTGCGGCACGTATCCCAGCAGCCGGGCCCCGGCGTCCTCCAGGACTTCGATCTCAGCCGACTCCAGCCGCCCGGTGACCTGGACCAGGCGGATAGTGTTGTCCGGGGTGGCCCTCAACTCAGCTGGGATCGGCAATTCGCCGGCCAGCGGGTCGAACAGGCCGTACTTCGTGTGGATGGTGAACGGCGAAAGCCGGTGTCCCGAATTGTCCAGACCGGGGTCCAGGCCCTCCGCCAGGGCGCTGACCGGCGCGGCGGACAGTGTGAGCATCAGGATGATGACGGCTGAGTGCAGCCTGGGAGTTCGGGTTGTCATGATCTTGCGGGCCTTTCGGTGGTGGTGAGGTCGAAGCTTGGACCGTGTGTCGATACACCCGCAGTCACGGTCAGCCTGATTCTATCATGGAGAATGGCCGCAAGCACGTCCTGTCGATGGCTTCATGACTTCTTCACATTCTGAAAAAGTGTCATAATACCAGTATCGATTCGCAGTGGACCCCAACCCCTCCACCGGGTGATATATCAGAGGGAGAACAGGACGATGACTGATTCGCGGATCGACGAAATCCTCAACCTGTTGCAGCCGAAAAAAGGGACGCGGCTCTGGTATGGCGGGGCCACGGCCGCCGGGTCGCTGCGCGGCGTTGGCTGCGAGGAAGCGGCCTGGAAACCGGCGCCGGAGCGGCACAGTATCTGTGCCCTGGTGCTGCACCTGGCCTACTGGAAATACGCGGTGCGCCGGATTCTCGAAGACTCGCCCAAGGGAGTTTTCGCCCGCCAACCTTCCAACTGGCCGGCGGTGCCGGTTGATGCGGGCGAGAAGGCCTTGAAGGAAGACCGCGGCCTGCTTGTTGAAGAGCAGGTAAAACTGCTGGCAGTGGTGCGCGCTTTCGGCCCCCGCCGGCTGGATGAGATCGCCCCGGGCAGCGGCCGCTACCGGTTTATCGACCTGATGTTCGGGGTGGCGACCCACGATCTCTATCACACGGGGCAGATTCAGCTGGTTCGGCGGCTGTACCGCGGCCGGCAGAAGTGAGGAGGGGCCATGGACCTGGAACAGCAAATGGAATCGATCTACCGCGAGACGCCCCTGGACCAGATCCCCTGGAATATCGAGGATCCTCCGGCTCTGCTGGCGAACCTGGTGCATGAGAAAACCATCCTGCCCTGCAGCGCCGTGGATCTGGGCTGCGGGGCGGGGAACTACGCCACCTGGCTCGCTCTGCAGGGGTTCCGGGTCACCGGCATCGACCTCTCGGCCAGGGCCGTTGAGCTGGCCGCGGAGCGGGCCCGCCGGCTGGGTGCGGACTGCACCTTCCGGGCCGCCGACCTGCGGCAGGGGCCGGGGGATCTGGCCGGCGCCTTCGATTTTGCCTTCGACTGGGAGGTCTTGCACCATGTCTTTCCCGAAGATCGTCCGGCGTATCTGAGGTCGGTCCAGCGGATGCTGAGACCGGGCGGGAAATACCTCTCGGTCTGCTTCAGCGAAAAGGACCCTGCCTTTGACAGTACGGCCAAATACCGCACTACGCCGCTGGGCACGGTGCTCTATTTCACCTCGGAGAGTGAGGCGCGGGCATTGTTCCTGAAGTGGTTCCGGATCATCGAACTGGGGACGGTGGAAACCGAGGGCAAATACGGTGTTCACCGATCCATCGCGGCTCTGCTTGAGCGGGAGTGAGCTGAACCATGGACATCCTTTCCGTCTCGGTCACCCTGTTTCTGATCATGGACCCCTTCGGCAATATCCCGGTCTTTCTGCCGCTGCTGGAAAAGGTCCCCCCGGGCCGGCGGCGTCTGATCATCGTTCGCGAGCTGCTCATCGCCCTGGCGGTGATCGTCGCCTTTATCTTCTGCGGCCGCTACCTGATGAACCTTCTTGGCCTGGACCAGGCCGCGGTGAGTATTGCCGGCGGAATCATCCTCTTCCTCATCGGTCTGCGAATGGTCTTTCCTCCGGCGGAGCGTCCGGCGGAAACGGACCTCGACGGTGAACCGTTCATCGTTCCCCTGGCCATCCCGCTGATTGCCGGGCCGTCACTGCTGGCGGTGTTGATGCTCTGGTCCACGGCTGAACCGGAGCGGCTCTTCGACCTGCTGATTGCCGCACTGATCGCCTGGGGGGTCACCTTTCTCGTGCTCTTCAGCGCCACGTTCCTCATCCGCTTTCTCACCCGGCGCGGCCTGGTGGCGGTTGAACGGTTGATGGGAATGGTGCTGGTGGCGCTTTCGGTCCAGCTCTTCCTCGACAGCGTAACGCAGTTTCTCCAGTGACGGACAGGGGCCATGGACAGACTGGGCAAGATCAACGCCGAGACCCGGGAGGCCGTCAACCGCGCCGCGCAGACCTACCACGACCTGTTCCACGATGAGCTGAAGGACAAGCCCTACGACCGGCAGCTCCTTGATCGCTTCGCCGCCCGGTTCGACAGCGACTCGCTGATCCTCGACGCCGGCTGCGGACCGTCGTTCCACATCGGCCGCTACCTCATGGACCGGGGCGTCATCGTCGAGGGTGTGGACATCTCCGACCGCTCCGTGGCCCTGGCCCGGGAACTGCATCCCGGCATCACCATTCGGTGTGGTGATCTTGGCCGCCTCGAATGCGCTGACGGATGCTATGACGGCATTCTCGCCTACTACTCGATCATCCACACCCCGAAACGTCATGTGAACCGGCTGTTCGACGAGTTCCACCGTGTGCTGCGTCCGGGTGGGGCGTTGCTCACCGCGGTGAAGGCGGGGCAGACCGAAGGCTGGATGGAGAATGTCCTCGAAACCGGCGCCCGGATCTGGTTCGCCTATTTCACCGAGGAGGAGGTCACCGGGTATTATCGCCAGGCCGGATTCAGGATCGAATTCATGGAAAGGCGCAGTCCTTACGATACGGAGATCGAGAACGAACGGATATATGCCGTTGGCGTGAAGGAGTGGGTGTGAGAAACTCGCTGATAAAGACAACCGGGTGGCTGGGCATCATCCTGCTCTGCACCTGCCTGCAACCGGTGCTGCTGTCCGATGCCGTGGCCTGGGACGACCGGTTGACCAGCGCCGTCCAGTACGATGACCTGGACCTGGCCCGGCACCTGCTGGAAGACGGCTTTGCCATTGACGTCAATGACTGCAACAACAAGCGACACACACCGCTGTCTCTCGCTATTCGGAGTCACAATGCCGAAATGGTCAGGTTGTTGCTGGAGCATGACGCCAGATCGGACATCGGACCATGCTTCGGCCATGCACTCTTCGTAGCGATCGAGGCCGACGATCCGGAGATCGTGTCGCTGCTGGTTGAGTACGGGGCTGACGTGAACCTTTGCTGTATCGACCAATCTCGAAATTACCGCAGGTGGGATACGCTGGTTCGCCCGTTCTACCCCGGCCAGGTCTGCGGAAATTGCATCAATCTGTTGCAGCTCTACATCATCGACAAGCCGGGAACCTACACGGTTTCCATTCAATACAAGAGCATGAACGAAAGACGCGAGCCGGACCTGGTGGTGTCCCATCCGTTTGAATTCGAGGTCATGCCGTAGCTCCGATGCTTCCTGTGAACATTCCTCACGCCCCCGGCCCCCGTCCCGGAGCCATCTGCGGTGACGGCTGCGGCTCTTCCACCATCCCCTCACCGGCGGCGCTCTCCGGGTCCAGCCACTCCACCGGGTCGCTGTCGATGGGGATCAGCCCCTGGCTCAGCCTGGCGATGGAGAGGTCGATGGCCTGTTCGTCACGCACCGCTTCCCAGACCTGGAGAACCGGCAAAGCGAGAACCACCGGCTTGAAACTGGCCGGGTCGTAGAGCTGGCGGATAAAAAGTTGGTTGAAGAGGGTGTCACCGAACTCGGCGCTGCGATTGACGATCCGCGATTCGGCCAGTTTGTCCTCGGGGATGCGGAAGGCCAGCATCTTGAACTGGTCGAAACCCTGGCCGAAGTTGAAGCGGGGTCAGACCGTGCCCTTGGGCACGTGGAGGAGGATCGCGAAGTAGTGACAGATACTGCCGCCGAGGACAAAGAGGTGCCAGACAGCGTGGTTGTAGGGCAGTTTCTTCCAGCCATAGAAGATCAGTCCGCCGGTGTAGAGCACGCCTCCGGTGAAGAGCCAGATCAGTCCGGCGGGGGAGATGGTGGCGATCATCCGGTGCAGGGCGATGACGCAAAGCCAGCCCATCAATACGTAGACCGCGGCCGAGACCTTGCCCCAGCGTTCGGTGTTCTTGATCTTGAACAGGATACCGAGAATGGCCATGCCCCAGATCACGCCGAAGAGAGACCAGCCCCAGCCGCCGCGGATGGCCACCAGGGTGAAGGGGGTGTAGGTGCCGGCGATGAGAATGTAGATCGAGGCGTGGTCAAAAAATTTGAAGGTCTTTTTAATTTGCGGTCGGGTCAGCCCGTGATAGAGCGTGGAAACGAGGTAGAGCAGGATCAGTGAAACGCCATAGACGCTGAAGCTGACCACCTGCCAGGGGTCGCCGCGGTGAGCCGCCAGGTTAACCAGCACCACCAGGCTGGGCACGGCCAGGGCCAGCCCAAAACCGTGGGTGATGCTGTTGGCGATCTCCTCGCCGGTTGTGTATTCCGGCTGCATCGTTGTCCTCATCGTGATCCTCGTTCGATCAGCTCATTATAGCGCAGCAATTTTTCAGGGTCAGGTCGCTTGCTTGCTGACAGGTTATCCCCGCAGGTCGAGCGTTTCGCCCTCTCGGGGAATGTCCACCAGGGTTTTGTCTTGGAGGTGCTCTTTCATCCAGGCGACGCTGGCGTCCTCACCATGGATCAGTACCGTGCGGCGGGGGGCGAAGTGGTCCGCCACCTCCAACAGGTGGCCGCGGTGGGAGTGGGCCGAGAAGCGATACCTCTCGATTGTCCGGCAGCGGACCCGCACCGTGGGGGCATCGGGGCCGAAATCCACTTCGTCCCCATTTTCGGCGGCCAGGACCCGGGCCCCCAACTCACCGGGAGCCACATAACCCACAAAGAGGATTGCGTGCTCCCGCCAGCCGAGCATCGCTTCGGCAAAGTGGGCCGAGGGGGTTTCCTCTTTCATCATCCCGTTGGTGGCGATGATGATCGAAGGGTTCTCCAGCAGCCGCCTCACCCGGCGGCGGGTGAAATCCCGGTCCCGCCGCTCCCAGGGCTTGCCGGGGGGGTAGATTTCCAGGACGCGGTAGCCGGTGTCGAAGTGGTGGAAGCCCCCTTCTTTTTTGGGAAGCAGCAGGTGCGTGAATTGGTCATAGATCCGGTTCACCGCCCGGCCCAGTCCGGAGATGCGCACCGGCACCAGGGGTAGCTCGCCTTTCTCCATTAGTCGGCCCACCAGGACCAGCATCTCCTGGGTGCGCCCGAGGGCGAAGGAGGGCACCAGTACGCTTCCCCCACGGTTCAATGTCTTGCGGGCCTTCTTGGCAAAGCGGCTGATTTCCTGCCGCCGGCTGACCCGCTCGGCCTCCGCGTCGCTGCCGTAGGTCGTCTCGAGGATCAGCGCATCCACCGGGCGGTCCAACTGGGGCAGGCTGGCCCCGCGGTGAATCTCCTGGGGCGCGAGGTTGATGTCACCGCTGTAGGCCAGAGTGAATTCACCGTCGGTGAGCAGAATCCCGGCGGCGCCCATCACGTGGCCCGCCTCGAAGAACAGGGCACGCACCGGCCCGGCCACGTGGAACCACTTGCCAAAGGTCTGGCCGTGGAAGCGGAGAATCTCGGTCAGGGCGTCCACACCCTCGTGGGACCAGTGGGTCTCGAACTGCCTGGGGTTGCCGAACTCACGATGCCCCAGCATCGAGAGCACCGAAACGGTGTTGTGCAGCATTCGCGAAGCCACCTCCACGGTGGGCTCGGTACAGAAGATGGCCGGCGGGCGGTATTCATGGGCGATGTAGGGCAGGGAGCCCACGTGATCCAGGTGGCCGTGGGAGATGAGCACGGCGTCCAATTGATCCAGCAGGTCCAGGGGTTCGAGCAACGGCAGGGCCTGGTATCCGTCACGGCCCGGGTGCATCCCGGCGTCGAGCAGGATCGACACCTTCCCCCAGCGGAGGAGATAGGCATTGGCGCCGATCTCTTTACCGCCGCCGAGGGGTGTCAGCTGAACCGCGTGCTCGCTCATCGATCTCCGTGCAGCAGGCCGCGGTCCAGCATGTCGCTCTGCCGGATCAGGGCCTGGCTGCCGCCGCGTTGGCCCCGTGGGTCACCCCGATGTCATAGGCGTCGAAATCGATGCCCGGCATCTGAACCAGGGTGCCGCCGTCGAAATTCCAGCCGCGGATGCAGCTGCCGGCGTTGGGGTCGGGACCCTCGCCACTGATGATCTCACAGATGCCGTCACCGTCAAGATCACCGCAGCCCACCCGGACTCCGTATCCCGCTTCACCGTAGGCGAAGAAGCTGACTCCGGGGATGGCACTGGCCGCGGCGCCCAGGACCTCGAAGGCCCGGATGTGCGTGCCCATGGCCGCGCCCGGTCCGGCCCCGGCGATGATCTCCGCCGCGCCGTCGCCGTCGATGTCCCCACCGGAGACGTTGACCCCCCAGATCTGGGTGTTGAAGGCCAGGAAGCTCACCCCGGAGGCGGGGGAGGAGGTGCCGTCCACGTCCCAGCTGCGGATGTGAGCGCCGTAGATCGGGCCTGGTCCGGCCCCGGTGATGATCTCGTCGCGGCCATCGGCGTCGATATCGGCGCAGGCCACGTTGACCCCCCACTTGGGTGTGCCGTAGGCGAAGAAGCTCACCCCGGCCATGGCCGTCAACGTGGTGCCGTCATAGTTCCAGCCGCGCACGTGGGGGCCGAAAACAGAACCCGGGCCGGCGCCGGTGACGATTTCGTCGATGCCGTCACCGTCGATGTCGCCGCAGGCCACGTTCACTCCGAACCTGTGGGTGCCGTAGGCCTGGAAGCTCACCGCCGGGATGGGCGTGCCGTTCATCTCGAAGGCGCGGACATGTGGGCCGAAGACTTCTCCCGGGCCGGGGCCGGTGACGATCTCGTCGATCCCGTCACCGTCGATGTCGCCCAGCGCCACGTTGGTCCCGAACTTGTTCACCCCGTAGGCATTGAAGGCGGCGGTTGGTCCGGCGGCCAGGTTGGCGCTGTTGTAAACCCGCACCTCGGTGGGGTTGTTCTCCCCGGGGCCGGCGCCGGTGACCAGGTTGCCGGTGGGAGCGGATGTCTCACCGAGGCCCAGGTCGGGGTTGCCCCAGAGGGTCCACTCGAAGATCTCGAATTTATCGTCGTACCACAGGCCGTTGACGTAGTTCTGGCGCAGGGAATACTGGTGCGCCTCGCCCTGGGTCATTTCGGTGGAGGTGACCTTGGTGGTGAACCAGTAGTCGCAGGACTGGGTCGAGCCGTCATAGGGGTCGTTCCAGCCGCCGCTGCCGTAGGCCACCTTGGTGGCGCCGACGAAACCCACCGCACCGCTCTTCAGCATCTCGCGGCCGATGTTCGCCTCGTCGGTGTCGCTGTTCGAGCAGGCGTCGGCCCAGATGATCGCCGGGTAGTCGTCGTTGAGCTGGCTGCAGTCGCTGCTGTCGATGAAGGCCGGTGCTCCGTAGCCCATGATGTGACTCGAGCGGTACGAGCCATGGCCCGCGTAGTTGACGAAGCAGAAACTGCCGTTGGCCCAGACGTCCATCACGTTGGCATGGGTCATTTCGTAATCGCAGGAGAAGGTGGAGTAGACGGTGCTGTTCTGTTCATACATCCTGACCGAGGTCCAGTCGGACATCCAGGGCTGGTCCCACTTGGCTTCCATCAACTCGGCGGTGTCGGTGTCTGCCCAGAAAAAAGAGCCGAGGAGCAGGATGTTCTTCTTGAACGCCGGGTCGCTGTTCAGCTCGAAAGCCGCCGACTTGGCACAGATGCTTGAGACCGCGGCCGCATCGCTCCAGGGGATGCGGCCCACATTGACCTCGTTGTAAAGGTCCACGTTGTCGCTGTTTTCACCGTAACGGTGGTTGCCGTTGGAATCCCAGGAGTCGCCGTCGGCCTCGGACAGCTCGGCAAAGTAGAAGTCGGTTCGCGGCTTGCCGTATCCGATATCCTGCCAGGCCTGGCGCATCGGCACCTGGTCGTGGTGGCCTACCACCAGCACGTCACGGATGCCCCACTCCGAGGAGGGGTACTTGTCACGAAGGAAATTGCGGATCTGCTCCGCCTCGTCATAGCCGCTGTAGTTGGCGTAGATCCATTCCACGGTCACCACTTCGGGGGTCCGTCCCTTGGCCGCTTCGTGGCTGACCAGTGCGGTGACGCTGGAGGAGAGCGCCTCGGTGGTGATCAGCACGAAGTCCTTGGTCGTCCCCGGTGCCGTAGTCTCGGGATACCAGGCCTGGGCCTGGTTGTAGTTGAGGATCACGCTCTTTGCGGTCTTCTCCATCTGCGGGACGCTGTCCTCGACGGCCATCCGGCCGCTGCCGTCGGCAAGGGTGTACTCCACCGTCACATCCAGCACGGCGTAGTGGTAGAGCGTTCCCGACAGTGGGTGATAGCGAAAAGGCGCCACGCGGACGTCGGCCAGGTTGTACTTGCGCAATCCGGCCCGGCGAACGAACTGCACCGGGCTGACCGGCCAGCCCTGGTCGCTGGAGTAGATGCCGTCTCTGGTGGCCGTCCACTCTGCCAGCTGCCGTGCACGGATCTCTGGTTTCTCCTCGCCGATTACCCGGGGCAGCCCGGCCGGCTCGATGGCGAAGGTGCCGGGCATGGCAACAGCCTTGCCCTGGAAGCTCACCCCGGTGACCACCGCGCCTGGCGGCACGGCGATGGCAAAGATCTTGCCCGGAAGCCGCGGTCCGCCGGGGGTGCCCACCACACCGAACCCCTCGAGGTTCAGCTCGACGCTGCCGCCTGCTTTGGTGAAGCGAAACTCGCCGGCTTCGATACGGCAGGTGACGCTGCCGGTGGTGTCCGCGGTGGCCGGAACAACGGCGCACAGGACGGCGGCCACGCACACGAGGCGGATTGACCACGAACGCGCAATTCTACTCATTGGATGATCCCTCCAGATGCAGATGACAGAACCGACCCCTCGTCCGTCCCTGAGAAAGGACAAGCCGCAGCCGGTATGGCAGGCAAGGCAGCAACCCTGGCGGGGTTTCAGACCGGCAATGGAAGCTTTACCGGTCGAAAATACACCAATCATGGGGGATTGGCAAGGAAACCGAAGCTTTTAACCGCATTCCCCGGAGGGATAGAGGGGATTGCCGTGGACGTCGGAGAGGGTGACCGTTGGCGGCCGGGGTGGATCTCCATCTGAACGACCTGTCGGAGACGAGCCGCCGTTGTGCGAAGAAAACCGGGTGGGAAACCGCGGCCGGGTCAGGGCTGCTTTCGCCAGATCATGATTCGTGATGGTAACCATCAACACGGCGGTTCTGAGAACGGGAATTCCGGAACGCGGAGGGATCCCGCCGGTTTTCGAGCTTACAACGGCGTGCACTCGCAGACCGGGAGTGAAGATGGAGGTTCACTCCCGCCGCCAGTGCAAAATTCACGCTTCAATCCGACCCCCATGCTATTCAGGGGCAGAGGATGGTGGGAGCACATCCACACCGCAGGACTTGTTGAGCTCGTCGCCCGCAGGGGCGTAGGGAGGCTGGTTCCAGGGGGCAGGTGTGACGTCGGTGACGGTGAGGTCGAGACCCAGTTGACCGAGGAGCGGCTGAAGGGCGGGGACGTCGACACTCCAGCTGATGTACTCGCGGCCATTGCCGGCGAGGTTGTAGAAGCCGCTGCGCCAGCCGGTCCAGGTGTCCCCATCGGCGAAGTGCAGGTCGGCCCGGCCGGCAACCCTCCGCGGCCTGGGCCTGAGGTTTTGCAAACCCACCGAGATCCGCCAGGTGAACGGCGGAGTCTCCGCCCCCGGAGTGCCGTTGAGGGAGCAGTCGAGAGTTTTGATGCGGGACGAGTAGTGAAAGCCAATGTCGACCATGCCGCTATTCACGACACCATCCATCCGTGTTGTCCTGGCATCGAGACAGACCGGCCCACCGAAGCCGATGTAACAGACCTCGTTTGCCATACCTGAGCCGGCGCCCACACAGGGACTGTCCGTCGAGTGTCCGGTGACCAGATGGGACAGGTAATAGTCACCGGTGATGCCGGCCCAAAGTGGATTCTCATCGATATTGCCGGCGCCCCAGGTGACATCGCCGCCTCCGCCGATCTCTGCCTGGCCGCCCTGCAGGTCGGTGTGACTGAACCGGACCCAGCCATTGCCCGAGATGTACACCTGGTCGCCGCCTTCCAGTGCCCGATTGCCGTAGACGATGCAGTTCTCCAGCGGAACCGGCTGGCCTGCATTCCGAGAAAAATAGCACCCGCCGCCTTCCTCTTCGGCCACGTTGTCCACCACGGTGAGATTGACCAGGGTGGGTGTGGATTCGCGGGTGACGTAGAGGCCGCCGCCGCTGTAGCCGGCCTGGTTCTCCACGATCAGGTTGTTGATCGCCACCGTGGAAGACTCACGGGTGATCAGCAGTCCGGCGGCACTCCACTCCACCACATTGCCCCGGATCACATTGTCGGTCACCGTGGGCGAACAGAGATCGATACCGATCCCGCCGGCGTCGGAGGAGATGTTTTCCTCGATCCTGTTGCCGCTGATCAACGTCGGTCCGGTGCGGAAACAGGCAATGCCTCCGCCGCCCTGTTCGGTCTCGTTACCCCGGATCAGGTTGCTGATTACACGGGCTTTGGAGAGGGTGTAGCAGAAAACACCGCCGCCGGCGAAAGCATCGTTGCCGGCGATCACGTTGCCCCGGATCAGCGGGTCTGACCCCTGGTCGCAGTAGATGCCGCCGCCGTAGCGCCCAGCCGCATTGTCGTTTATGGCGCAGCCGAGAATCCGCGGCGAGGAGTCGTTGTGGCAGTAGATGCCGGCCCCATCGTCGTCCGAACTGTTTCCGGAAACGGTGCAGCTGCGGATGAGCGGCGAGGAGGAGTCGGTGAGATGGATGCCGCCACCGTTGTTGTGCGCCGTGTTTCCGGTAATCACACAGTCCTCCAGGGTGGGCGAGGAGCCTGTGCCGTAAATGCCCCCGCCGCCGTGGAAGGCGGTGCAGCCCTCGATCACCACTTCGATCATCCGGACATCCGAGTCGCCCAAGGCCACCCCGCCGCCCTCACCCAGGGGGCTGGTGCCGCAAGTGCTGATGTTGACCCGCCGAAACAGGGCCGCCGATCCGCTGCAGGCCACCGCACCACCGGCATTGAACGCCTGGCAGTCGGCCAGCAGGCAATCCTCCACCGTGGGTGAGGCATTCAGGCAAAAGATCGCCCCGCCGTGCAAGGCCGCGCCGCCGGTGACAGTGAAGCCGCGAAAGATCGAATCACTCCCCTCACCGGAATGGAAGAAAACCGCTCGGTCATCGCCGCCGCAGTCGATCATCGTGACCGCCGCACCCGATTCCGACTCGAGGCTGATCGCCTTGCCGCCGAAATCGAGACCGATGTTCCCCGGGCCGTTATAGACGCCCAAACGAACCAGCACCTGGTCGCCGCTGCCGGCGGCATCGATCCCGGCCTGGATGGTCAGCACGTCGCCGCCGCCGGCCCCGTCCACCACGATGGTGGCCGCGGTGGCCGGAAAGGCAGTGAAGGCCATGAACAGAGCCAGGATAGTGATGACCGGCAGGAACTTTTCTGGAATGAGCGAACCGAGCATGGTGCAGCCTGCGTAATATGAGACTTGTCAGGCCCGCGAATGGGGCAAACACCTGGATTTCATCATACGTTCGCACCACGATTCTGGCAAGGAATGCTTGAGGGAAAAACGGCTTGTCATTTCCCTCCCCACACTCTACATTGATGGTATGCGATTCGATTATCCGAGATGTGTGGTCAATCTGCTGCTGCCGGTGATGTTCTTCATCGCCGCCCTGCCCGTGGCCGCAGGCACTCTGGAACTGGTTCTGGAGCCTGCCCCGCCTCGTCTGGTGGAGGCCGGTGACGGGACGGTTCTGGTGGAGGCGGACGGCCTGCGACTGCTGGCCGAACCCGGGGCACCGCTCCTGCCGGTGTTACCGGTGACGCTGCTCCTCCCGCCCGGTGAAGAACTGGCGAGTCTCCGTGTGGAAGCGGATCAGTCGGTGCCCCTTGACGGGTTCTGGTCGGTGGCGCCGGCCCAGCAGCCCCGGAAGCTGTCGGACAAGACCATCGAACCCACGCCGCCGGACGAACGAATCTACAGCAGCGACCAGCTCCATCCGGCCGCACTTCACGGTGAGCCGGTCACCTCCCGTTACCGCGGCTTTGTCCTGGTCACCGTCCTGGTCCACCCGGTCCGCTACCGGCCGGCCAGCGGCCGGCTGTTCCACCACCCCGGGCTGAAACTGGTGCTCACCACTCGCCCGGCCGCTGATGCCGGCGTCCGGCCGCGTTTTCTGTCCCTGGACCGTGAAACGGTTGATCGTGTGCGCGGGATGGCAGCCAACCCTGACGCGGTGAAGGACTACCTTGATTTTGCCGACAGCACCGGGCGTTCTTCATGGGGCTGGGACCAGTTGATCATCACCAGCCCGGCGCTGGCCGAACCGTTCCGCGAGTTTGCCGGTTGGAAGACCAGACGCGGCGTTCGCTGCCTGGTGGTCACCCTGCCCCAGATCTACGCCCAGTTCACCGAGGGCCCGGACCAGCAGAAGATCCGCGATTTCATCACCATGGCCTATGAAGAGTGGGGCACCCGGTATGTGCTGCTGGGTGGCGATGACGAGGTGGTGCCGCACCGCGGGTTCATGGCCGACGAGTTCTTCTATATCGACCTCGATTGCCCGGCCGACCTTTACTACGGCGCCCTGGACGGCACCTGGAACGACGACAACGACGTTTATTGGGGCGAACCGGCCGAGGCCGACTACCTGCCCGAAGTTCACGTGGGCCGCGCCCCGGTGGACAGCGTGGCGGAGGTGGAGAACTTCGTTGCCAAGGTGATTCGCTACCTCGAATCCCCGGTGCTCGCCGACTGCGAGACCGGTCTGATGATCGGCGAAGAGACCTGGTGGGATGTGAAGGCCAAGGCCTACAAGGAGGAAATCCGTCTGGGCACGGACAACTGGGGCTTCAGCACCGCCGGCTTCCCGCCGGAGTTCCTGGTGGGCACGCTTTATGACGTGGAGGGCGTCTGGGATGCCACGGCCAACCTGCTGCCGCTGCTCAACCGCGGGCCAAACCTGGTCAACCACGCCGGACATGCCGACAACTTCGTGGTGATGAAGCTCTTCGACTTCATGATCAACGAGGAGAACCTGCTCAACGACGGGGTGCAGAACGGTCTGAGCATCATCTACTCCCAGGGCTGCTACTGCGGGGCCTTCGACAACCGCGACTGGAACTTCCACTACCTCGAGGAGGACGCGGTGGGCGAAGAGTTGACCACCATTGCCACCGGCGCGGTGGCCTGCATCATGAACAGCCGAAACGGCTGGGGCAGCTTTGTCGACACCAACGGCCCCTCCCAGTATTTCGACCGTGAGTTCTTCGACGCCCTGTTCGGCGAGGGGGTCACCACTCTCGGAGAGGCGGCCGACGACAGCAAGATCGACAACATCTGGACCACGGGCAGCAGCTTCTTCCGCTATTGCTACTACTCGTTGAACCTCCTCGGCGACCCGGAGATGAAGGTCTGGACCACCGCGCCGCGGCCGCTCCAGGTGCTGCACCACCCGGAAGCAGGGATGGGCAACGTGACCATCCCGCTCCAGGTCCTCCGCGACGGGCTTCCGCTGGCCGGGGCTCGGGTCTGTCTCCGCCAGGAGGGGGATGGCGGGGCGTATGCCCGCGGTGAGACCAACGATGACGGCAGGGTCTGGCTGCAGGTCCGCCTCACCTCGGTGGACCCGCTGCTGGTAACCGTCACCGGGCCCAACTGCCTGCCCTGGCAGGGTTCGATCACCCCCCGTTCGCTGGCCGCCTGGGTCGGCTATCTGGATCACGAACTGGATGACGATACGTCCGGGCCGAGCAGCGGCGACGGGAACGGGATCGCCGGAAACGGAGAAACCGTGGAGCTGTCCATCCGGGTCAGAAACTACGGCCTGCAGCCGGCGGACGGGGTGACCGCCACCCTGACCAGTGATGGCCCCAAGGTCACCGTCATCTCGGGCCAGGCCGGCTACGGGCGCCTCGAGCCGGGTGCCTCGGCCGGCCCCTCTTCGCCCTTCGTGGCCCTGGTGGGCGGCGGTGTCCCGGACGGCGGGGCCGCACCGCTGACCCTGACCGTCACCGACGGCCTGGGCCGGGAGTGGGTTTCCTCGTTTGACCTGCCGCTGGAGGCGCCGCTGGTCCTTTGCCAGGGGTTTGAACTGGCCGACAGTGGCGGAGGGGCCACCGAGGCGGGCAACGGTATTCTCGAGCCGGGGGAGATGGCGGAGATCACGCTCATCGCGGCCAACCATGGCTCGCGCACAGCCGGGGGACTGCTGGCCCGGGTGGTGAGCCAGGACCCGCTGGTGGAGGTGCTCGAATCGAACACCTCCTTTGGCGACCTGGCTCCGGGCGGGAGTGCCGCGGCCGCCACGCCGCTGCGGATTCGCGTGTCGGCAGCAGCGCCGACGCCGTACCACCCGCAGATCGATGTCGGTTTCAAGGCCGATTGGTCCTTCAGCGGGCGGAGCGCCATCGGCCTCGAAATCGTCGGCCTCGGCCTGGCCGAGGATATGGAGGACGGGGGTCCGGGGTGGGCCCACGGCCCGGTGAAATGGACCGCCGACGACTGGACGCTCACCACCCAGTTCGCCGCCGGCGGCTCCGGCCAGTCCTGGAAGTGCGGCCCGCGGGCCTCCTGGGAGACGTACAGCGACCGGATGGACGCGGCCCTGGTCTCGCCTCCCTTCGGCCTGCAGCCCGGTTCGATGCTCACTTTCTGGCATGCCATCGACGCCGAGGACATGGAGACCTACGAATACACGGCCCTGGACGGCGGTATCGTGGAGATCAATGTGGACGAGGGCGGTTGGGAAGCGCTCCATCCCCTGGGCGGCTTCGAGATGACCATGTTCCCCTTCTGGGTGCCCGTGGCGTTTCCCACCGATACTCGCTGCTTCTCCGGTGTCGCCAATCAGCGCTACGACTCCATTTACCTCGACGACCGCCAGGGGGTGGCCCGGGTCCGCTTCCGCTTCGGCAGCGACCACTACAAGTCGGATTTCCCCAATGACAGCCGCGGCTGGTTTGTGGACGATGTGACAGTCCAGCCGGTGGAGGGACTGGCGGCCAATCTGGAACCCACCTGCAAGATGGTGGTGGCCCGTGGGGTCGATTCGATCACCGCCGACTGGGTGCTGGCCAACCACGGCACTGAGACCGTCAGCGGCTGGGCCATGGTGCTGCTGGTCCAGGAGCCTTTCGCGGGCGGGCCGGTGAGTTGGGTGGTGGAGCCGTGGCCGCTGACCCTCGGCCAGGGGGAGATGGCCCGCGGGTCGGTGGACTGGTTCATCCCCATGACCCATGGCTGGGACCGCCACCGCCTGCTGATCCGTCTGGCCCCCTCCATCGGGGGCACGCCCCTGGCGGAAGACAGCTTCCCGCTCACCATATACGGCGAGTAGGAGCATAGTCTGCTCCCGGACCACAATTGAGATCCTTACGCCGTGTCTATTCGACGACAATCGTCGGGATGAACTCCGGAACCCTCCTCGGAGCAGCCGCCTGTTCAAAGGCGTAGGCCGCGCGGAGCAGCACCGGCTCGCTATGGGCCGTGCCAAAGACCGAAAGGCCGATGGGCAGGCCGTGGACCGCGCCCATGGGCAGGGTGACGTTGGGATATCCCGACACGGCGGGCAGGGTGGAACTGGCCACCGAAGTGCCGAAGTTGTCTCCATTGACCAGGTCCACCACCCAGGCCGGGCCATTGGTGGGGGCGATGATCAGGTCCAGGTCGTCCTTGTCCAGCGCCCCGTCGATGGCCTGCCTGGACAGCCGCTTGCTCAGAGCCAGGGCCTCCAGGTAGTCCTGGTCGGTGAGCGGTCCCTTTTCCGCGGCTTCACTGAAAATCTCCTGGCCGAACCAGGGCATCGTGTTCCCGCTATTGGCGTCGTTGTAGGCGATCAGGTCCGCGAGGCCAGCCATGCCGTTGGGCGATCCATGGACCCTGAGATACCCGGCCAGGTCGGCCTTGAACTCATAGAGCAGCACAGTGTATTCGGCGGTGTCCAGCCCCTCACGGTCACCGATATCCGCCGGGTCCACCACCTCGGCCCCCAGCTTCTTTAAAACCGCTATGGCCGCTTCGAAAAGTTCCTCCACCCTGGTGTGATTGCCCGCGCCGAAATAATCACGCATAACACCTACCCGCAGGCCCTTAAGGCTGCCGTCACCCAGGGCGGCAAGGTAGTCGGGCCGCGGCTCGGGGAACTCCCCGGAGGCCGGATCGTCCGGGTCCCTGACTGCCATGGCTGCCAGCATCAATGCGGCGTCCCTCACCGAGCAGGCCATCGGCCCGGCGGTGTCCTGGCTGTGGGCGATGGGGATGATCCCGTCCCGGCTGATCAGTCCCAAGGTAGGCTTGATCCCCACGATGCCGTTGACGCCCGAGGGGCAGACCACGGAGCCGTCGGTTTCGGTGCCCACGGCCAGCGGCGCGAGGCGTGCTGCAACCGCCACCGCTGAACCGCTGGAGGACCCGCAGGGTGAGCGGTCGAGGACATGGGGGTTCCGGGTCTGGCCGCCCTGGCTGCTCCAGCCGCTGCTGGATCGGCTGGAGCGGAAGTTGGCCCACTCGCTGAGATTGGTCTTGCCCAGGATCACCGCACCGGCCTCGCGCAGCCGCGCCACGAGGAAGGCGTCTCGTCCGGCGTGGTGGCCGGCCAGGGCCAGCGACCCGGCAGTGGTGGTCATCCGGTCAGCGGTGTCGATGTTCGCCTTGAGCAGCACCGGGATGCCGTGCAGCGGTCCCCGGGGGCCGATCTGCCGGCGCTCTCCGTCCAGCGCGACGGCGATTTCCAGCGCATCGGGGTTGATCTCGATGATCGCGTTGAGGCGCGGGCCCGCATCATCCAGCTGGGCGATGCGATCAAGACAGTGGCGGGTGAGTGCCTCGGCGGTCAGTTCACCCTCCTCCATCAGCGACTGCAGTTGTGCAATGTCCTGAAGATCCAGCTGAAGCCCGGCCTGCTCATCGGGCGCTGTCTCGCGCTCCGACCCGCCGCAGCCGGGCAGAACCAGGAGACTGGCCAGCAACATGGCCAGGCCGACGAGGCTGAAGATCCACAGATGGGACGAGAAACCGCGATGGGCGCCAGATGACATGATCAGTCTCCTTGATTCAGTGTGGCGGATAGTTCGGATGAATTTTGCGATCACTTCTCATGGATCACGTCGTCAGCCCAACTGATGGCCGCAGCCACCTTGGGAAAGCCTACCGTGGAGACCAGGATCAGCAGGGCGTGGTAGATCTCGTCCGCGGTGGCGCCGAGGTTTTCGATGGCGGCCAGGGTCTTCGGAAAGCGCTGCTTCAGTGACTGGTAGTGGTTTGGCATCTCTTTGGTACTCATCCTGATTTTCCTCACGTGAAGATGGTCTTGATCAGCGGGAGTGGAGGAAACCGGCCGCCAGCCCGGCTTCCTCAAACCGGGCCCGGATGAAGTCGGCGGCTTTCAGGAGATTGTCCGGGTTGCCGGCATCCCGCGGGAAGCAGTCCTCGACGATGTAGCGCAAGTCCTGCTCGATCCTCGCCGGGCTTGTTTTTCGTTCAAAGCGGTTACTGTCCACGGCGGCCGCCGGTGCGGCAAGACCGAGCAGCAGGATGGTGATGAGCAGGTGGTGCCGCCTCATGGTGTTCAACTCCGTCTTTCGATCAACTTGCGGATGAGGGTCCCGCAGGATTTGAAATCGGCCTTGCCGGCAATGGTGAACCGCACCGCGCAGCCTTCACTATATTTCCGTGCCGACCGCAGTGTATCGTGAATCGCGGCCAGTTCCTCGTCCAACAGCAAGGCTTCCCACTCCTTTACCCTGATCGCCATGCCGATCATCAGGGAGCCATTCAATGGGGTGAGGTAGTAGAGCGCCTTTTTTCTGTCATGGACCTTGAGCATCCAGCCGCTGCTCTTGCCGTGGTTCCAGTCCTGCTTGAAGTCCACGGCCAGGCCGGTGGCCTCGACGTAAACGGAGAATGACTTCCCCAGCGTTTTCTTCAGAGCCGCCTCGGTGGGCTTTGCACTCTTTTCCGCAAAAGGCCTCTCGCTCACCACGCACCTCTCGGCGGTTGCAAACCGCGGCTCAATCAGACCCGGGCCCCGGCATGACGAACCAGAGGATCAGGTAGACCAGGATACCGGGGAAAGCGGCACTGAGCACCGAAACGAGGATGTAGAGGATCCTCACCATCGATGGCGACCAGCCAAGCCAGTCGGCCAATCCGCCGCAGACGCCGGCCAGCCAGCGGTCTCTGGACCGGACCAGTCTTGCACTTTTACTCATTGTAACGCTCCTTGCTCATCTCAGGGCGGGAATCGCCCACTGTTTCTGCATTTCTTCCAGCGGCACGCCGCGGGTCTCGGGCACCATCGCTTTGACCCAGATCAGCTGCAGGACCATCATCAGACAGAAAAAGGCGAAGATGTATCCCGGCGCGATCGCCTCGGCCATCCTGGGAAAGACCAGGGTCAGCAGTGCGGCAAAGACCCAGTGAGTGCCGCAGCCCAGGGCCTGGCCCGCGGAGCGGTCGCGGTTGGGGAAGATCTCTCCGATGAAGACCCAGATCACCGCACCCTGGCCCACGGCGTGGGAAGCGATGAAGGCAAAGATGCAGAAGGGCACGAGACCGAAGTGTTCGGAGAAGAAGCCCCAGGCGCAAAGACCGAGGGAGAGGATGTAGCCGACGGAGCCGATGTAGAGCAGCGTCCGGCGCCCCATGCGGTCGATGAGGTAGAGCCCGACAAAGGTAAAGACCAGGTTGGTGATCCCGATGCCCACCGACTGCAGCAGGGCCGCCCGGGCGCCGAGACCGGTGAGTTCGAAGATTCGCGGGGCGAAGTAGAGCACGGCATTGATCCCGGAGAGCTGGTTGAAGAAAGCCACCAGGATGGCCAGCATGATCGGGTAGCGCAACCGGGCGGTCCAGAAGCGGTGCTCTTCAGTTTTCCCGCCGGTGTCGGCCGCGACCTTGTCCGCCCGGTCCGCGATCTCGGCCTCGCTCAGCAGCGGGTCGACGCGGCGAAACACGCTGATGCCCTCCTCCCGCCGGTTGTGCAGGATCAGCCAGCGCGGGCTTTCGGGCAGGCCGATACAGAGCAGGGCAAAGACCAGGGCGGGGATCGCTTCCACCCCCAGCATCCAGCGCCAGGCGTGTTGACCCAGGCCGGCCAGCAGGGCGTTGGAGAGAAAGGCGACGAGGATGCCGAAGACGATGTTGAACTGGAACAGGCCAACCAGGCGTCCGCGGTAGCGGGCCGGGGCGATCTCGGCGATGAAGAGCGGTGCCGCCACGGTGGAGACACCCACGCCCAGGCCGCCGATAAACCGGGCGATCATGAAGGTGTAGACCTCGGGGGCCAGCGCCGAACCGATGGCCGAGACGAGGTAAAGAACGCCGATCCAGAGCAGGGTGGCCTTTCTGCCGAAGCGTTCACTGGGCCAGCCACCGAGCAGAGCGCCGATCACCGTACCCCAGAGGGCCATGCTCACCGCCAGACCGTGCTGACCGCTGCCGAGGCTCCACAGGGCCTGTATCCGCTGCTCGGCGCCGGAAATGACCACCGTGTCGAAACCGAAGAGAAACCCGGCAAGGGACGAACTGAGCGACCAGAAAAAGAGGCGTTTGTAAGGCAGTGACATGCGGCGCTCCTATACCTGTTCTTGCCCGGCTTCCTGGTCGTTGTTCTCGCCGTCATGGCTTCGCGACAGCAGGTAGCTGACGCTGAAAAGTATGATCATCGCCACTTCGATGAGGAACAGCGGCAAGAGGGACGACATCTTGGTGAAGCCGGCCAGGGACGCGGCCAGGCCGTTGGCCAGCATCCCGATCAACACCACGACGGTAATCGGCAGCACTCCCCGGCGCGCTTCCGGGTCCCGGTCGGCCCAGATGAGCAGCAGTGTCCAGCCGACCATCAGCGAACCGCCCATCCCCATGGCGTAGCGGTAGGGCAGCTGCGGCGTGTAGCGGGTCAACGGGCTCTGGTGGCCGAAGATTGCCTGGCCCAGCATCATCAACGCCGCCAGCGCGTCGGCCATGATGCCCACCCGGTAACTCATGCGCAGCAACTCGCGTGGCTGCATGGTGCACCTGCCTTTCCTGGTGAGGGCGCCGACTGCGGCCGCCGTTCTGGTCAACCATTCTACCCTATCCGGGACCGGGGAGGAGGTCGGGGACGTAGATAACTATATAACTATCGCGCATCCATACCTTCCGGTGCGGGCAACAGTCAGGGACGTAATTGAATTCATGACCTGTTTTCAGCGTCGTCCCCGGTGTGCACGTGATGTTTATTCCGAATGCTGGACATGACGCTCCAGCCGCTCCAGGGCCCGGGGCAGATCGGCACGGCCGAAACCGATCCGGAACGCGTTGTATTCCGGTCCGTACACCGTCCCCGGAAGAAGCAGCACGCCGGCGCTCTGTCGAAGGTCCCGGCAGAACAAATCCGCCGATCCTTCGAGCAACTCCGGAAAGGCGATGGACCCGGCGCTGGGGCGCACCCAGCGAAACCGGTCAGGGTGATCGGCAAAGAAAGCGTCGAGCCGGTCGAGGTTGGATCGAATGATCTCCAGGTTCCGCCGGACGATCGGTCCGCGGTGCTGCAGGGCCAGCGCGGCAAGGAACTCACTGGGGGCGCTGCTGCAGATGGTGGTGTAATCCTTGAAAGCGGCCAGTGACTGGTAGAGTTTCCGGTTGCGGGTGGCGATCCAGCCGATGCGCAGACCGGCCAGACCATAGGTTTTCGACATTACCCCCAGGGCCGCGGCGCGTCCGTTGAGGTCGGTCATGGAGGGCAACGGGCCGCCGGGCTTGTGTTCCAGCCCGCGGTAGACCTCGTCGGAAAAGAGGAGGAAACCGTGCCTTTCGGACAGTGCCGAGAGTTCACGGAGGAACGCCTCATCGGGCAGGAACCCCGTGGGGTTGTGGGGGACATTGACCACCACCACCCGGGTGCGGTGGGTGAGCAGGCCCTCAAGGTGGCCAAGGTCGAGCCTCCAGCCCTTCTCCGGGTCACCCTGCCAGTGGGTAACCCCGGCGCCGATGCCCCGAGCCACCTCGCCCAGCGACTGGTAGTACGGAGCGTGGACCACCACGTGGTCCCCCGGTTCGAGGGCCACGTTCATGAAATTGAAGATCGCCTCCTCGGCACCGCTGTGCACCAGGACCTGGTCCGGCAGGACCCTCTCATAGAGAGTGGTGATGGCTTGCCGGAGCTCCGGGTGCCCCAGGGATTCGGTATACCCCAGCCGTAGTTTGAAGAACCGTTCCTCGGCCCCCGGCTCCAGCGCCAGCAACTCGCGCAGTTCGAGACTCTCGCAGTCCGAGGCACAGAGGACGTATGGTGCGCTGAACTCGTGTTCGGCGAGATATCGTTCCAGCCGGAAGTTTTCGAGCTTCATGCGCTTCTCCAGCGGCGGGGCACGACGCGCTTCCCCGGATGCTCATCCGCGAACCGCTGTTAGAGACAGTTCCCGATCTCGTCGACGATGCGGTCCACGTCGTCGAGGGTCACCCCGGAGAAGAGGATCTCCTGGGGGTAGATCATCACGTTGGGGCCCTTTTCGCAAAGACCCAGACAGCCGCTTTGCGAGACCCGGACCTGCGGCACGAACCAGCCCCGGGCCTTCACCGCATCCTTGATCCGGGCCTTGATCTCCATGCCGTTTTCGTCGGCACAGGATTTTCGGGCACCCTGGCGATCATTGACGCAGATGAAGACGTGGACCTTGAATGGTGTTTTCTTCATTGGATTACTGCTCCGATTGGTGTCCTGAAGTTCTGCTGGTATTTTATAACGAAAGGTAGTCGTCCCGCACCGGAGAGAATACCTCCACCACCACGCAGTCCTCCAGGGCCTCGGCGCCGTGGGGCTTGTTCGAAGGCAGGTTCCAGCTGTCGCCGGGCGTGGCAACGACGGTTTCATCCCCGCTGAAAAAGCGCAGCGATCCGCTCACCAGGTAGCCGGTCTGCTCGTGGGGGTGCTGGTGCTCGGGGATCAGAGCGCCCTTGTCCAGCCTGAACTCGGTGATCATGGTCTGTTCACCGTGGGCCAGCACCTTCAACTCCACACCGGCCAGCACCCGTGTGTAGCCCCTCGGATCCGCTTTCTCAATCATCGGTTTCTCCGCCTTCCGTAGCGATGATTTTCACTGCTCTGGCATCGACGGGCTCTTTCAGCTTTTTCCAGACAAACTTGTGCCAGGCCCAGGGGAAGGCCCAGAAGTTCAGGAGAAAGATCGCCCAGTACCCGTTGTGTTTCTGTTCGCTGGTCAGTTCCTGATCCTTGCTGATGAGAATGCAGAAATAGACCGTCAACGAGATGGAAATGATCCCGATGACAATGAAACTGCAAAGGATGATGGATATCATTACCTCCGGTGATCGAACTGCTTGTCCGGCCAGCACCATCACCGCGATGCCCAGGATGATCATGCAGATCGGCGCCCATGAAACAACTCCCAGCCATATCGCCTTTTTTCGTCCGGAGGCCACCGGCGTCTCCACCGCCGGTGGCCTGTCAGGCTGATCGAGTTTGGACCAGACGAACTTGTACCAGACCAGGGGGAAGGCCATGATGTTGGCGAAAAAGACGATCCAGCCCCAGCTGTATTTCCGGTTGCTGGTCAGGTCCGTCTCCCTGCTGATCAGGACAATGTAGAAGATGATCAGGGCGAGAGTGTAAAGGTAGGGGAGGGTGAGCATGATGACCGCCAGACCGGGCATTATGCCCGGCGCCGGTTCAGATTGTCGTGCGAACATGAATGCACCATAGAACAGGAAAACCCAGCAGCAGGGGAGCAGCGATGCGATCCCCAGCAGCAGTGCCTGGTTCCTGGTGAAGGTCATCGGTTCTTTAACCAGTTTCTTCGCCTCTGTCATGGTGCAGATTTCCAGTGCCGGATCGCGGCCCGAAGGAAAGACACACCGCCTCTTGCACACGGCCCCCATGGAGTGTTATTTGCCGCTCATCCCCAAATACATCCCCCCGAAATATGGCACCAGCCAGATAATCCAGACGAAGAGGCTGTAGCGGTGGAAGGTGGACCGGGCCCGCTCGGTCACTTTCCTCGCCACGTGGGTGGCCCAGACGGCGTGGATCAGCATCAGCCAGAGCGCGATCTGGCCGGTGAGGGTGTGGGGTTCGAGGATGTCGAACTTTCCCTCGGCCAGGGCGTGCATGGCCAGGGTACCCGAGATGTCGAAGACCAGGCCGGTCCAGAAGGCGGCCACGTGCCACGGCTTGAGGTAGCGGGCGATCCGCTCGGCCCAGACCCCGAGGGAGTAGAAGAGCAGGGCCAGGGTGATGAGGGTGAAGGACGAAATGAGCAGTATCGGCATTCTTTCTCCTCTGTCGGCCATGTCTGAAAGTGGGGTTGCGTACTGCCGGGATCGTACCAGCTCCCCTGAATATAACTCTGATGGATGGTAAGCCGCTACTGCCGTGCGAAGATAATCAGGCCCAGTATTCCACGGGTCAGCAGGCCGATGCCGATGAAGGCGTGAAACCAGTTGACCGCCGGAAAGGCGACATAGATCAAGCCCAGCGCCGCGGCCACCGGGATTCCTTCGAGGGACTGGACCTTGTGGGCCAGTTGCAGTTCACGCTCGTCAAGATTGGCTTTGACGGTCATGGCCAGCGCCACGAAGAAGATCAGCATTCCGGCAAGGCCGATGTC